>NZ_JAVRCA010000014.1:0-166879 GCF_034530995.1 Nostoc sp. DedQUE04 | reverse complement strand
AAGTATCTGTAGCACCGCCTTCTGTCAGAGGGTTTGTTAGTCCTGTTAAAGTAATCGGGGAGACAATTGCTGGAGGTGTTACCGGATCGAGGATATTAGCAGTAACATTTGCAGACAGTAGGGAGGAAATGGGGTTAAGAATAGCCTGGAGAGTAGGGTTACTAGTTGTAATTGTGGCGCTAATTGTACCAGTCTGATTAGTTTCTGTCAGATTATCATTGATGGCGGCGATGGTGACTGAGGGGAAAACTTGGGTGGTTTGAGTCGGGTCGATAGTTAAAGTCACCGAGGAGTTTGAACCATTCAAGTTCAGTTGAGCATCGGGAGTCAGAGTCAGGTTGATTGGCACTCCACCATTAACCAAAGTCGTGCCGGCAACACCGAGACTACTAAGTAGGCTGGCGACATTAACACTCACCCCTAAAGTATCTGTAGCACCGCCTTCTGTCAGAGGGTTTGTTAGTCCTGTTAAAGTAATGATTGCCAGCACAGAGGTGTAAGCTTCCCTTGCTGTTTCTGAAAACGCCAAAGAAGTGTCAATCTTGCCAATTGTAACTTCCAGTTCCCAGTCTCCTCCTTTAAAAGTACTGCCAGTAGGGTTGGCAGAAGCTGCAATATTTGCCTCAGTCAGTTGGTGGAGCTTTGACAAAAAGGCTTCGCCAATTTCTCCAGATGCAATATTACAACCATAAAGGAGTACAGAGGCAGAGGAGAGAAGGCTTGACCAACTTTGCACGTCCTCTGCATAGCGATTGAGTGTTTCGTTACTGAGTTGACTACTCCCTAAATAGACTCGTCCTGGTGCGCCGTGAGAAACAATATGCAGGCTGTTAACTTCTTGATAGGATGCTAGTACTTGATTAATTTGCTCAATGCCATCTCTATTGTTATCTAGAACTACAACAGAAGTATTCGGTAAGACACCTGCTACTAATGTTTCGTAGTTCTCTACCTTGGGGTCAATGATAACTAGGCGATTAGCAGAAATTTTCCAATCGAGGTTTTTAGTAGCGATCGCAGTAGGTATTGTGTCCAACATAAATTTAGGATTCATAGAAGTTTGTTTTTATCTTCAAAACTTTTGTTAGTTTTACTTTTGAAGTATTCAAAAGTCTTATTTATCAAAGCTTACAGCTTGTTTGTTAGTCCAATTTAGCCGTTTGTTTTGACTATAATTCAATGCGTGTTTAATGGCGTTTCAGAGATAGTTGATGCACGAGATGAATTGAGTGCGATCGCAAATAGGTTTAGATAGAAAATCCATAGTTCAGGTATTTCCCTTGTATGGATTTATCCACACTATGTTTTTGATTGAATAATGAACTTTTGCTCTCAACCTTTCTACTTTCTTTTCAGTCACACTCGTTTCTCTAATTTAATGACCTTAAGAAACTTCGTAATTCGTAGCTCTACGGGTTTCATGAACTTATTCATCCCGAACTCAGTAATCTTTTTAGCAATCAATCACCTTAAACAAGGGTGCGATCTGTAGTTTTACGCTTTTACTGAACTTACCCATCCCAATCTCAGTAATTTTGTCAGGGTGCTATTATTTATTTCAGCATAAACCGCAATTTTAGCAATTTTATAAGTAATTATTTACACATTTTAATTTTTAAGCCGCAGTGCCTATGAGTCTAATGAAATAAGATTATGGTTATTTATGAGTATTCTTAGTCCTCCTTTACTCTTAGACCACACCAGGACTTACGCACAGGTAATGTAAAATTAAATCTCAGAGGATGCAGAAAACACAGAGAAGCCGAAGCGGCTGCTTTTGCCGTAGACGCTTTGCGGCTTGGCACAGGTGTTTGAACTTCGTTGGTAATAAGACTTAGAGAGGTTTTTTGCGTAAGTCCTACACACATAACCATTCGCTAATAGCTAAAAAGATGAAAGCATTTTTACAAGCATTTTTTTCATCCGACTATATACCGCATGGACATTGCTACCTTTGGCAGCCAGAGTTAGTTTGGTTGCATGGAATGTCAGATGCGTTAATTGCCCTGGCTTACTATTCCATTCCCATCTTTCTGATTTACTTGTCTTATAAACGCTCAGATATCCCTTTTCGTGGGGCTTTTTGGCTATTTGGAGCCTTCATTGTTTGTTGTGGAACCACTCATCTGCTAGAAATCTGGACGCTGTGGCATCCAGTATACTGGCTCGCAGGAGGAATGAAAGCAGTAACAGCGATCGTCTCTCTCCATGCAGCACTGACGCTGATTTTGTTAACTCCTAAAGCTTTAACATTACCCAGTCCGGCTCAACTAGAGATTGCAAATCAGACCCTTGAACAACTCAATCAAGCACTGGAAATAAGAGTGGCTCAACGCACTGAAGAGCTAACGAAAACGATTCGGCAACTGCAAAATGAAGTGGAGCAGCGCCAGCAAACTGAAAACGAACTGCAACGATCTAATCAAGAGTTAGAGCAGTTTGCCTATGTTGCTTCCCATGACCTACAGGAACCCTTGCGGGTCATTGTCAGCTATACCGAACTACTGGCAGAGAAATATCAAAAACAGTTAGATGAGAAAGCCAATAAATACATCACTTATATTGTCAATGCTGCGACTCGAATGCAAGCACTAATTGAAGACTTACTATCATATTCCAGAGTCGGTCGTTGCGATTTTCGATTAGTTTCAACCGATTGCGATCGGATAGTTGACCAAGTGATTCAGACACTCCATGTTGCGATCGCCGAAAGCCACGCCACCATCACGCGCGATCGCCTCCCAACGATCGAAGCCGACAAAGAGCAATTTAGCCGTTTATTACAAAACTTAATCAGCAACGCGATTAAATATCGTCAAGAACAGCCACCTCAAATTCATATCAGTGCAACCCAAAAAGATAACAAATGGCTATTTGCAGTGCACGATAATGGGATTGGGATTGAAGCGCAATATGCACAGCGTATCTTCATCATCTTTCAGCGCTTACATACCCGTCGCCAATATTCTGGCACAGGACTGGGTTTAGCCATTTGTAAGAAAATTGTTGAGCGTCACCACGGAAATATCTGGATGGAATCAGAGGTAGGGAAAGGATCTGTTTTCTGGTTTACAATTCCCATAAAAAAAGAAAACTCCCAATGAGCAAAGACTCTCACCCGATTGAACCTATTGAAATCCTTTTAGTCGAAGATTCACCGGAAGATGCCGATTTAACGATTGAAATCCTGGGCAATGCTAAAGTTCTCAACCGAATTCATGTGGTGGAGGATGGTGTTGAAGCCCTAAAATTTTTGCGACGGCAGGACGATTATGCCAATGTACCTCGTCCAGATTTGATTTTACTGGATTTGAATCTCCCGAGAAAAGATGGTCGAGAAGTTTTAGCGGAACTGAAAACCGATCCCGATCTGAAGTTGATCCCGGTTGTGGTTTTAACAACCTCTGCGGCTGATGAAGATATTTTGCGAACTTACGCACTCAACGTCAATTGTTATGTAACCAAACCTGTGGGTCTAGAAGAATTTGCTAAGGTGATTCGTTCGATTGAATTTTTTTGGCTGGCGGCTGTTAAGTTTCCCAAAGTTGTATAGTAGGCTTTAGATAACCTCTGGTGCATTCAAAGCCCTTGTATTAGGCAATACCTTTGCCAAAATAAGAGCCTACAAAAACTTTGGCAAAAACTGGCAAAATGACCCATATTGATTAGGGCTAACGCATTTTGTTAATAAACTCTTAAATAATCGCATTAAGAATAGCTTATTAAGTTAGTATCAGGTTTCGATTATTACTGTTTTCTACTTACATGGGAAAGAAGCAATGGCTACGACCGCCGCAAGTATCGCTACAGATCCAATTCTGTAAAAGGGACTGGGGATTGGGGATTAGGGATTGGGGGTTGGTTTCTCAAACGAAAAATGAAGCTATATATTAATTTTAATCTAGTAAAAACGTGGATATTTTTGCTAGTAGTATTTATGATTATTCTATCTTTTTTAGATTGTAATAACTTTCGTTTTTCCTAGTGCAGTTGTTCTGCATTTTGGATTAATTGTTGTAACTGTTCGTATTTCAGAATAATTAAACGCTTTGTTGCTTTAGTATTGTATTCAATATAATTCAATATAATTCAATATGTCACTATCTATTTTTGTAAAAAAAGCTCTTGAAAGTTCTTCTATGGCAGAATGTTACTATTTTGGGGATATCTTTTTTAAGATAGGTTTTGGCATCACTATGGGCAAAACTCATGACGAAGAATGATTCTCTACAAATTCTATTAATTGAAGATAGCCCAGAAGATGCAGATATATTACAAGAATTTCTGGAAAACACAGATCGAACTAGTTGGAAGGTGACAGTCGTAGAAAAACTGAGAATAGCCCTCGAAAAACTGCATTGCCACAGTTTTAATGTGATTTTGTCCGATCTTTCCCTGCCCGATGCTCATGGTTTAGAGACGATCGCCCAACTCCATACAGCAGCTCCAACCTTGCCGATTGTCGTACTCACCAGCCTCAAAGACGAAGCGATCGCTTTAGAAGCAGTGCGGCAAGGCGCACAAGATTATCTCGTCAAAGGGCAAATTAACACCCATGCCCTGATTCGCTCCATTCACTATGCCATCGAGCGATCGCGAATGCAACAGATCATGCATCAACAGTCAGTGGCGATCGCCGTATCAAGTGAAGGAATTGCCATTTTAGATGCCCAATGGAACTATGTGTATGTCAACGAAGCATATTCCAAAATTTACGGTTACAAAGATTCCAGTCTCCTGCTACAAACCAATTGGAAAATTCACTATCACCCGAATCAACAAGCTGGCTTGAGGGGCGAAATTGAGCAAAGTCTACAGCAACGGAAATTTTGGCGAGGAGAAACCGTTGGTTATAAATGTAATAGTCAACCCTTTGACCAAGAACTGTCAATCTCATTGTTACCGCATGGAGGAACAGTCTGCATTCTCCGAGATATTAGCGATCGCAAACGAGCAGAAGCCGCCATGCAACAAGCTTTGCAGCAAGCAAGAGAATTGCATCAACTCAAGTCTGAATTCATCACGATGGTTTCCCATGAATTCCGGACACCTCTGAGTGTGATTTTGGTAGCAACAGAGACGTTAAAACGCTATGCTCATCAATGGACTCCAGAAAAAAACCAGATTCGCTACAATCGCATCATTGCTGGAGTGCAGCGCATGACTGAGTTGCTCAACGATATGCTGGTTATGAACAGTTCGGGGCCACATCAAGCTAAACTCAACCCCGTACCGTTGAACTTAGAAAAGTTTTGTCAAGAATTAATTGCCACATTAACCACCAGCGAACACCCGATTATCTTTGAAAGTCAGGGCAATAGTCGGCAAATTTACCTCGATCCAACTGTGCTGGAACTCATACTCACCCACTTACTCTCCAATGCGATTAAATATTCTCTTGACTCTGGAAAGGTGATGTTTGACTTGATTTTTGCTCCCGAACATGTAACATTCTCTATTCAAGATTGGGGTATTGGCATTCCCCTAGAAGACCAGGACAAATTATTCATTCCGTTTTATCGCGGTAGCAATGTTGGCAATTTGCCTGGGACGGGCATAGGGCTAGCAATTGTTAAGCAATTTGTGGAAGAGTGTCAAGGTGTAATCAATGTTACTAGTCAAATGAATCAGGGTACTTTAATTAGAGTAACCTTGCCAATTGCTTTAGTAGAGCAAATTCATGACCAAAATCCTGGTAATTGAAGATGAGCCATCATTACGCGAAGAAATCCTCGATATCTTAGAATCTGAGGGCTTTGATGTAATGGGAGCAGAAGACGGGTTAGAGGGGCTGGATTCAGCTCAAACAAACTTCCCTGACCTGATCCTCTGCGATGTAATGCTACCCGGAGCTGATGGGTATGCAGTGTTATCGGGACTGAGACAAAATCCGGACACAGCACTGATTCCTTTCATTTTCCTCACCGCTAAAGCGACCCGCGAAAATGTTCGGCAGGGAATGGACTTAGGCGCGGATGATTATTTGACAAAACCCTTTAGGATGGATGAGTTGCTTAACGCGATTACAAGTCGATTAACTAAACAAGCAACAATCGTCCAGATTCATCAGAAAGTTACCCAGCTTCAACACTCCAATTTGCTTAAAGACGAGTTTATTGGGAGTGCATCACAGGAATTACGAGGCCCAGCGACTAATATAATGATGGCGTTAAAACTCTTGCAACAAGCTGCCAACCCAGAGCAAACGCAACGCTACATCGATCGCTTGCAACAAGAGTGTTACCGCGAAATTCATCTGATCGATGACTTGCTCGATTTGCATTATTTAGGCGCAAACGAACGTCCTTTGCAACCCGAAAAATTGAATTTACAAACCTGGATTCCTGCGATCGTCGAACCATTCAAAACCCAGGCTCGAAAACGCCAACAAACTCTCTGGAGCAACATTCCACCTTATTTGCCAATGCCTGTAATCGATGCCGCAGATTTCAAGCGCATCTTGAGCGAACTGCTTAACAATGCCTGTAAATACACTGCTCCCGGTGGTAAAATTGTTTTAGAAGCTCGTTGTGATTTGACTGCATCCGAGGCAATAAATCCAGATGGTCAGATGATTATGCTTATTGTTAGCAACGAAGCAGAGATTCCCGATAAGTTCATTCCCAATCTGTTCCAACCGTTTTATCGAGTTCCAGAGAGCGATCGCTGGCAGCAAGGCGGCAATGGTCTAGGCTTAACACTGGTTGAGAAATTGGCTAAACGACTGAACGGTAAAGTTCAAATTAGTAGTAAAGCGGGTTGGACTCAGTTTACGCTTCAACTACCGATTGAGACTAATCCGCCTACTACCTTGGCTCCTAATAAATGAAAAACTCCATCCTTTTGTGGGTAGAGTTTTTGGGCATGGGGGATGGGGTATGGGGCATGGAAAAGAGCCACCAATGACGGCAGTTGCTACAAGTCGGGAAACCTGCCCAAAGCACTGCCTTCCTATGCCCAATGCCGTCGGCGGGCGGCTATCCCTCTCCACCCACAATTCGATTGAGTTTTCCGCGACTTTCAATGAAGGTAATCCATTTTTAGTTTTTTTGTGCCAACTTACTTAATATGTCCAAAATATTAGTCATTGAAGATGAAGTTTCATTGCGTGCAGAAATTCTTGATATTTTAGAAGCAGAAGGCTTTGAGGTCGTGGAAGCCGAAGACGGTCAAACAGGGATTTTTTTAGCTCAGTCCCAGCATCCCGAACTAATTCTCTGCGATGTGATGATGTCAGGCGCAAATGGCTACGAGGTGCTATCGACATTAAGGCAGAATCTAGATACTACATTAGTCCCCTTTATTTTTTTAACAGCTAAAAGCACCCATGAAGATATTCGTCAGGGTATGAATCTCGGTGCAGACGATTATTTGACGAAACCCTTTAGTGTCGATGAATTATTAGCAGCGATCGCCGCCCGACTCGCCAAGCAGGAAGCGGCATTCCAGGCGCAGCAGCACTGTGCACTTTGGGATTCGTTGACCAACTTACCCAACAAAGCGTACTTAATCGAGCAACTTAATCGGTTAACTCAACAGACACCCACAAATACAACCTCTCAGTATGCCGTGTTATTTGTGGGTTTAGATAACTTTAAGGAAATCAACGATGCTTTTGGGCAACTGATGAGCGATCGCTTGCTGCAAACTGTAGCTACTCAACTGCGGCAAATCCTTGCACCTGAGCAGTTCCTCGCCTATTTTGGCGGTGACGAATTTATTATTATTCTAGAAAACCTTCAGCATCTATCGACGGCAACCAAGCTAGCCGAACAATTTCATCAACAAAGCTTGAAACAGACGCTCGATTTAGGAAGTTGTGAAGTATTCAACAACATAAGTATCGGGATTACGCACAGCCAATTTAACTATAGCAACGCTATCGATCTGCTTGTGGATGCTTCTTTAGCAATGCATCATGCCAGAACAGCAAGCAGCGGATATACTGTGTTCGCTCCGGCAATACGAGTCAATCTTTCCGAGCAGTTACAGTTAGAAACAGACTTGAGACGAGCGATTTTAAAAAGCACATATTCGGGTAAACAGCAAGAATTTTGCTTGCATTATCAACCGATTGTTCATTTGTTTACAAATCAGTTAATCGGGTTTGAAGCATTGATTCGCTGGCATCATCCTGAAAAAGGACTCATACCACCGATTCAGTTTATTGCGATCGCGGAAGCAAAGGGGCTAATTCAGGAGTTGGGCTGGTGGATTCTCCAAGAAGCCTGCGAGCAACTGCGAAGTTGGCAACAACAGTTTCCTCAACACGCTGACTTGATTATGAATGTCAATATCAGCGCCTTGCAATTGAATCGAATTGACTTTAGTCAACGGTTGGCAGAAATATTGCAGCACTCCCATTTGTCAGGTGAGTACTTAAAATTAGAAGTGACTGAGAGTTATCTGTTAGAAATGACAGAGGATAACAGTCAAGTCCTCCAATCGCTGAAATCGCTGCAAATTCAGTTATGTATTGATGACTTCGGCACGGGATACTCCTGCTTGAACTGTTTGCATCAGTTCCCAATTGAAACGCTGAAAATCGATCGCTCTTTTACTAGCCAGATTGATGAAGATGGCCAAAATGCCGTCATTAAAGCTATTATTACCCTGGCTGACAGCCTGGATATTAACATCGTGGCAGAAGGAATAGAAACCTCAGTTCAACTGGAAAAATTAAAAGAATTGAATTGTAAGTTGGGACAGGGTTACTTGTTCTCTAAACCGTTGACCAGCCAAGCAGCCACGCAAGCGATCGCCAATGGGATTTTTAGTTAAACTCCAGAAAGCCAATTCCGCAAACGGCGGACTTCCAAACAAAACAATAATCATTGGACTTATACCATTTCACGAAAAGCCTGATACAAATAACGCTTCCAAAATAAAATTCCAGCCAGCAATAGATTTAAATTGAGCAGTTAATTTATCTAACTGTTTCCATACGGCTTCTCGTAACTAATTAAAAGAAGTTAGCCAATTTAGTTGCCAACCAGGAACGCGCTTTGAACTCAAATTTACCGAACGCCAGTATCAACAGAGATTTTTTGTTCACTCGACGGTCTGGTTACAGGCAAAGTTACCCTAAACGTTGTACCTTTACCAACTTCGCTGTCGAAAGTAATGTCTCCCCGCAACAAATCAACACAGCGCTTCACAATTGCTAAACCCAAGCCCGTGCCTGGAATATCAGCTACATTACTGCCTCGGTGAAACGGCTGAAAAATATTAGGATAATAATCGGCTGGAATCCCAATACCTCGATCTCGAACTTCAATTTCAACTCGATCTGCTTGCCGATCGAGCAGGAGCAAAATCGACGTATCTTCAGGCGAATATTTCAGAGCATTTAACAACAAATTCTTTAACAGATAATTCAGCAATCGTTCATCCATGAAGGCAACAAGCGTCTCTTGCTGACTCAGCAGCCGCAATCGATCTTGCCGTTGTTGTACTGTCACTATTTCGATTAATTGTTGAGCCGTACTCAACAACTCAATCTCAGTCAGTTGCAGCTGATACTGATTTGTTCCGGTTTGCACCAGAACCAGTAAATCCTCGCGTAACCAGTTCATACGGAGCGCCGCATTCTGAATACGCTCAATGGCACGCTGCTTTACCAAGGGTGGAGCCTCAAATTCATTCAATAGTTCGGCACTGACCTGAATCACACTGATAGAGTTGCCTATTTCATGCACTACCATGCCCAAATAGTTTTGAAACAAAGGATTTAATTGCTGTTGCTTGGGTTGGCTTTCAGCCTTGGTTTGCCTTTGAGCTATCTCGATCGCTTTTCCGATCTCGGATTCAGCTGTGTGCAATGCCAACGCAATCTCAATAGTTGTTCTCAGGACGCGCTCGTTGAAGGGTTTGATCAGATAAGCAAGGGGGTGGGTTGCTTTTGCCCGTTCCAAAATAGTTTCATCATCGTAGGCAGAGATATAGATCGCCGGAATTGGAGCAGTCTGATGAATGCGCTCTACCGCCTCAATACCGTCGATTTCTCCCGGTAACATAATATCCATCAAAATCAAGTCAGGCTGAAGTTCTGCCGCCTTGGCAATCGCCTCTGCTCCATCCCCTGCAATTCCGACTATGGTGTAACCCAGACTCATTAAATTGGTTTCTAATTCTCTCGCAATCAGAACTTCGTCTTCTACAACCAGAATTTTTGGATTATCCATAATATTTAGGGCTTACTGAAAACGTAATAAAAAAGTCAACAAACGCCGTCTTAAAACGCATAACTGTATCCAGTTTATGAATTGCTAAACAGTATTTGTGACTGATTCCCGCAACACGACCGTTTTTAGTTGAAATATCAAAGCTTCCAGATTTTCGACAAAGCAAACGTCCGGCATAGATGCTTATTTTCTTGCTGCTATTAACTATGGCTTTAACAATGTCGCCAGTTTGAAAACCAATATTTGGAATTCTAAAATTTGCTTCTTTTTTTCGTTACTACAGTCTTCTGGAGTCTGCTCAAAGGTGAACCAGTACTTCTAATATCTCCTTGTTTTCATAAACTGAATTTTCTCTGGTGCGATAATTTTTGTCAACATCAACGGATTCTGGACAATAACTAGTACCGCTACGTTGGAAGTCAAAAGTTGACCTTGAGGGTAGTCGAAGGATCAAAAGTCAAAAAGCCTTTATTTTGGGCTTTTGAAAGGGTGTCCATATTTATACCTTAGTGTACTAGTATAGTTTTTCAAGGTGACTAAAAAGTGCTTTAAAGTTTCTTTATTCATTAAAGTTATCTTAACTAATATAGTCTAAAAAATACATATTCATCAAAGCAACTAGCAGACAGTTTTGCGGCACATTCCACGATTTTCCCCGCTTTTCTTAGTGCCATTCGGACGTATATGGTTGACTTAAACTTACAATACGGTTATCAACGCTCTGCTTTTTATTTTTATACAACCAGAGTTTTTGACAATAAACTTCTGTGATACCAATTCACTAAAATCCTGAAACAGATCCAAAACTGGAAACTCTTATCAAGTAAGGATTTTTGAATTGCAAATTCGTATGACTACTAGCAATATCTCATATCACCTAGCTTTGAAGAAAGTATAGCCATTTTTCTCTTGATAACGTATTATTTTGTACGGCAAAACTTCTGATTATTCCTTATTGTTCAAGCTCTAACCTTCAACCGAGCGATCGCCCTGTTTCAGAAATAAGCGTGTTTTGCTCCTGGAAAGAGACTGCTGATTTCTATTAAAATGACTGACCCTTGAGGCTGATTATCTTTTACTGAGATTTTGCCGCCATGAGCTTCGATCGCCATCTGACAAAATGCCAAGCCCAAACCAACTTGCTCAATGTTTTTCATCAGAGTCCCAATTTCATACTTTTCAAAGACTTTTTGCTTGAGTTCGTCATTGATTCCAACACCCATATCAATCACTAGAATCTGGGTTGTCAGCTCGTCTAAATAATTGACTTGCACCGTAACTGGACTTTTAGACGGAGAAAATTTAATTGCATTTGATAATAAATTGTCTAAAACTCGACGCATCACGAGCTTATCGGCGTAAATCGGTCTTTCGGGTTCTGGGAGGTGGGAAATTATCTGAATCATTTTTTGATTGGCGATCGCCTGTATATCGCTGATACAACTATCAATCAGGCGATTCAGCTCGATTGTCTCCAGATTCACGAGCATTTTTCCTGACTCTAGTTTTGCCATGAGCAGTAGGCTTTCGGTTAGCGATCGCAACTGTTGTTCCGCTATTTTTATGCGATCGATCCGAATTTGACATTGCTCTGGCAAATTCGCTCGGCTGAGTATTTCACAAGACAAAACAATGTTAGTCAGAGGATTACGCAAATCGTGTACAATCATATTTGCCATGTCCGATCGCATTTGTAGAGAAGCTTTGAGGGCATCATACTGTTGCTTAATGCGGAGCATCGAGCGAATTCTGGCGCGTAACTCTAATGCACTTACAGGCTTACTGAGAAAATCATCTGCGCCAGCTTCGAGGCAACGGGCTAAATCTTCTTTTCCATTCAATGCAGTGACTATAACGATCGGAATATGCTTCCAATTTGGATTAGTCTTGATGCGACGGCACAGCTCAATGCCATTTAACCCTGGCATCATCACATCAAGCAAAATCAAATCGGGCTGACTTCTTTGTAGCCGTTCTAAGGCACTAACACCACTCGATGCATATCCCAAACGATAGCCACAATTGTATAGAATGCCGCTGATAACTTCAAAATTATCGGGTTCGTCATCCACTAATAGAATCGTCAGTTCTTGATTGACTATTTCAAATTCACTCATGCACGAACAACCCTAAAGTGTAAACCAGACTGAGCCAAATTGATTATACTCCTAGTACATGAAGGCAGAAGTACGGAGGCAGAGGGCAGAAGGCGCAAAAGCTCTTATTGTAAGCTTTTTGTCTGTTACTAATAGTTGCTTTATTTACGCCGTGCTGTACTAGCCTTCAAAATAACTTTAATGGACGCAACTGATTAGCCGGACATGATATCACTACCAGACATATTCAGTTGGCACAACTGGAGATATTTCTTCATCGTGTTGACAAGATGGATGGGACTGATGGGTTTGGTCAAATAATCATTCGCTCCAACGGCTAAACACTTTTCTTTATCCCCTGACATGGCTAAAGCCGTTACCGCCAAAATCGGAGTGTGCTTGTATTGCTCCTGCGATCGAATTTGGCGAATCGCTTCTAGTCCATTCATATCTGGCATTTGAATATCCATCAAAATCAAGTTGAAAGACTGCATTTGGGTGAGATGAATCGCTTGCAAACCATTGCGGGCAACCACAATGTTAAACCCTTTCAATTCTAAATAAGCTTGTAGCGTCTCGATGTTATCGAGGTTATCGTCTACCAAGAGAACAACAGGTTTCTTTACTACATTCTCTGCTGTATTTTTTGTTTCTACAGCTAAGAAGGGTGAAGCAATTTCGGCAATAGCAGTGGTGCGATGGACAGGCTTATCTGAGTTAGGCTGATTGACCTGTTTCCAGGGAAGCATCACTATAAATTCGCTGCCTTGACCGACGGTGCTGCGAACTTTCACGGAGCCTTTGTGTAGCTCGATAATGCGCCGGACTAAGGCTAAACCTAACCCCGTACCAGCATAACGCCGAGATAAGCTGCTATCGATTTGAACAAAGGGCTGAAACAATTTGTCAATATTTTCTGGAGCAATGCCAATGCCCGTATCGATGGCGCTGAAGCTCATTGTTTGTTCGGCTGCATTGCCTTGCACTTTGAGGATGACAGCACCACCATTGGGTGTAAACTTGATGGCATTGGTCAGCAAGTTGATTAATACCTGGCGTATCAGTCGTTCGTCTAACTCAATGTCAGGCAGATTGGGAGACAGTTCGAGGGTAAAACTAATTTGCTTTTTGAAGGCTTGCTGTTGGATAAAAGGAATTGTGCTGCGACAAAGTTGCTCCACTGAAACGGGTGTTATTTGTAGGTTTAGCTTACCGGATTCGATTTTGGCTAGATCGAGAATGTCATTAATTAGTTCTAATAAATGTTCCCCATTGGTTTGAATTGTGGTTAAGGTATGGTGTTGTTGCTCGGTTAAATTCCCGTATGTTCTTTCTTGCAAGACTTCAGACAGTCCCAGGATGGAGTTGAGGGGGGTACGAAGTTCGTGGCTCATATTCGCCAGAAATTCGTCTTTGAGGCGAGTCGCACGGGCTAGTTCTGCATTGGCAATGGTCAGTTGTTCGTTAATTTTCCGAAGTTTTTCCTCAGTCTGTTTGATTTGGGTGACATCAAAAATAATGCCAACGATATGCAGCGCTTGTCCAATGTCGTCAGTTACGGTGCTGCCTTGTTCGAGCAAATATCGCTTTTCTTGGGTTGCGGGTATGTAAATGCAATATTCGACCTGAAAGGGCTGTTGATTGGCGATCGCCCCTTGAATGACTTCGATAACGCGATCGCGGTCTTCTGGTACAATCAGCGAGTTGACTGGACAGAGAGTGCCTTGATTGGCGAGATCCAGGGGGTCAAGGTGGAATAACGCCGTTAAGTGGTCGTTAAAAAAAACAAATGTATTATTTTCAGCAGGATACAGCTTGTAGACAATTCCCGGTAGGTTTTCAGCCAGGGTGCGATAGGAAAGCTCACTCGCTTGCAGCGCCATCTCAGCTTGCTTGCGATCGTTAATGTCTTCCACCACCGCTAAGTCACTGATGATTCTACCGACAGTGTCATACAGCAGCGACACTGTCAGTCCGACCCATTGTAGCTGACGATCTTTGCGGACATAACGGATTTCAGTGGCTATGGATGCCAACTCACCGCGATGTAAATCAGCCACCTCACCGCGAATTAATTGCAAATCTTCTGGATAAATCAACTCTTCCCAGCACATATCCAGTAGCTCAGATTTAGTATAACCAGTCAGTTCGCAAAAGCGTTGATTGACTTGGATATAATGTCCTGATGAGTGACATTGGCTAATACCGACGGCTGCTTGTTCAAATAAAGACCGATAGCGCAACTCACTGTCACTCAATGCTGCTGTGCGGCGAGCGATTCTGGCTTCTAGCTCCTGATTAAGCTGTTGTAGTGCCAGTTCTGCGTGTTTGCGATCGCTATCATCTGTACCAATTGCCGTTACAACCCAGCAGCGATTGCTCTCATTCCAGTGAGATGTCAGCGTATCTAAAACCCATCGAGTCGAGCCATCTGGATGATAAAAACGATACTCAAGTGTGGTTTCTCTCTCGGCTTTAATCGCCGCCTGCATCCGCTCCTGTATGACTGCCCAATCTTCTGGGACAATGTTTGATAACCAAACTTCCGCCAGAAATTCCTCTGGTCGATAGCCAAACACTCGTTCGCATCCCTTAGAGTGATAATCAGTTTCCCAAAAACCATTTGGATAATATCGAAAATGCCCAATTGACGCACCTGCACTGTTCAACACATCATTCAGTCTTGCCTCTGAAGCTTGCAAAGCCAGCTCGGCTTGTTTGCGTGCGAGTTGAGCGCGTTTAAAGTCATCGATATCAGTAACTGTGCCTACCCAGCCTGTAATTTCTCTTGATTGGTTTTGGATTGGTATTCCCCGTGCCAGAAACCAGTGGTACAGTCCTTGACGATCGCGGACGCGATATTCGCTCTCAAATAAACTGCCAGTGGCGATCGCTTGTGCCCATTCCTGGAGGGTGCGATCGCGCTCATCGGGATGAACCACTGCTGCTGCACCAAATCCCATTGCCTCAGCTTCACTTTGCCCTGTGTAGTCATACCAACGCCGATTTAAGTAGTAAACAGCACCCGTGACATCTGACAACCAGACCATCTGGGGCATCGCTTCTGCCAAGTCGCGGTAGCGTTGTTCGCTCTCTTGCAGGGCTTGTTCGGAAAATTTGCGCTCGGTGATGTCAGTGATAGTTCCGATATAGCCAGTGATTTTGCCAGCCTTGTCAGTTTCCGCGATCGCCAGACAGATCAGCCAATGCACCTTTCCATCTGGTCTCTGAAAGCGACACTCCATTAAAAAGGGAATCTGCGATTGGGTAGCTCTCTGCCAGTTGAGAAAGACCCAATCGCGGTCTTCGGGGTGCAATGCTCGTTTCCACCCCATGTCCATTGCCTCCTTGAAGGACAGCCCTGCTAGTTGACACCAACGGGAATTAACGTATTTATAGTCTCCGCTCGGATCGGTGTGGAAAATGCCAACTGGTGATAGTTCAGCCAAGTTTAGATAACGCTGTTTGCTTGCTTGAAGTGCTAGCTCGGCTTGTTTGCGATCGCTAATATCCGTGAGGATGCCAAACCAAATAATACTGCCATCTTCTTCCTGAGTGGGAATAGAATGTCCTGAAATCCACTTCAAGATGCCGCTAGGAGTTCTGATGCGAAACTCCATCTCCCATGCTTCGAGCGTTGCAGCCGATCGATCGATGGAAGCGCCGATTTTTTCTATATCTTCTGGGAAAATAATATCCCACACGATTTGCACATCCTTGAGGAGTTCCTCTGGCGTATATTCATACAAATCGACAATACCTTCGCTCATAAAGATCAAGTTGTTTGACCCATCCGGCAAGCGCTGATATTTATAGACGGCTCCAGGCACCATATTAGTAAGTTGACGCAGTATTTGCTCGCTTGTTTGCAGAGCAACTTCGGTTTGTTTTTGTTCGGTGATGTCTGTATTGGTGCCAAACCAGCGTAACACCCTACCCTGTTCATCTCGGATGGGAATAGCACGAGAGAGAAACCAGCGGTACTGCCCATCTCGACCGCGCAAGGGAAAGGTATCTTCCCAGATTTCGCCTGTTTCAAAGCAGTGGCTAATTTTCTTCACTACCCCATCGACACGATCGGGGTGATGTACCTGCTGCCATCCCCAGCCCTGCATTTCTGCCAGTGTGGTGCCTGTGTAGTCAAACCAGCGCTGGTTATACCATTCAATCGAGCCGTGTTCGTCGGTTATCCAGGCAAACTGAGAAATGTTGTCTGCCAAGGTACGGAACCAGGCTTCACTTTCCCTCAGTTTTTGTTGTGCCTGGACAAGTTCGGTTACGTCCATCACGGATACGCCAACGCCGATTACTTCCCCATTGGGTAAACAAACGGGATAGTGATTGGAGATTGCGCTGCGAAATACACCCGGCCTGACCTCACCGCTAAACTCCATATTTATAATTGGTACTTGGGTTTCTATAACCTGGAGCAGCATGGGAGCAAACTGAGATGCCATTTCCGGAAAAACTTCCCATAAGGTGCGTCCCAAATGCTTACTTAATGGCAGGTCGTTGATTTTGGCTAATGCCTCGTTGCCATAGAGGTAGCGCAGTTCCCGATCGAACAGGGTTAGCCCAACTGGAGATGCGGCGATCAATGCCTGAAGCAGAGCTTCGCTGCGCTGGCGTTCTAGCTCGGCTTGTTTGCGATCGTTGATATTAATAGCTGTACCAATGATGCGATGGATATTTCCCGCTTCGCTCCGGATTGGAAATAGGTTGGTGAGCGCCCAAATTGAACCCCCTGGAAAAGAAATATATTCTTCATAGCTGATCTTCTGACCCGATTTTAGACATAGGACATACTTTTGCCGGATTGCTGAACCGACCGCCTCACCAAATGCTTCCTCTGGCGTTTTACCCTGAATTTCTTCGCAGGTAACTGAGCCATATCGTTCAGCCACAGGGTTGAATTCCAGGAAGCGAAATTCTTGATCTATGCTCACCTCAATCACAAAAATCGCCAGTTCTGCTCCTGTGTAGATGCTACGGAGAAATTCTTCCTGTTGACGCAGTTTGGCTTCGGCGTGCTTGCGATCGCTAATATCAATTAGAATGCCGTGCCAAATAATGCTACCATCTGCTTGTCGGGAGGGGATGGAATGACCAAAAACCCATTTTAAGACTTTGCTAGCAGTTATCAGGCGAAACTCCGCCGTCCAAGGAGTGAGCATTGCAGCAGATTGGTCAATCAAATCCCGCATCCTCTCTGCATCCTCTGGAACGATGAGATGCCAAAGCACTTGGGAGTCGTTGAGGATTTCCTCTGGGGTGCGATCGCAAAGCTTGATAATGCCTTGGCTAATAAATCGAAAACTTTTCGTTCCATCCACACAACAGCAATAGGTATAAACCACTCCCGGAACTGTATTGACCACCTGGCGCAGGGTTTCTTCACTAGCTTGTAGAGCAGTTGCCATTGCTTTGGGTTCTGTGATATCTGCGATCGCTCCCACCATGCGAATCGGCTTGCCAGTTTGATCCCGGATTGCCTCTCCCCGAGAACGACACCAAATATACTCACCTGATTGCTTACGTCTGCGAAATTCTACTTCATAGGGCAAATGGTCTTCAAGGTGGCCTTTTAGGGTTAATTGCATCAGATCGAGATCGTCGGGATGGATCTCTTCCCTAAGCATCTCATCGGCAAACTTCCAGGCGTTTTTGGCTGGGGATGGGTAGCCTAAAATTTCCCAATAGCGATCGCTGGCAATGACGCGATCGCTGACAAGATCCCAATCCCACACTCCTTCGCCGATACCCCGAATGGCGAGTTGATAGCGTTCTTTGACTACGCTTAATTCCAGTTCCAGTTTTTTTTGCTCAGTAATATCGATGTTGGCCCCAGCAAGACGGTAAATCTCTCCGGCTTCGTTGCGAATCGGAAAGCTGCGGTTCCAGAGCCAGCGAATGGAGTTATCGGGACGGATAATCCGATAGGCAAAGGAGCAAACCTCTTTCCCTTGACAAGCTTGCTGGTTAAACGTGACTACGCCATCGCGATCGTCTGGATGAATAAAATCGAGCCAAGATTGAGGATTGTCATAGGTTTGCTGCAACGGCGTTTGGTAAAGATATTCCCAGGCTGGGCTGGTATAAATCATCTGCTTACTATCGAGGGATTTGAGAAAAAACACATCCTGACTATTGTCAAAAATTTGTCGGAGTTGGGCTTCGCTTTCTCTGAGGGCAGTTTCTAGCTGCGTGCGTTCGGCTTCTAACCTTTTTTTCTCGTTAATATCAGTGACATACCCGATAATCTGAGTTAAGTTGCCGTTAGCATCTGCAAAAAACTGTGCCTGAGTTTCAATCCAGATGTAATGCCCAGCCTGATGTTGCCACCGATATTGCAAGTAGAGATGTCCCTGATGTTCAAAATACTCTGCGACGGCCGTTTGCACCCGTTTCTCATCCTCTGGATGAATGCTGGCAAACCAATCGGCTGATGTCTGGGGCATTTCAGAGGCGTTATAGCCAAACACCTGCTCGGCATTGATGCCCCACATCATGCGATTGGAGGATGTATCCCATTCATACAGCACTTGTTTAGTGGCTAGCTGGGCAGCATGATGGCGGTTTTGCCACTCTAGCAAGACGTTGATATAGGCGGCTTGTCTAGCTTCAGCTTGCTTCTTTTGGGTGATATTGCGCGCCACGCACAAAAACGACGTGACGGTTCCATCCATGTTATATTCTGGAACGACACGGGTTTGAAACCAGATGGAGCGCGATTGAAGGCGAAGTTGATATTCAATCGTTTGTTCTTGCCTGGTTGCTGCTACTTGTTGAGTGAGAGTTTGCCACTCAGCAAGATGTTCTGGGGCAAGGGTGGCAGCGAGCAGTGGTTGACCAATCAGCGCTTCTGGCGCGTAGCCCAATTCGACCTCAACAGCGGCGTTGAGATAGAGGTAGTGTAAGTCTCGATTGAGCCGAAAAATCACGTCAGGGGAACGATCTAGCAATGCGGTAAGCTCTTGCCCTTGTTGCTGGAATCGGGCCGCCGTTTCGCTGTGTTGAATGGCGATCGCCACCTGAATGCCAAGTTGTTCTAAAAATGTGACCTCAGCCGGTTGCCAATCACGCGGCACAGCCGATTCACTGGCGCTAACCAGTCCCCAAAATTGGTTGTTAACGATCGCCGGCACTAGAATTTTGGCTCTAATCTGCAAATGCTCCAATAACTCAACATGGCAGGGGGTCATCCCTGCCGTATAGATATCGGAAACTACTCGCACTCGTCCTTGGCCGTATCGTTCTGTCCAATCTGGAGCAAAGCAAGGATCGTAAATCTCTTCACTGACAAAGGAGCGTTGACCGGCGGCGAGGGACTCTGCTACTACCTGGAACTGCCCATTTTCCAAAAAGTGATAGATCGACACGCGATCGCAGCCCAAAAACTGCCGCACTTCAGACACCGTGGCATTGAGTATTTCCGCCAAACTCAGCGAAGCCCGAATCCGCGTTGAGACTGCCATTAAAAGCTGCGATCGCTCTGTCTGAAGTTTCAAAGCGGCGATTGATGCCTCATCTGGCCGATCGGGTTCTACAAGTTGCAGCAAACGGCATAAACTTTCGTAGGTCAGCAGCCCTAGTAACTGCCCATTGTCGTCTAATATCGGCAAGTGCTGAATCTGGTGTTTTTGTAAAAGGCTCAGGGCAACATCAGGATTCGTTAACTCAGATTGCCGTAAGGCGATCGCTGGTGGTTCAATTACCTCTGCTAAAGTGACTCCAGCAAGCGATCGCCCACTGGCAACCAAACGTGTCACCACTCGTTCGCTGAACAGTCCCATCAGTTGGTTTTCACTGACTACAGCTAAACAGCCTGTGCAGTCGTTAGCCCCCATACCGGGATCAAAGTTGCCAGAACTGGAGTTCAAAAGTGCGATCGCCTCTGTCACCAGCACATCTGGGGTAACGGTGATGGGCGGCGGTGCGATCGTGTTTTCTAGGACAAGCCTTAACAGAAATGAGCGGGGCAAGAACATAACATTTCCAGCCACAATACTGAGATGAGAAACATCGGGTTGGTCAACAAGAGGAAAAGGGGCAGGGGGCAGGGGGAAAAAAGTTTGACCCTTGTTTACTTTTATTTAGACAATTTGGTTTTATTGTGCTGACTTACTTACTACTTAGAGATTGGTTTAACGATTCAGTCTAGCCTATTCTGCAAAAGCAGTCTCTCGGCTTATACTGAATTCCCAGAAAGCTAAGTCAGTAAATTAAGTGGCTAATACCAATTCTCGCTCATTGACACTCCTCAGCCTAAAGCCCGGATTTCTCACCACATCTCCAGAGAGCTAGGGGAGCAGGGGAGAGTTGTTGTACAAGTTCTTTCTCCTGTGTCCCTCTGCCCCTCTGCTCCTCTGCTCCTCTGCTCCTCTGCCCCTGAAGTTCGTCAAACTTGTGAGAAATGCGGGTAAAGGCATGAGGATTCTTGGTTCAACGAGATAAGGCAATATATTCAAACCCCAAAAGGCTTGCCATATCTGACCCATCTTCATTGCATAAAGCCTGCGGTATAGCTGCGCTTAGAGCATAGCCCATTGCCAAAAGCAGGGAATTGCGAATTGGTATAAGTTTCACAGTAATTCTACGAAAACAGTATTTAGCATCCAGTACTTCCCCCAATACGGATAAAAATTTGTTCTTGATGCACTTAAGTAAATAATACCGCAAAGGCAAAATCCATTAGAGATTAAGGAATTACTCTCTTTTAAGGGCAATCCTCTCAGCCCTAATGTTAAAGAGTAGAGTTTTAAATTCAACTCCACTCTCATTGTTCAGGGTTTAATTATGACGGCAACCTACGATATTCAGCTCGCGATCCTTTCATTCTGCATTGCTGTCTTTGCTGCTTATACAGCACTCGACCTAGCAGGACGAATCATGGCAGCTCGTAATCTGGCACGTCTTTTTTGGCTCGCTGGAGGTGCGGCTGCAATGGGCATTGGAATTTGGTCAATGCACTTTATTGCTATGCTGACTTACCAGTTCCCTGTCCCAGTTTTTTACGATCTGCCTATCGTTATTTTGTCCCTAATGGTGGCGATCGCTGCATCAGGAAGAGCATTGTTTATTACGAGAGACAACCTTCAATCTGGTCATAGGGGGAATTTTACTAGGAAGTGGAGTTGGCGCAATGCACTACAACGGTATGTCAGCTATGAAACTTGAGGGAACGGCTGACTATAATTTGCTTTTTATTATTGCCTCGATTCTTTTTGCCTTATGTGCTTCCATCATCGCGCTCTGGCTTGCATTCCGAATTAAAGAACTCCAAAAAATAAATTATCCAATTTGTCTACTCAACTAGACTTATTTTCTTCCTTGTCCCCCTTGTCCCCCTTGTCTTCCTTGTCCCTCTGCTATGGAATATTTTTTTACTTGGAAGTCCCTTAAAGGGGAAACAAATCCAATCAGCAAATTACGAAAAATCAGTAGTAGCTTCATTTAAACATCTTGCTTTAGCAGCATAAGGAAAAATCATCATGCAATCTACTCTCAAAAAGATTTTAGTTGTCGAAGATGAACCTCAAGTCCGCGAGAATATTGCCTCAATTTTAGGGTTTGAAGGGTTTTATCGAACTACGGCTGAGAATGGCTTGATTGGCTTGCAAAAGGCCAAAGAAGAGATGCCAGATTTGATTATTTGCGATGTGATGATGCCGGAATTAAATGGCTACGAGTTTGTCCAATCGCTCCGTCAAGACCCGAAAATGGCCACTATCCCTGTGATTTTTCTCACCGCTAAAGCCGATCGAACTGATTTGCGATACGGAATGGAACTAGGTGCGGATGACTATCTCACCAAACCCTTCACTCCTTCTGAACTGCGACGAGCAATTGAGGTTCAGTTCAAAAAGCAAACGATGATTGCTCAAAAGAACCAAATAAAATTTCAGCAGTTGTGTAACACGATTACGGTGTCATTACCCCACGAACTGCATACGCCATTGCAAACTATTATTGCATTACCACAGTTATTAATCGAAGACTGGGAATGTACGTCAGATACTGAGAAATTAGAAATGATCGAGGCAGTTTATACATCCGGCAAGCAGCTTTATGGCTTGACTCAAAACTTTTTGCTCTACGCCAAACTCGAAGTAACCCTATCTGATGCAGAAAAAGTTGCTAGTTTCCGAGAATATGCCCCTAAGACCTCTCTCAAAATGATAGTTGAAGAGACTGCATATCAGGAAGCCCAGAATGCACAGCGAACATTAGATTTAGAGATCGATCTACAAGATGTAGCCGTACAGATTTCACCTACTAGTCTCAAGAAAGTTATGAAAGAATTGATTAACAATGCTTTCAAATTTTCTCTGTCAGGTTCTAAAGTCAGTGTCGTTGGCCTTCCAAGCAATAACCTTTATTCGCTCTATATAATCGACCGCGGTCGTGGCATGACCTCTGAGCAAATTAAGAATGTGGGTGCTTATATACAGTTTCATCATAAGTTGTACGAACACAATGGTGCTGGGTTAGGGCTAGTTACTTCAAAACGCTTAATTGAATTGTATGGAGGAGAGTTGACAATCGAAAGCATAACTGGCGAACAGACTATTGTTCGGATTGCATTGCCAATGCCACTCACTTCTCAAGAAGATCGGCCAGATACAAATTGAATCATATTGAAGGACTTGAGAAGAGGCTTCAAGATGCTAGATTTACTCCATCCTCTTTTAAATTCAAACAGTTTTATTCCACACGGACATTGCTATCTCTGGAAACCAGGATTGGTGTGGCTGCACGTGCTTTCTGATAGTGTGATTGCATTGTCCTACTTCTCTATTCCCTGCTTGCTCGTCTACTTTGTCTCCAAACGACGCGATATTCCGTTTAACTGGATATTTCTGATGTTTGGTGCTTTCATTATTGCCTGTGGCACCGGACATCTGATGGATATCTGGACATTATGGTATCCAACTTACTGGCTGTCAGGTGTAGTCAAAGCCTTGACAGCCCTTGTTTCAATGTATACAGCTTTGGAACTCATTCCTCTGATTCCTAAGGCGCTAGCGTTATCGAGTCCAGCTCAGTTAGAAGCAGCAAACCAGGAGCTAGAACAAGCTCTCAAACAGTTGCAGCAGGCACAATCTCAACTAATTAAAACCGAGATTAAACTGGCTAAAGCCGAGATATTGCAGCAAAGTGAAGAGCGATTTCGCTCGTTGCTCCAAAATGCATCGAATATCATCGCTACCTTAGAATCAAGTGGACGGGTTGTTTATGTTAGCCCTTCTTTGATGCATATTCTAGGACATCAGCCAGAAGATTGGATTGCTAAAAATCTTCCTGAGTTAGTCCACCCAGACGATGGCCTTTCTGCGTCAGCGCTGCTGTATCGAGCCATTGATAATCCATCTCAAAAAACAACAGTAGAATTTCGTTTGCATCATGCGGATGGTTCTTGGCATGATTTTGAGGCGATCGCGAAAAACCTCCTAGATGAGCCAAATGTAGCGGGCATTGTGATCACCTGTCGAGATATCACCGAGCGAAAACAAGCAGAAGCCGAAGTGCGTAAAGCACTAGAGAAAGAACGAGAACTAAATGAATTGAAGTCGCGCTTTATTTCAATGGCTTCTCACGAGTTCCGCACGCCATTGGCGATCGTGTCATCTTCCATCGGCATCTTAGAAGACTACGGACACCGCCTCAATCCAGACCAAAGCCGAAAGCAGTTTCAGCACGTCCAAAAATCTATCACTCATATTACCCAACTACTAGACGATGTGTTGATGATTAACCGCGTAGAAGGTGGGAAAGTGGAATTCATGCCAACTGCGATCGATGTTATGCAGTTTTGCCACGATCTAGTAGAAGAAATACAACTGAGTGCCCCTAGCCATCAGATTACGCTGTTTATTACCGACAAACGGAACGCAGGCAGCAATAGTTATACTCAACTCGACAAAAAGTTACTCCAATCTATTTTGACTAACTTGTTGTCGAATGCTGTCAAGTATTCCTTTTCAGGAAGCGCAATTGACTTCAACCTGATTTGTCAAAATGAAGAAACGATCTTCAAAATTCAAGATCGAGGTATTGGGATTCCTGATGACGATCGAGACCACTTGTTTAAGCCCTTTCATCGGGCTAAGAATGTAGGGAATATTCCCGGAACAGGTTTAGGGCTTTCAATTGTCAAAAAATGCATTGACCTGCATGGCGGTGAAATTAAGGTATGCAGTCAAGTAAATATAGGTACAGTCTTCACTGTTATAATCCCTACAAATCAAATGGAACTCATAGCTGGTAGGGCTACCCCATCCAATAATGAATAGACTTGTCCGAAAATTTGAAAACCAGTCTGTATCCATTTGTCACAAGTTAAAAACGAGTAGATTTTGTCAATACTAGCCCGCAGTTCTCACAAGCAGTAAAAAATTAATTTACATGACCTGATGTGAGGCTTTTTTTTGATATATCATCAATCAAAATTTAGGCGCAAAGATGAATTAAGTATAAAGCCCAGCTATTAAGTTAAAATAATTACTCTTTTTGTATCAGTACTCGAATCAGAATGCTCTGTTCATAAAATGCCTGCATTCCAAAACAAAACTTGAATCAACCCAAGCCCAAAGTATCATTTATTAGAAATACATAAAAAGGAATTTAACTTCAACTTAAGCAACCACTGGGACTGACTTTGGCTGTTCAAATCTGAACTGTTTTGGTATACGATCTGTTGAAGATGGGGTCATACTTGTAACTGCTGAAACACTTAATATATCCACATTTTCGCAGTTTTTCACCCCCTTTTTTATCTCTTTGTGAGAAATCCGGGTTAAGCGTAAAATACTTGATTCATCTGAAGAGGGTTGGTGAAAGCGAGTTAATTTCATGGTTTTTGCAACACAGCAGATATTTCTAATTGTTGCAAATTGAGTTCTTGAAAGGGTGGAGACGTTTCGGTTAGCTTGATTTTACTCGGTTGAATGGATTTGCCATTCACCTGTAACGTATAACTACTTTGCCGCAGGTGTTCTATAAAGTAGACCCCGGCATCATTTGTAACTGATATGAGCCGCTGCCCGGAATCCACGCCGGAGCCAACCTGAATTGCTTCGACTCGGACACCACTCAATGGGGTTCCGTGGCTATCTGTGACAATGCCTGAGAGCGAATAGGCAGGGACGAGGGGAACTAGCACAGGAGTATAGCTGCCAGCCACAACCTTAACTGCATAAGCACTGGTTGCTGCCTGCCAATCGGGGGGTAGCCCTGCTGCATCCAGATCCAGACGATAGGTGTTGGGCAGCAAACGTACCAAGATGCGATCGTGGTCAACCTGTGCCCTAGCAGCTTGAACCATTTGATTATTGATCGTCACGAGATTGGGATCTGTGTAAAACTCCTCGCCTGCATCGCGTTGGCCGTTGTTATTGCGATCAAAGAACGGCTGCACCAGAATACCACCCTGAGTCCGTAAATAGTTGGCATGACGATCGCCAGGAGTGATACCACCTTGAAGATTCAGCCCCGATACTAACTCGATACCAAAAGTCGATTCGCCTGTTGTCACTGATACGCCCTGATAGCGTGCGCGGAGCATTACGCCAGGGATGATTGTAGTGCCCACAGAGGCAAGTACGCCAGAACCCCGCGAGCCGATACCATAGCCTAATTGGGCTTCCCATAACAACGTGCCATCGATGGAACGTTCTTTTGAGCGATAACGCCAAGCGAGATTAACTAGATCGTCATTCCTATTTTGGTTGTAAGTGTCGTAGCCGAGAACAAAGGAATGTCCAGTTGTAAAATCGCTGTGCTTTCCCAGGTAAAAACTTAGCGCCGACTGGGAACTGATTTCATTGCCGATAGAGTTCAGTTCAAGTTTTCCCAACCGTTGAATCAGATTCCAGCGCAAGTGACTTTTGGTGTCAAAAGTAAGGCGGGCAAAGGTAAAAGAATCTCTGCCACTGAAGTTGAGTTGAATGCCTCCAGAGGTGGCATCATTACTATTGGTGTTGCCCAGCAAAGTGATGCCTTTAGCCAGTTGCCAATAGGCATCTAATCGGCTGGAGAAGCGATCGTGGGTGAACCGGGCACTGAAGTTTTGCGATGGGTCGTAACTGACATCTGCATTGATGTCCCATGCTGAATTATCGCTGCCGCTTAGGACTGAAACTGCTGCCTTGAAGGGGACGTTTTCTGGCTGCCAGAAGAGTTCGGCTAGTCCTCTTAAAGACCGATCGTAGACAGTGCCTGCACCTAGCGTCACGCTATTTGAAACGCCCCATCGTTGAGCAATGCCACCCCGAAATGTGGAAAAATCGCCAAAGAGATTGTTATTATCCTGTTTGCTGTAATCTCGATTCACTCCACCGGAAACGATCAACGCGGAAGCACCAGCAGGAAGTTGACCAGCCAAATTGGAAAACGTCGCGTCTCGAATTTCTGGTTGGGCAGTTAATTGTCCTTTGGGATAGAGGAAGACCTGGTAGTAGCCGCCCAGCGCTGGGGTTTCCAATTTGAGATTCTCAAACCGATACACGCCAGAGGAATCCACCAGGGTTTCGGCAATGATGCGATCGCTAAATCCTTTTACCAATCGCACTAAAGTCCCTGGTTCTGCCTGCCCGGACACCGTTCGTCCCACCTGTGCTGCTTGCAGGCGTTGGCGCGGATCGCTTTCGCCATAAAATTGTGGCGGTGGTGTGTAGCCCTGGCGCTGAATGAAGGTAAAGCCTACATAGTCGTTAGGGCTGAGGTTCTGCCAGAAGGGGGGCTGAGTACCCACAAAATAATCATTAGCATCGGTCTGGCGTTGAAATAGCGCATCTGTAATCCGCCAGCTATTGGAACTAAATAGTTTGGGCTGGTCTGCCCGCACAAACCAACTGCCGCCCAAAATGCTACCCACCGCAGTCAAATCTCCGCGGAAAGCAGTTGGGGTTGAATCTCCACCACTGACGCTGACCCCTTGTTCGATCGCAGCCAGAGAAATATCTGGCGATGCAATTCGGGGTAGCCCTTCAAGCTGCACAGGAGCCTCTTCCAGTGATGAGCTTTGTTCCGGTGCCGTCAGCCAGGGTGCGTCAAACACAATCGCGTACTCTTTGAGATCAAACTCAACCTGAACTCCAAATAGCGATCGCACCTCCCCCACTGAAAAAACCAGACCCAATTTTGGATCGGTGTGGAGTTTGGCAGGATCGATACGAACGGCAAGACTGGGCGATCGTAATTCGATTTGATTGTCGGGTAAAACTTTTGTGCTTAATTTCAGCGCTTGCACCACGGCATCATAGGGCAATAACCAATGTTCTAGATCGAGCGCTTTCGAGCTATTTTCCTGCCCCCGAACAGAAACCCCCTCATTGACATTGCGCCCACCAATGTTGATACCCACCGGAAACACTGTAAAGCCCTCCGGCACCTGAGCAATGGGAGACAGATTCGGTTCCGATGTCTGCATCTTCGCATCGCTTGTTGGCAAAGTGGCGGAATTTGCTGAAACTGTAGGCGCAACAGTCACAGGTTCAACCGGACTCGCCTTTTCGGAACCTGTAGGCGTAACAGTCACAGGTTCAACCGGACTCGCCTTTTCAGAACCCAAAGACTCAGGTACAACCTTTGGGGCAATCTCAGGCTGTGTTGCCGGAATATGCACAGATGGAGGTTCTGTAACTAGAAACTCTATATCTTGTAAATCAATGGATAACGGTTGTCCCAGCAGTTTTGCATCTGATTTAACGCTTGATTGTGCATCAGCACCCGATGGTTCCTGTTCTTGATCGCGTGCTGATGGACTTAAAGCAATTGATTTAACGCTTGATTGTGCATCAGCACCCGATGGTTCCTGTTCTCGATCGCGTGCTGATGGACTTAAAGCAATCTGTTTTTCATCAATAGATTTAGGAGTAATGCTAAAGATGCCGATCTCCGAAAGAGATTTACTATTAGAAATGTTGTGGGGAATTGAGTGGACGATGGCGGGTGGGGGAATTGTTGGGAACATAGAGGTAAGCGGAGTTAAAATCAGCAGGCAAAATCAGCCTTCCTCAGGTCTTCTAGGTGGCTCTTAACTTTGTGCAAATTAGTTAGCAAGCAATCTGTTGAGACCCTACACAGTCGGCCAGTCATCGTCGTAAGTAGTTGGACAAGAATATTTACAGTCATTGTGAATGAAGCGTACCCCTGCGGGGAAGCTTCATTCACAATGGCGTTGTGTAATTAATTCTGCTCGATAAAAGTAGGACGCACGGACAAGGATTTTACGTCATTACGAGCAAAGCGTTTGCGGAGCGTCTCGTAGAGAAGTAATCGCAAAGGCTTAGTTTTTCCTCACGAGTATCACGAGTACGTAAGTCCTAAAAATTCTTGATTGTGCAGTTCCTACTTTGCAGGTACTATCAAATCCACCGAAAATGGCACTGTCTGAGCGTTGTCCTCACCCCAGAGCAACTGTCCACTTAGTTGGTAGTTACCAGGGAGTAAGGGCGATGTATCTTTTTCTGAAACGGCTAAAGCTAAATTACGATCGCCCAGAGCAATGATGGCAGTAGGCGCCAATTCTCCACTCCGAAATACTTTGTTTGCTTGTTTCAACGACCAGCGAACCATTGGGCGCACAGATGCATTGCCTATATTTTTGACGAATAGTTCGAGATGCTTTTGCTTGGCATTGAAACTGGCACGATCGACAACTAAGTTCGGCGCTGTATCTCCCTTGCGGACGTAAACAGTCGTACCGACTCGAGTGATAATGCCAACTTTCCGTCCGATTGTGTCTGTTGACTCATTCAAGGCTTCTGTAAAGATGACTGCCCGGTATTCACCATTCGCTAGGCTGGGAGCAAGTTGAGCCACCATACGAACCCGACGGCTACTTCTGGGTGGCACAATCAATTCTCTAGGAGAAAACTGTATATAAGAACCCAGATAGCTTGAATCAGAGGGTATTGTTTGGAACCCGCGATCGCGGCTGTAAGTGAATGGCTCCGTATAAACCCTCGCCCGCAACGGCGTATCCCCAGAGTTGATCACGTTAAGCACTGCTTTTACTTGTCCCCGGTTTGCCTGGGCTTCAATCACCAGAGGGGATGCTCCCAGATTTGCCCAAGCAGCACCATTGACCAAACAAGCTGCTGATAGTAACCAGCCACTCAGTTGAATGGCTTTTAAAGTTGTGGATGAAGCGGGCTTGTGAACACGGGAGAACATGATGACCGATCCTGGCTTTGCGAATAAATCTAAGGATTAGAAGGAATGAAAGAATGATTGATGGGGGAAGTAAACAAGTTAGCTAGAATTCCCCCATCTGTATCTTTGTACGTTGCTTTATTAAGGGGTCACTGTCAACGTCACAAACATATCGTAGGCACCGCTGGGGATTAGACCAAGGGTTGTGGTTGTCATATTCACACTCAAATTGGTGACACCTGGCAGGGGCACAGGAAAAGGAATAGAGGGTGCGACAATAGCAACAAGGTTTGCGCCTGTGCCTGTAACTGCAACTGTCTTTACGGCTGTAGTATGGTCATAGCCAGCGGGTGCAGTGGTTTGTTGGGGTGCAGATGCCGAGAGGGTTGCCAGAATGTTATTACAGGTGAGTTTGGCTTGGCCAGAAGTGCCGCCACTGGTTGGCAGACTGCTAAGAGTTGTGCCAGCAACGTCTAATCCTAATGTGCCATTCTGGACATTGCTAAATGTGCAGGAGGAAAGGACATTTCCATTAAAATGAACATCGGTACTCCCTGCTTGAGCAACAGAGCTGAACGCAAACGTGCTACCAAGAATCATTGCCGAGAGTAGTAGAATACGACGCATAATGAATTCCTCAAGTTAACTGAATGGATGTTGAATGATGTTCCAGAGATGCCTGATGTCTCAGAGGCATTGAGCGTGATGCTCTCAACCTTTTTGCTTTTCAGTCACGCTCGTTTCTCTAATTTAATGACCCCAAGTAACTTTGTAATTCGTAGCTCTACGCGTTTAATGAACTCGCTTATCCTGAATTCAGTAATCCTTTTAGCAATCAATGACCTCAAACAAGGGTGTCATCTGTAGCTCTACGCCTTTACTGAACTTCCCCATCCCGATGTCAGTAATTTTGCTAGGGTACTGTTAGTAATAACAGTAAAAATCGCCACATTGCGCAAATATTGAGTAATTATTTACACTTAGTGTGGTAAAATTTACTAGAGAAGACGACTCTCTAGATTAGCCAAGTAAGCCTTGGGATCTCTGCGAAATCGATACTGTTCAATTCTGGCAATGCGTGGTGTTTTTGCAATTGAGAGCGTAATTCGAGCCAAGTATGAATATCAACTTGTGCTAAATCAGATGCGGTAAAAGAATGAAGCGAAGTTGCGATCGCGCAGGCAAGTTTGACAGAACCACGAATAACGAGGGATGAGGGGGCAACCTTACAACCTGTACAACGACGTTGATGATGACGTAGCATACCAAAAGCATGTTATAAGTCATTATTAGTTCTGGGAAAATCTTCAATTTCGTAACAATGAAAAAGCCCAGACCAGTAGCTATGGGTGGTTTTTATAAAGTTATCGATTGCAGTGTTCAGCGTACCAGCTTTCTGCTTATGTTGGGACATTTCTATTAACTGGAGTTTAGACTAGTTTCCGGTGCGAAACTGCCAAACAAATCAGAGTAAAACTTGATAATTAATCAATATTTGTATACACAAACTATTGATTAACTATCAAGCTGTATTGAACTATTTACTCTGCTATTTTTAATAGTCTAATGTTGAATTAGACTCAAGTTTAATTGATAGTAACAATTTAAATAAACAGGTGACATAGCAACGGACAGCAGGCTTAGTACACGTAGCGAAAAGGCCGAAATAAAGTCTGCGTTACTTTGCACTCAACTCTGCGCTCCTTTGCGTTTTAATAAACTTATCCTAATGTCCTAATAGCTTTGGCGACTGCTATAAATTTTTTCAGTTTTGAGAGTCTCGCGACTAATAATAGTTAAATTATGAGCAATAATTCCCCAGCCAACCCAACGACAGAATCCCAACTCTCCCCTATATAAACAACGTTGTAAGCCAAAACATCGTTTCAAGAAACTTATACGTTCTTCTACTCTATTAGCCTAATTGTTGATTTACAGACGATTATATCCTCACATAGATGCTTGTCAACAGACTGTAACGTTGTATGTACGCATTTATATGGAGACGCATATCAAGAACCCATATTAACCACGTAATAATCTGGGTTTTAGCCATCGTGTAAAAAACCTACACTTGTCAGGGGGATTAAAGTTGTTGGCTTATTCGTATCAATGAAAGTATTTCATGAACAAGTAAGCTTTTCTTATCTCAAAGAAATTTTGGGCAACCCGTACATCTAATTTCAGTGTCTCTGTCAGGCACAGCGATCGCTCTTGGCAGGCGGATAGCCATCACAAAGCGCGCTCAACGAAAGCAGCGATCGCTCAATGCTACTGACTATAGGTAAAGTGAAATAAAGTGCGATCGCCACTGAGGTATTTTTGTGAACACTACCATGCCAGCAATAGAATTAGAAGATGTTTAATATTTTGGAGAGTCCGTCAAACTCTTGTTATGTAAAGTTTTTCAGAAATTGTTTAATCGTTTTATTTTTTTATTGGACTAGGAGTCAAGTATCTTAGAAAGTCATGACTGAAATTGTTCAACCGTTATTTCTTAATTGTCACGAAATAACAAGCATTTGATGGGCTAAAATTGTTCAACCGAATTATTTGTCTACACCATGAAGATGCACTAAATTAGTAGAAGCAGAAACAGGGTGTAGGGGTATGAGAAATAGCTTCCAAGTAGAAGGATCTGAGAGTCAAGAAGAACTAAAACACCGATTGCGCCATGCAGTAACAGCAACAAGCAAAGAAAGGCTACAGATGCTCTACTGGATTAAGGTAGGCGCGATCGCAACCAGATAGGAACTTTCACAACGCTTGGGAAGAGATAGTCCCTTATGTAGCGATTCTCAATTGCGTGAAATACAGACCTAACCCCCAGCCCCTTCCCTCGCAGGGAAGGGGAGTGAGTATCAAAGCCTCTCTCCTTTTAGGAGAGAGGAATGGAAGTGAGGTCAAAATGTATTGCATTCCAAACGAGAAGCGCTATAGAAAATTTGGGTTTCAAACATCCTCTAAGACGACTTTACAAAGTTAGAAGAGAGAATTGCAGAGAATGTGGCGAAATTGTTAGAACAAGGGTAGATAAAAGTTGAGTAACAATATAAATCATGAACGCTTATAAAACATATATCACTATTGCAGATCCAAAGGAGTTAGTATTATCTGATTTACCATTTAAAGCAGGACAGAGAGTTGAGGTGATTATTTTGACAGAGGATAATCAAAAGGTTACTTTAGCAGAAGAATTAAAAAAATTATTCCAATAAATACAAGCAATACACGCAAATAATTCCTTCAATGATGAAGAAATAGCGGCAGAAATTGAAGCTTATAGACGGGGAGAATGAAAGTTATTAAGGTTAGTTTGTGATGTGAGAGAATAACACACCGTACAAAACTTTGTCCAATAGCCTAAGCGATCGCACTTCCTTTTGTCAGTCGGCTGAAGTCGGCAGTTTTATGTGATGTGGTTGGAAGAGTCGGGGAAAAAGTTGGTTAGAGAAAATTTGGGTTTCCAACCTCGCCCTTCTAAGACGACTTTATGATGAAGAAATAGCAGCAGAGATTGAAGCTTATAGACGGGGAGAATGAAAATGATTATTGATAAAAACTTTTTATTAGCAAATTTGTACTAGATATTTTATAACATGGACTGTTAGGTAGTAACTGCCGTGTTTTGGAAGCTAAAGTATGACTGCTGAGGAACTGTTGCAACATTATGCTGCTGGTGAAAGACGCTTTATTGAAGTCGATCTCAGTGGTATTGATTTGAGCGGAGCTAATTTGTCAGAAATTAAATTGTGCAGATGTAATCTCCGAAATATTAATCTTTCTGGAGCAAATTTGCTTGGTGGGAGCCTTATGGGTTCCGATTTGAGTGGGGCCAATCTGAGCAAATCTAATTTAGAAAGTGTTGCTATGCAAGGAACGAATTTGGAAAACGCTACTTTGCTTGGTGCTAGAACTATCGAAACTGAATTTGCTGGAGCTTTCTTCTGTAATACCACGACTGAAGAAGGGGATGTTGTTCAAGAATATGAATACTTCGACTAATGCCATTACCACAGCAATTAATTAAGAATTAATTAGCTCAAAAATACACTCAAATTATTTTTACTAAAGTTACTTCAGTCTTCTGATAGTTTCCCAAATTGCTGACGATAACGTTCAAGTTGTTGTTGCGCTAACTCCAACTGTTCTTCTGGAGTTTGATAGCGCTTTCCTTGTTGGTCATACCAATACAAAACCTGACGCTGGATATTACCAGATACGTATTGCGATCGCCCAATTCCCAAACCAATTTCTGGCATCCAAAAGGGTTCACCAATTTGTAATTGATAGCTATTATCTACTAAGCGATAAACTTCAAAAGGTTGGTGACGGTCTCTTTGCCAATACTCTGGATTATAAATAATGTAGTACAGTACCCCTAACTTGGCATAAGTATCTAATTTTTTGTCGTATTCTCCACCCAGAGTTAAAGAGACAATTTCTAAAGCCAAGATAGGCACTATGTTATTTTCTTCCCAAACAACATAGCTTTTACGAGATTTATCTGACTTGCGGCGTTCTACACCTAAGCTCAAAAATCCGTCTGGGACAATCGGCACAAGTGGACTAACCCCTGTAGTATGGTAAACGCCCATATCCACGCTGAAAAACCAGTCATTACGGTTTGCCCAAATATATTGCAGCAAGAAGAGAAGCAAGTTGGGAATAAAGTTCTGGTCTTCGTTATCCACAGGGGTATCGTCTGAACAAGGAAGTTCAGCACTGCTAGGCAATTGACGGGGGTCTGATTTCACCATAAGTAATGATGGTGGTGGAGTGACCTAATGATTTTTTATTCTAGACGATTTGACGCGGACGATATACTTTAGGTAAACGTTCTAAGTTAGTGGTAATGAAGAATTTTGATATTCAGCTAGATGAAGAATATGCTCAAAAGCTTGCCTACATTCAACAGGAGGCTGACCAAGATACAGTAGAGGCAATTAAGTCTTCGATTGAACTGCGCTATCAACAACTTCAGCAACAAAAAACAGATCCCTTAGCGAAACTCAAGCAAAGTAAATTTATCGGCTGTTTCAAAGGAGAAGCTGACTTAGCTGCTAATTCCGAAGCCATTGTGCGATCGCTAATGCAAGAAAACTATGATTATAGTTGATACTGGCTTTTTCGTGGCACTTGGAAACCAAAACGATCAATACCATCAATTAGCAGTACAAGTTTTAAATATTCTCAATGAACCACTAGTCACTACTTACCCTGTTATTACCGAAACTTGTTACCTTCTTGCTAGAGGAGGTGGAAACAATGCTCAATGTAGTTTTTTGAGAGAGGTTGCACAGGAAGCATTTGAAGTGTTCAACTTACAAAGTCACCATGTTGAACGCATGGTTGAACTCATAGAAAAATATGCAGATTTGCCGATGGATATGGCAGATGCTTCTCTGGTTGTTCTAGCAGAACATTTGGGACATGGACAAATTTTAACGCTTGATCGACGAGACTTTAATACTTACCGTTGGAATAACAGCAATCCCTTCAAGAACTTGCTGCTGAATTTTGAATAAAGTTTGCAAAAGTCGGGAAAAAAGTCGGGTTTACAGAATCTTATCCGAAAACTCCAGCAACATAACTGTAAAGTAATTTATAGTTGTCCCTAAAATCTGAACTACCCTTGTCGTTACACAATGGACGCTGAAGCAGCATTAGCATGGTTAGACGCTACAATTCCCCCGCAGACTGGGGAACGGTTGAGCGATTTGCAAAAAGTGATTCTTGTGCAAGTTTGGTTGGGTAGAAAATACTTGGATATCGCTCATGCTTACGGTTGTACGGAAGGACACGCCAAGGATGCTGGTTCTCAGTTATGGAAGCTGCTTTCTAAAGTATTGCGAGAAAAGATTACTAAAAGTAATTGTCGCGCTACTTTAGAGCGAGTTCTGAGAAAAACTACTGCGATATCATCCAGTCTGATTGATTACTCGCGATCGCCACATCCCACCCCAAAATTAGAGGATACCAATTTTATTGGACGAACAGAAGCGATCGCTCACTTAAATACTTTGGTAAATCAAGGCTCGAAAGTGATTGTGATCCAAGGTGAAGGCGGTTTAGGCAAAACTACTCTAGCGCAGCAATATCTCCATCAGGGGTTTGATTTGGTTTTGGAACTACTGATGGCGAAGGAAACGCAAAACATCACCCCCGCCGAACGAGTTGTAGAGGAATGGCTTAAACAAGATTTTGACGAAGAACCTGGGGTAGAATTTGGGGTAACTTTAGCGCGACTCAAGCGCCAACTCCACAATCGGCGCATTGGGGTGTTAATTGATAATCTCGAACCTGCATTAGATCGACAAGGTGGGTTGATTGCTTCTCACCGCAACTATGTAGAACTATTGCGAGTGTTGGCTGATGCCAGGGTGCAATCTGTTACCTTGATTACTAGTCGCGATCGCCTTTGTGAACCTGGGTTAAATGTGAATCACTATCGGCTTCCTGGTTTGGATGAAAGCGCATGGCAACAGTTTTTTAGCAACCGTGGGTTAACTATCAACTCGCCAACCTTGCAAATCATGCATCGCACTTATGGCGGTAATGCTAAAGCAATGGGAATTCTCTGCGGTTCGATTCAGGAAGATTTTGACGGTGACATGGTTCTTTATTGGCAAGAAAATCATGCCGATCCGTTAGCCGCAACCGACTTAAAAAATTTAGCCGTTAGTCAAATCAATCGTTTGCAAGCTCTCGATCCCCAAGCATATCGCCTCCTTTGCCGTTTAGGATGTTATCGTTACCAAGATATACCCAGCATTTCATCACAAGGATTGTTTTGTTTACTGTGGGATGTTCCAGCCGATCAACATCGCCAAATCATCGCCTCCTTGAGAAATCGGTCTTTGGTGGAGTGTGAAAAAGGCGAATATTGGTTACATCCGGTGATTCAAAAAGAAGCGATCGCGCGTTTACGCCCCAGTGATGAATGGCAAATTGCCAACCACAAAGCCGCAGAATTTTGGACAATTAGTGTTAAACAAATTGAAACCTTTAAAGATGCTTTGCAAGCTCTAGAAGCATATTATCACTACATAGAAATTTATGAATTTGAGTTGGCGGGTAAGGTCATTTTAAAAAGCCGAAATAATCAATGGCAGCAGTTTTTACCTCTTGGTAGCACATTGTATCGGATGGGTTTAATTCAACCGATACTTGCGGCACTTGAGCGAGTTGTTAACAATCTAGAAGATGACCAAAATCTCAGCGAACTTTATAATATATTAGGCGATTTATATTGGATAACAGGTAAAATTAGTCAAGCGATCGCTTGTCAAGAAAAGACTATTACACTCGCAACCCAAGCACTCAAATCACTTGTACCTCAGCCAGAGAATAAACATACAGTTTACTATCTGAGAATGCTAGAGGTAGATTCTTTATTAAGTATTGGTCTTTATCAAATAGATTTGTGGGAACTAGAGGCAGCCGCAAAGTTATTTCAAAAAGTAATTTATTTAGCTCAAAATACCGAGCATCATCGCTGGGCAGAGAAAGCTTCAGTCTGTTTAGCTTTGGTGTATTCTTATTTAGGTTTGCGCGATTCTTCATATCAATTAGCAGATGTAGCTTATCAAAATATTACGAAGGAAAAACTGGTAGAACAAACTGGGAGATTTGTCTATTTCATGCAAATTTTGGGTCAAACATACGTCAATTTAGGTGAATTTTCTCAAGCAAATCAGATATTCCAGCAAGCTTTGACTTTTGCTGAAAAAAGTCATTATATGCAGGTAAAAGCAAAAACACTCAATGGTTTAGCAGAAATCCACCGACAAAAAACAGATTTTGCATTAGCTCTTGTTAAGCATACAGAAGCAATCGAACTTTTGGATAAAATAGGCGCTAAATGCGATCTGGCTGAAGCTTATTTTCAATTGGGTTTAACTAATCAAAAGATGTTGAAGCCTAATGAAAGTCAAATCAATCTCGATCGAGCGATTCAGCTATTTACTGAAATCAAAGCACCAAAACAAGTTGAAAAAGTTTTAAAGTGTGCTGCTCAAATCTGTGTCACCAGTCGGAGATTGGAAATGATGTAAAAATCTTTGATTTAGTAGACGGCTCTAGAAACAAATCAAAGTAAATAATTAAAAGTTGACTCAAGGACTTGGTGCAGTCCATTGAGAAGTGGTTTGATCGTACTTCCCTTTTATGGTTGCAGCGCGAGGACGAGCTGCTGCTAAAGCCGCTAGTTCATCGTCTTCTGAGGTATAGTCTCCAAAATCTACACCTAATAAACCACCATTACCTAAAATCCCGATACTCTTCAAATGATCTTCAATATTATCTAAATCAAGAATGTCAGAGTCATCATTACTTAAAGTTCCCATCCACATAATCCAAATATCTTTTTCTATTTGATCGACTCCAGGCTTTGTAGGATCGTAAGCCAAAATAGAATTACCAAAGGCACTCATCGCAGTTGCTTTTTGTCTCAATTCACTAAAGACACTTGCCATTCCATTAATGCGATCGTTCATAGTATTAGTTGCTGTTAGTATATCTGCTGGCGAATATGGCGATGCACCACCAGCAATTTGTACCCTAATTTCTGCAATTAATCGCTCAAGAATCACAGTATTCTTATGTAAGTTTGCTAATACTTTATTGGTTTGCAATGCACCACGATACATTGATGCAACGTGTTGCCAAATATTACTTCGCAGCATATCCGGTGAAAGACCGCTAGGTTGTAAATCACTGCCTCGCGTTGTGATGGCGTCTGATACAGCAAGAGCTACTGCTGAAGACGCAGCTCCTTGTAAAAATGAAGAACCGGCTGCTGTACCTGCATCAGCTAGCGTGAGAGCAAACCATCCGGCAGCAGTAGAAGGAGCAATATAGGCGGCGGCAAGACCTGCTAAAACACCCGTTCCTATTCCTAAAAATATTCCTCTCCAAAGAGTTTGATTTTGTGCTTCTGCTCTTCCTTGACCAATTACTCTTGAGTAATTGCTGTAAGCCATATCGTAATTTATAGAGAAAATTTTTAATTTGGTACTGATTAAATCAGTATTTGCTACAGATAAATCCACATAAATACTACCTAAATTATGACAAGCATCAATTAATCTTGCATTAGCTTCCGTCAGTGGCAATTTTGTCGAAAGTTCTGTAACTACTGAGTTTTTTGGCGCTCTCTGCAACACATCTCTCTGCAATATCCCACCTTTCTGTTGTACTACATGAGTCAACTGATTATTCCCTGCCGATTTCCTTTGCCCAAAGTAAACATCGAGAGGTTTAGTTTGCACTTCTTCCTCTTGAGTCTGTTCTTCTTGTGTCATTTGCGGTTGCATCGCAGTATTAGGCATTGACATGACTCGATTAGCCACTCTATCGGCTTCCTGCTCATACCGATCTCCTGGTTCTCCAACCGTCAGTTTTGCTTGTGGACGACGCAACGCTATGCTACTAATGTCGTGAACAGGCTTTTTTTTGATAGCTTGTGATTCCCAGGATTCTTCGCCAGCAGACCGAGCTGCTTGCAGGTCTGTTGATACCTCAGAGGATGTTTGGATTGGAGCTTTATTTGCGATGTCAAAGCCACGCACTGGATTTGCCAGCGTTGGAGTTGTTGCTGAGAGCAGCGACGGATTTGAAGTGGATATACCTGCTTTCTTGGGTTTAAATATGCGATCGCTCATCTCACATCCTCAAGCATATTTTTGAATCAAATTATACAATTTGCTTCGTGGCGATCGCTATCGACTTAAGTAGAAATTATTCTGTGCCAGCAGTGACTCTGTGTGAGCGAGATTTATAATTCTAAAAAGCTGGGGCGATCGCTTTTGCAGGTGAATGAATTGGGTTAAGTTAGATTTATCTTGTCAAACGAGAAATTATTATGTCTTCTGCTCAAGATTTAGGAATAATTATAGAAGACACACCAGAAGATGTTATATTTCCTCCTGGTGATTTATACAGTGATGAACCACCTTTGGAAACAGAACTTCACTTGCGGCAAATACTGCTGTTGATTCAGTGTTTGGAATGGTTGTGGCAGGAGCGTCAAGATTTCTACGCTTGCGGTAACATGACAATTTATTACAGTCCGCGTCAACGCAAGTCTGAGCAATTTAGAGGCCCCGATTTCTTTGTAGTTTTAAATACCCAACGCAAAACACGCAAAAGCTGGGTAGTTTGGGAAGAAGATGGCAAATACCCAAATGTGATTGTAGAGATTCTTTCTGACAAAACAGCTGCTACTGATAGAGGATTGAAAAAGGAAATCTATCAAGATATTTGGCGGACTCCTGATTATTTTTGGTTTGACCCGGTAAGTTTAGAATTTAAAGGATTTCATTTACTAGATGGTCGTTATCAAGAACTAGAAGCAAATGAAGCTGGTTGGTTATGGAGTCAGCAATTGCAGTTATATTTGGGAGTTTATCAATCGAAGTTGCGCTTTTTCACTCCCGATGGACAACTAACCCCCACGCCAGAAGAAGTAGCACACCAAGAACAGCAACAGCGTCAACAAGCCGAGCAACAACGCGAACAAGCCGAGCAGCAACTTGCTCAAATGGAGTCTATGCTTGCTCGCTATCGGGAAAGATTTGGTGAATTACCAGAGTAATATCATTTTAGATTTTGGATTTTAGATTTTAGATTTGGAATTGCTTTCGTGCGTCTGGCTTGGTGTGAATCCATCTGTCGCAATCATTTTTCAAATTGGTATAAGGTCAAAATTGCAAAATTACATCCAGCCGCCAACTTCCGCATCAGTCAAGGGTTTCTCTAACTTACTATATTCTGTTTGAGCCGCCCGCAATACGTGTTTCATCTGCACTGGTTCCCCAGCATCGGCAGCGAGGAAAGCGGCATTTAAGGCGATGTTACGGATATTACCCCCAGCAACATTAAGCCGTGCTAATTGCAGAGCATCTAAATCTGCGGTTGGGGTTTCAGTTGGAAAGACACGCCGCCAAATTTCGGCTCGTTGTGTTGTATCAGGGAAGGGAAACTGCACCACAAAGCGAATCCGCCGCAGAAAGGCTGTATCAATTGCACTCTTCAGGTTGGTAGTCAAGACTGCTAGACCTGGGTAACTTTCCATCCGTTGCAATAGATAGCTAACTTCTATATTGGCATAGCGATCGCGCGCATCTTTAACTTCACTGCGTTTACCAAATAAAGCGTCGGCTTCATCAAATAACAAAATCACTCCACCTTGTTCTGCGGCATCAAATACTCGGCGCAAATTCTTCTCTGTCTCACCAATATATTTGCTGACTACCGATGATAAGTCAATCCGATAGAGGTCGAGGCGTAATTTATGGGCCAGTACTTCTGCTCCCAAAGTTTTACCAGTGCCGCTACTACCTGCAAATAAAGCGCTGATTCCCAATCCCCTAGCACTCTTGCCCCCAAAACCCCAATTATTATATACAGTACTACGTTGCCGTACATGAGCCGCAATTTCCCGGAGAACTTGTTTCTGTGCCTCTGGCAATACTAAATCATCCCAATCACCAGATGGCTCAATCCGTTGGGCGAGTTCATCTAAGCGCGGACGTGCTTGCACGCGACAGGCATCCCATAAAATGCTAGTTATATCAGTTTCTGGTGTTTGTGCTAATTGTCCTGCGGCTTCTGCACAAGCAGCGCGAATGGTTGCAGCACTAAGGTTAAACTGATCCACTAAGGTTTTGACTTGCCCATTCATTTGCGATGCACTCGCCCCTAGTGCATCTTGCCAAACTGCACTTTGTTCTTTGCTAGTTGGTTGATGTACGTCAAAATTAACTATTAGGCGTTGTGATAAGCCGATGCGTTCTCGACTCGTAACTATTAAAAAGCCGTTTATGCGTTCGATGAAACGAGCGATCGCATTCAGCCGTGCTGTATCATTAGTATCCAGTTCGTTGCAGTCTATCAGTAAGGCACTCTTACTTAAAATCGTCTCGCGAGTCCACAGGCGAATCAGATTATCCAACTCCCCAGGTGCTAAAGGAATGACTTGTGCAGGTATTACCCACAAACTTAAACCCTGAAGTTGACAAACTGTGGCGGCAATGGCACGTTTACTGGCAGTTTCACTACCAGATAACTGGACAATTGGCAAATTATTAACCTTGTAAGCTTGCGCCCAAACTGCTGCGATTCGCTCTGCTAAATCTTGGTGGGAGGGAACTAAATCGCTAACCTCTGGTAATGGCTCAATGATGCCAGCTAGCCGTTCGTCAAGATATTGAATACCCGTGAGATAATGTAAAATCCGCTCGTCAATTCTCAAGGGACTGAGAGTCAGGGCATGACCATCACCAATTTGAATTAACCGCCAATGACGTAAGGGAGCATTTGGAGCGATCGCATCCCAATGAACGTTAGGTAAAGCTGCCAAAGCTAAACCCAAAGTTGGGTAAGCTCGTTGTGAATCGTCGTGAACTATAGCACACAATTTGGCAAAATCTCCATTTAATTCCATACCTGCACACAACAGCAACAAATTACGTTCAAAGGATGAGAGGCGAAACATTTTGCAGACTCTCTCCAATGCCGATGGTGCAGGCATAGCAGCAGCAGCTTCCTGTAACGCTTGCTGTAAATGCTCTTGGTGGTTCTCTTCATCTTTTGCCGTGTGATTTTCCAAAATACCACGCACTACAGCTAGAGCTGCTGATAGGTAGCGGTAGTTTGCCTCATCCCAATTGTGATTAATTGTTGTAGCATTCATAAAATTGTCACCTGTGGCGAATCATATTCCCCTAACTGATTTTTGTGAAGTGGACTTTCGGCGCCATCTACTTGCACGCGGACAATATAAGTTCCGGGTTTAACATTTTTGACCGGAATCGCGATCGCATCAGTGTCTTGGGTAGGTGGTGCAGCCAAAAAAGAGTAAGCTACCGGATTCTCACTTGATACCTGATTGAGTAGCAAAACTACTCGCTGTGCCTTACCTACTTTGGGCTGGAATTTAACGGTAATTTCTGCTGCGCGTAAATTCTCACCGCTATTTTCTACTTGAGTAACGAATGCTGTAATTGTTGGATGTAAGACAAAAGCCGCCACGTTTGATTCAATTAGATGATTCGTTTGCTCTGCATTGCCCATTGTTAAATGTACAACTTGGACACCCTGTATACTGGCGTATAAATCTGGCGGGACTAATAAGCTGATTTGCGTTTCTTTTACTTCTTGAGGTACTAGTAATGTTTCCGTATTACCAAAACGAACTCGTGTGATTTCACCGCGTAACCGTTTACCACGAATTACTAATTTTGTACCTGCAACAATCATTTGTTCGGTTTTTGTTGGAGCTATAACTTGCTCTATATTCGGTTGAGACAAGGGCATCATGTAGAAATCTTCTTCTTTGTCAGATTTACTACTTTCAATCAATACCATTGATGCTAAATAGGTAGCTGAAGGTCGATAGTGTGTTTGTAAAGCAGACCATAACTTAGAAGTTTCTTCCATGTTAAAAAACTCTGGAGTCAGTTTGATCTGCCCAATTTGTTCTGCTAAATCGGATACAGACACACTTGCTACAGCTTGCGAAAAAGCACTTGAGGTATTGGTTGTAGATGCATTTATCAAAGTATTTTCAATAATATCAGATGCGATCGCTGGTGTTTTGTGTAATAAATGCATTGCATAGCCGAGTAAAAGCTCTGCCTGAAAATCTTTAGCTCCGTAGGCTGTGAGTAAGTAGTGGAGATCGAGAGCTAGTGGTGGAATTGGAGAGCGTGGGTTTCCATTAATCCGTGAGTGCCTGCTGCGAAATTCTTGAGATACCCAATCGACATTGCGGTTCTGCGTCACTTGATAGAGAAAAAGGTTGATTTGGGCACGCTCGTCAGCTTCAACTGAAATTCGATCGGGCGGTAGGGCAGTTACAATCACATCACCAACACTAGCAGCGATCGGATCGCTGACTAAACCATTTTCCAGCAATACTTTTAGTACTGCTGTCACTGCGGCTATAGATAGCACATTACTCATCCTGATTCCTCATGGCAATAGCACATATTAATCATGTACGCCAGAGTACATTAATAGAATAATCTATTTTGCAAAACTTTAAGTCCTGTTGTCGCCAAGACTATCAGCACGAACGCTTCAACTTAAACCTTTATGGGACAGTAGTTTTACTTTTTTCACTTCATCGATAATCTGTGATGTGAAAAAAGTATTTGCCAAAAAGCTAGGGTTTTGCCGGATAAAGAAAACCTAATTCTTAATTTGGGAGCGAGTAGAGATTAATTAAGATTTTAAATGATTAAAACTAAAGTGCCGATGACTACTAACCCAGTTCCTAAAACGATCTTCCAGCTTAATGTTTCTCCCAAAAAAATGACTGAAAATAATAAAACTAATACCAAGCTTGATTTATCAATTGGTGCAACAAGGGAAGCTTTTCCTGCTTGTAAGGCTTGGAAGTAAAAAATCCATGATAACCCTGTAGATACTCCAGATAATAATAAGAAAATCATGGTTTTTTGGGGTATAGCTAAGATATTAACTACGTTTCCCTGAAAAAATACAATCCCCCAAGCAACTACCAAAATGACCACAGTTCGGATTGCTGTTGCTAAATTAGCATTCACATTTTCTATCCCAATTTTGGCAAAGATAGTTGTCAATGCTGCAAAGGCAGCTGACAATAATGCATATATCCACCATGTTGTGGTGTTGCTTTCCATCTTAGCCTCCTGATTAGCCGGTCAAAATTAGCAGTGTAATTTAATCAGAGTGTTAAATTCAATTACTTGTCTGTAAAGTTTGACTTGCTAGGTTCGTAGTTTGCGCTCTACGGTTTTACTCTTTTAGTCACTCAGTACTACTGAAGCAGACGATTCTCGGCAACTCGCGCTAACTTAATATCAGGAACAAATTTCAACTGCTATTAGGTCTAAAGTTTAAACATTTTATCAAATTTATCATATTACTTTAACTTACTAATATGTTAAGCTGAGTATAATTAGATAACTACTAGTAGTATATATTACTAATATTCATCTAAGTTATGAAGCAATCATATTTGTAATACTAGTATTATCTCTGAATAAAGTTAACACTTAAAGTAACTAGGATGGGTTGCCCCAGATGAAATCCCCACCTTCTTCAAATTCTTGGAATGGTCGCTTCGTCGGTGATAACCAGCGATACCGTTTAGACAGACGGTTGGGCGGGGGTGGCATGGGAGAAGTTTTCCTAGCAACAGACACCCGTGTTGGTCAGCAGGTAGCCTTGAAGTTGCTCAAAGATACGCTAGTGGCATCACTCGAAATGAGAAAGCGTTTTGAGCGGGAGGTGGCAGTTTGTGCTGCTTTGCAAAGCGACCACATTGTGAAGATTAGTGATTGTGGTGTAACCCCAGAAGGTTTTCCATTTTATGTCATGGAATATTTACGGGGACAAACGCTCAGGCAATTACTGCTGCGCGAAAAGCGGCTGTCTGTTGAGCGGACGGTGAAGATTATGGCGCAAGTTTGTAAGGGTTTACAGCTTGCTCATCAAGGAGTGACTCTCCAACGGGATGGCGGCAAAACCACTGAACATATTCAGGTAGTTCATCGCGACCTGAAACCAGATAATATATTTTTGATGCCCACAGATTTGGGAGAATGGGTAAAGGTTTTGGATTTTGGTGTTGCCAAAATTCGTAGTGAATCTTCAGAAAATTCCAATATTACAAATATAACTAGTACATTTATCGGTACATTTCGTTACGCACCTCCCGAACAAATCCAAAGCGATCGCAACCTGGATGCTAGAGGTGATATTTACAGCTTAGGGATTATCCTTTATGAAATGCTGAGTGCAGCCGACCCCTTTGGAATCAGCATTAAGGGTAGTCAAGTGAGTGAGGCTTCTTGGGTATTAGCTCATGCTTATGAGCCACCAAAACCACTGCGCGAGCAACCAGGGTGTGAGCATTTACCCGAACAATTAGAAGCCGTGGTGATGAAATGTCTCCAAAAAAACCCAGCCAACCGATTTGCAACGGTAGAAGAACTAAATCAAGCTTTGCAAGCTGCTGCCAAATTTGCCACCGAATCTAGCGTACCCGGAGAACTTACTGGGCGATCGCAACCTTCTTCAAATCTTGGCTCAAACCACGAAACGGTTCCCAGACAATCAAACGACGATACTGTTATTCGTCCTCCATCTGGTTTCAATCAAGGTTCAAATCACGAAACGGTTCCCAGACAATCAAACGACGATACTGTTATTCGTCCTCCATCTGGTTTCAATCAAGGTTCAAATCACGAAACAGTTCCCAGACAATCAAACGACGATACTGTTATTCGTCCTCCATCTGCTTACAAGCAAGGCTCAAATCACGAAACTGTTCCCAGACCATTTGACCCGATTAAGCAAAACCAATCTGAGCCAATCGTTCCTCCCATTCAGGCGGGACACAACCAAGGCTCAAATCATGAAACCGTTCCCAGACCATTTAACCCAGTTGAGCAAAATCAACAGAATCCTGTGAATAATCCGAACGCCAGCAAACCTGATGTGACGTTATATCAACCACGACCAGGATCTAATCGAGGTGGTCAACAAGTACCACCAGACAAAACGTTGTTTCAACCACGACCAGGATCTAATCAAGGTGGTCAACAAGTACCACCAGACAAAACGTTGTTTCAACCACGACCAGGATCTAATCAAAATAGACCGCCAGTTCCACCAGATAAGACGTTGTTTCAGCCGCGACCAGGATCGAATCAAAGTAGACCGCCAGTGCAACCAGATATGACGTTGTATCAGCCACGACCTGCGTCTAATCAAAGCAGAACACAAACACGAACGGATGATACTATTTACCAACCAAGGCTAAGTGAGCAGCTAACTACGAGAATTACTCCCAATTTCTTGCGAATCGTAGGCGTGGTGTTGGCTATTGGGCTAACTTTAGCCGTAGTAACCTATATATATACCCAATTGCAATCTGGTAAACAGCCAAGCAACCAGCAAAATTTACCTAACAGCGATCGGCCCATTTAGAACTAATTGGCGGGGCACAACATATGCCCCTACCCGTGTACTTCATTTACCTGAAATACGCTGTATATATAACTGGCAGACATAATATCATTGGGGCACAAGGCTTGCTGTGCCACGATCGTGGTTACAAACGACATTCCTTAACTAAGCTGTTACGCAAAAATAAAAGCACATCAACTGGTGTTCGCGCAGCGTCTCCTTCAGGAGAGGTTGTCCTTTGTCCTTAGTAAACACAAATGATAAATGACAAATGACAAATGATATCATGTCCGCCAAATTACCCATAATAAAAGAACCCCACCCCCAACCCCTCCCGAAAAGCGGGGAGGGGAGACAAAGCACAGCTTTGGCGGGGTGGGGTTCTTCGGGTTTAATAAGCAATCAAGCGGACATGATATGACAAATGACTAATGACGGTCTACACGGAGTTTGTGCAATATGTAGGCGCGTTAGCTTATAATTCATCCCAAACTACAGGAAAGGAATAATCTGAAAATGCCGAGAAATCACGATTGTCGTTGCGGGTTTCTTCATCCAGAACTTTGACAACTTTGTTATAAATATCTCGTGCTTGTTGCGGTGAATCACCGATGCTGGTTAATCCCACCTTGCCAAACTGCGAAAGGCAGCCCATAAGATGAAACACTGTACCCGTCTCTGTACCGCTGTCAAAGTGCAGTCTGTGGTGAGCAATGATATCCATCAAATCATTGGGTAATAATCCCTGATAGCGCTCTTTTTGCAGATTATCAGTGGCAATGTAATATTTTGGACGACCTTGTTGACTATAAAATAAACCCGTGGAAAGGTCATAGCGGCCGTTCGTTAATAATTTCAGGGTCATGAATGGATGCGTTGTACCGCCTTTACGCAGGTTAATTTCGATCGCCTGAATATCCCAGTCTCCATTACCCTTGTCAACGGCGATAAAATCTACACCAAACCGCTCTAAAGTGCCTTTATCTGCTAGCTTTTTGCCAACTTGAAGTCCCAATTGCTGTAATTGCAATCGATATCTTTCATCAGCAGGAAAGCTGCAACCAAGATAAATCTGACCGTCTGGGCCTCCGAGAATTTGGTCGTGAGTTGACAGGATTTCCACTTCGCCTTGGGGAGTGATCCGTCCTTGAACGCTGGGCGATCGCTTAATTTCCCCTTCCACGAATGCTTCAGCGATTGCCCCTAACTCAGGCATTTTTCCCAAAAAACTATCCCAAGTTTCTTGTTTTGCTTGAAAGCGCATCGTTGATAAGCGATCGCTAATTGCTGCTATCCTTTCGGCATGAGTACCAGTGTTTGGTGCTAAATTCTCAATCGGTCTGAGATCCAACAATGCATTTCCCTCTCCAGAAATGCCCTCGTTAAGTTTTACTACTACCCGTTTTAATGTTGGTTGCCGTTCCCACAAATCAACGGTAGCTTCTGTCAAATCTGTATGGTTCCAAACTTTTTCGCTGCCATCTGGATGCGGTACTCCGCTTTCCTTGAAGATTTCCCGACTGCCACTTTTTGTTCCCCAAATTTGTAAATCTGGTGCAGCCGCATACAGTGGTACACCCAATTTTAAAGACAATTCGCCTTCCCAGTGCGAAGAGTTGTAGCAGATCATAAATGATTTGTCTAGCCTCAAAGATTTCTGAATCCGCTCTAGCAAGCGGGGGCGTTCTAAAATCTTTTGGCTCAGAGGCTTAAAAGAGGAATCGTAAGTAGAAAGTAACAGCAAGCGATTGCGAGCATGAGAAAAGGGAATTCCTGGCAACAATTGCAGATAATAATCAATGATACTCGGATGCAGCGGTACTGATGTTACATAAATCAGTCGAGTTCGGGGATTTCGCAACCGAATTAACGAAAATAGTAATCTTTCTTCATAATGCTCGCAGCCTTCGATCTTTTGGAGTTCTCCCTGGTCAAGACTCAAGGAGGGAATAATTAAAATATCCGCTTCACTATTGTCAAATATTTCGCTCGTTTTCCAGCGATCGCGCAGGGTTAATTGTAAGTGGCGAAACTTTTCAACCTGTTCTAACTCGGAAATATTTAATGTTGCCATAACCCATGCCCTCTAATAATCTCAATGTAGCGCACCAAGCACCCTTTTGGACGATGTATAGTTGCCGTGTCAAGATTCAGGTAGTTTTGTAAAAAATTTCTGGAAGTCCGCAAGGATCGATCGAGCTATAGCAACCCACAAATCGCCGACTTCTTTAATTCTTTTCCCTCTTAAGGTTGAGCTAATTGCAGCATACTTTACCTCTAGGGGGCGATAAAGTACAGCAATATAATAGTTAACTTGAAAGCAGGTGAAAAAGAGAAATTCTTCATCACATTAGAGTTGTGTACTTTTTTTCATGGTCAGGCGTGAGGATAAATAATGTAAGTAATGTAAATTGCGTAGAGTTGCTCGAATAAGTAAATTTGGCAAACATCCAGGATAGAAATGCCTAAAATTGCAAATGGCTAGTGAAAGTCAAAGCAAAAAATAAACCTTGGGTTGAATTTTCGATCCAAGGTTTAGTTATGAAATAGGGGATAGGAGAAAGATGGAGTGTAACTACTGCCCAATTACCCTTTTTCAATACCCATTCAATATTCAATTACCAAGGTAAAACAGATGGCTAAATCAAAAGAACCAAAAGAGAAAAAAGAGCAAAAATTACAACCGCCACAGCAACAAGAAACACCAGGTGTTGAATCAGAAATGACACCAAAACCCAAAGCAGATGATGCTCAGTATCGCGGTAGTGGTAAGTTACAAGATAAGGTAGCATTGATTACAGGTGCAGATAGTGGGATTGGTCGTGCTGTTGCGATCGCATTTGCAAAAGAAGGTGCAGATGTAGCTATTCTTTACCTTAACGAACACGATGATGCCAAAGAAACAAAACATTTGGTAGAAAAACAAGGGCGTCGTGCAGTAACGATTGCAGGTGATATTGGCAATGAAACTTTTTGTCAGCAAGCCATACAACAAACAGTTGGTGAGTTTGGCAAACTCGATATTCTCATCAATAATGCTGCTGAACAACATCCTAAAGAAAGTATTGAAGAAATCACTGAAGAACAACTAGAGCGAACTTTCCGCACTAATATCTTCTCAATGTTTTTCATGACTAAGGCTGCACTCAAGCATTTGCAAGCAGGCAGTGCTATCATCAATACCACATCGGTAACAGCTTATAAAGGTAGTCCACAACTACTAGATTATTCTTCCACAAAAGGTGCGATCGTTGCTTTCACTCGCTCCTTATCAAAAAATTTGGTATCCAAAGGAATTCGCGTTAATGCTGTCGCGCCAGGGCCAATCTGGACACCTTTAATTCCCTCAACTTTCCCCGAAGAGAAAGTTGAAACTTTTGGCAAACAAGTACCAATGGAACGAGCCGGACAACCAGAAGAAGTTGCTCCTAGCTACGTATATTTAGCTTCTGATGATAGTTCTTATGTCTCTGGACAAGTGCTACATGTCAATGGTGGAGATGTTGTCAATGGTTAAATGAAAAATTCAGTCATTGGTCATTAGTCATTAGTCATTGGTCATTGGTTATTCACTTTGAATAAAGGACTAATGACTAATGAGAAAAAAATAATTACTTCTAATTATACCCTGATGGTCTTCCATTGGAGGGATGAGTAAATGTGTGAATATTGATAGTCTATCTAGCAGAAAACATTTAATAAATAATAACTACGTCTATGGCATCTCCTACACCATTGAATGGCAGAGAACTAGTAGATTGTGCTAGAGCAAATGCCCAGCAAGGGATTGAAACTGCTGCTTATCAATGTGGCTATGGTCAAGACCTCAACAAATTTGCCAGAGAACTTAGACAAGCTTGTGAAGACATGAATTTACAAGTGAAGGAACTTAGCGGATTGATTACTGACCAGGACATGATACTGCAATTGGGTACTGGCGAAATTGTTGCTCCAGATACGGAATCAGAATTGTAAAAGTTAAGTTAGTCATTTGTCCTTTGTCTTTTGTCATTTGTCTTTTGTCCGTTACTAATAACTAATGACCAATGACTAATGACTAATGACCAATGACTCTTTTCATAACTTTAAAATTACCCGCGCCAAATTGAAGTAAATCAAAACGCCTACGACATCAACTGCTGTGGTGATGAACGGTGCTGACATTAATGCCGGATCTAAACGCAGATAGCGAAATAGAAATGGCAGTGCTGAACCGGAGATCGAAGCCAAAATAGAAATAGCTACCAAACTAGTGCCGACAGCGATCGCTACTTCTAATCGTCCTTGCAGAAAATAAGCCCAGACAGTAGCGATCGTACCTAACATTGCTCCCAATAAGGCGCCTGCGATCGCTTCCCGGCCGATTACCTGTAATGCACCACGCGATCGGATTTCATCGGTGTTCATCCCGCGAATCACCACTGTGGAAGATTGAGCGCCTACATTACCCCCAGTACCAGTCAACAAGGGAATAAAGGCCGTCAGTGTCACCACTTTTGCTAAAATATCTTCTTGCGACTTAATAATTGTGCCTGTAACGGTATTGGTTACAAGTAAGACCAATAACCAGACAACCCGTTTCCGAGCGATTTCCAGCAAATTCATTTGAAAATAATTGTCGCCCCCCGACTGTACACCACCACCTAAAGCATAGATATCCTCGGTGGTTTCTTGTTGCAGAATATCAATTACATCATCCACCGTCACAATACCTACTAGAAGCTGTTCTCGATCTACTACAGGTACAGCCAAAAAATCATATCTTTGGATTAATCTTGCAACTTCTTCTTGATCCGTATCAGTGTAGACAAACACCACATCACGGGTCATAATTTCGCCAATAATTTGCTCCGGCTGAGACGTTACTAATTCCCGCAACGATACAATCCCCGTCAAGCGCCTTGCCGCATCCATGACATAAAGATAATAAATCATCTCACTGGCATTAGCTAAGTTGCGAATTCGCTCTAGAGCTTGAGATACTGTGAAATTTTCTTTCAGCGAGATCAACTCTAGCGTCATAATTCGCCCAGCTGTATCAGCTTCATAACCCAATAGTTGGGCTGTAGCTTGACGTTCAGCTGGACTCAGTTGTTCTAGCAAGCGATTGACGACTTTTGCCGGTAATTCATCAAATAACCTAGCTCGGTCATCCGGCGACATTTGATCGACAATATCGCAGACTTCCTGGCTTTTAAGTTCTTCAATTAACCGTTCTTGAACACTGTAGTCGAGATATTCATAAACTTCGATCGCCTCATCCTTAGAAAGCAAGCGAAAAGCCAAAGCGTGCATCGCTTCTGGTAAACCCTCAATCGCCTCGGCGATATCCGCAGGCTGCACGGGTACAAGAATTGATTTTGCTCCTTGCAAGTCTCCTGCTTCCAGGAGCATTTGCAGCTGAGTCCGCACTAAATCTCGCAATTCCCTGCGCGAGAGATTCTGGATGGTAGAGTTTAAATTGTTTGTCTCAGTCAAAGTCCACTTTCCTCAGCCAGTTTGAACAAGGTTGCTGCCCTTAGTCTAGGGGAAAGTGGGAATGTGCAACGTCAAACTTGTAATTTTTCTGACTTAGAGTAAATTGAAAACTTTTGTAAATGAACGAAAGAGTAGGGTTTTGGGGGGAAGAGAAAAGGTTAAAGGGAAAAAAACTTTATATATCGAGCCTTCCAATCCTTTTCTGCTTACCCTTTTGCCTTTAATACCAATTCTGTATGAAGATGCACATAATAAGACCCCCCTCTAGTCCCCCCTTGGCAAGGGGGGACGGCGTAGCCGGGGGGTAAATATATGCAGCTTCACAAAGAAATGGTATAACCGAGCAGTATTGGATTGTGTTCTCTAGCTTAAATGCATGAATGGTGAGGCTTTTGCAAAAGTTTTTGTTCCACTGATTTTAGGTTATTACTAAATTTATACTGGTTCTGGTAACAAAGAGATAAAGTAATAGTCAAAATGAAGTATAAATAAATATTAGTTTTTCAAATCTTTAAATATTAAAATTTTTCTTTATACAAATTTTATATAGTTAATAAATTTGTCGATAAGCACATTAGATTATCCGGTATTTTGGCATTTTTTATTTAAATATCATCAAAACTTTTATATTCCTTTAAAAAAGGATAGATCAATATGAATATTTAAACAAAGTTCCATACAGAAGATAGACATAACACCGCTATCTATTGTCAAATGTGTAAGCACTAAAAGAATACTTAAGTAATCTATGTAAAGTTATTGCATTTGACTAATTACGCATGTATTTGCTTTCTTAAGCACTGCTTGCCTTGCTGATATGCATTTGCACATCAATAAAATTTAGAAGGTCTCAAGAATTCAGTAATTTTTTGAAAGAAAACAAAAACTAACAAAGACTAATATATTCTTCAATTAATTATTCATGATTAGTAATTACTGAATATATCTTTATAAGTTAATCAATTATTAGCTTATCAGTATATTTATATCAAGCTTCATGAGGCATTTCTTGTTGGAATATTTAATGTTAAATTAATCCTGAAACACTAAATTATGGCATCAAATCAAAACTTATCAACATCTGTAAGTCCAGTAATTACTACTAAATCATCTCTAGAAAGTATTGACCAAGGACAAACCAATATTTCTGCTCGGTCTAGCCTACTCTCTCAGGGAGATGGACTTAAGGCAGAGTATTACGACAACATGGACTTCACCAACCTGAAGGTAACTCGTACAGATCAGACGGTGAACTTTAACTGGCGCGCTGGTTCTCCCGATTCGTCGATTAATGCAGATACTTTCTCAGCACGGTGGACAGGTCAGGTAGAAGCCAAGTACAGCGAAACTTACAAGTTTTACACCACTGCTGATGATGGTGTGCGACTGTGGGTGAATGGTCAACAAATCATCAATCAGTTTATCGATCAACCTGCCACCGAATCCAGTGGCGCGATCGCATTGGTTGCAGGTCAAAAGTACGATATTAAACTTGAGTACTATGAAAATAAATCCAATGCCGTTTCTCAACTGCGTTGGTCAAGCGCCTCTCAGGCGAAGGAAATCATTCCTCAGTCCCAACTGTATAGTAATGTCAGCACACCTAGTAGTGGCAATGGACTCAAAGGAGAGTACTACGACAACATCGACTTCACTAACCTGAAGGTAACTACTACAGATCCGACGGTGAACTTTAACTGGCGCGCTGATTCTCCCGCTCCGTCGATTGATGCAGATACTTTCTCAGCGCGGTGGACAGGTCAGGTAGAAGCCAAGTACAGCGAAACTTACAAGTTCTACACCACTGCTGATGATGGTGTACGACTGTGGGTGAATGGTCAACAAATCATCAGTCAATTTGTCGATCAAGCTGCCACTGAATCTAGTGGCTCGATCGCATTGGTTGCAGGTCAGAAGTACGATATTAAACTTGAGTACTACGAAAATACAGGCAATGCCGTTTCTCAACTGCGTTGGTCAAGCGCCTCTCAGGCGAAGGAAATCATTCCTCAGTCTCAACTTTATTCACCAGTTCTTCCGACCACTATCACCTTAGGCTCGTCTTCGATGACTGTGAACGAAGACAGTGGTAGTGTTACCGTCAAACTAATTAGAACTGGAGATTTAAGTAGTACATCTTCAATTAAATATGCAACTATAGCTAATACTGCTACAAAAGGAGTTGACTATGGCAGTGAAGGCGTTGAAAGTGCTGGAATACTAACTTTTGCACCGGGACAAAGCAGCACACAGATATCCATTCCGATCAATGATGATTCCTCGATAGAACCAGATGAAAGCTTTAATTTTGTCATCGATCAGGCAGAGGGGGCAACACTAGGAGTCCAAAGAACTCTCTCAATTACAATTCAAGACAACGATCGCTCCGGCCTCGATTTCAGCCAGCCAGTAGTTAATGAGGGTGACGGTACTGCTAAGGTGACAGTTACACGGGGCAATGCTTCGGCGGCTGCTAGCGTCAACTACATAACCCAAGATGGGACTGCTAAAGCTGGATCTGACTACCAGGCTGTATCTGGAAGCTTGAGTTTTGCAGCCGGACAAACCAGCAACACAATTGTTATCCCCATTCTGAATGACAACGTTGGGGAATCAAATGAAACATTTGCTTTGAAGTTCAGTAACCCAGTTGGAGTGCAGTTAACTAATCAACAGACAAGTATCACTATTATTGATAATGACTCTGGTAATTTTGCTTTAGATACAGTAGTTTCTGGTTTGAATCAACCCACAGCTTTTGAATGGGCACCTGATGGTAACAGTATGTTCATTGCCCAGAAAAATGGGGTAGTGCGAGTTATGAAAAACGGTACTTTATTATCAACCCCGTTTACTGATATTCGCGGACAGGTAAATGATACGCGCGATCGCGGTCTGTTAGGCATTGCCGTACATCCAGATTTTGGTAAAAGTCCAAACGGCAACAACTATGTTTACCTGTTGTATACCTACGATCCACCAGAAACTAATACAAGCAATTCTAAGAATAATCCCAATAGCACATTGGACGATCCCGATCAGAATGGGAATCGGACTGCACGCCTAAGTCGCTTTACAGCTGACCCCAATACTAATTACACTACTGCAATTGCTGGCAGCGAAGTTGTGCTACTTGGCACAAATGGCACTTGGGCAAATATCAGCCACCCAGATGGAAATAGCACAAATGTTTCACTTGGCTATGCACCATCAGGAATTCTCAACAAAGATACTGGTAAGCCGTTTACCAGCTTGCAGGATTATCTGAATAACCTCGATAAAGTCCAAAATATCCAGAATTTTATCGCCAATGATAGTGAATCTCACTCAGTTGGTTCTGTGCGTTTTGGTACTGATGGCTCTCTATTTGTAAGCTTAGGAGATGGTACTTCCTACAATGGAGTAGACCCCCGAGCAATTCGCGTCCAGGATAAGAATAATTTATCCGGCAAGATTTTGCGGATTGACCCGATTACTGGTAAAGGCTTATCAAGCAATCCTTTCTACAACGGTGACGCTAATAGCAATATTTCCAAAGTTTATGACTACGGTCTGCGTAACCCCTTCCGTTTCACAATTGATAAAAAGACCAATACTCCCGTAATTGGTGATGTTGGCTTCGGTACTTACGAAGAGGTGAATATCGGAAAACCAGGAGCTAACTTTGGCTGGCCATTCTATGAAGGTGGCCTTGATGCAAATGGTAATGTCGTCAGTCTGAAACAACCAGTCTACGCTAATTTAGATGCAGCAAAAGCCTTCTATAATAGTGGCTCATCTGTTACAGAACCACTGTACACTTACAAGCATTCTGGTTCTAATTCGATCCTGGTGGGTGACTTTTACACAGGTAATACTTTCCCTGCAATCTATCAAGGTGCCTTATTCATTGGTGATTTCAGTCAAGGAACTATCGATGCTTTGATATTAGATAGTCAAGGTAAAGTTACCTCAGTTAAGCGGTTTGCTTCCCAAACAGACAGGCCTAATCTAGGACTGCCTACACAAATCACCACTGGCCCTGATGGTAATCTGTATTACGCAAACTTGACCGGAGGCGAGATCGATCGTTTCCGACCTGTTTAGAGATAAATACAGTTTAATGTGAGTTCGACAAGCCCTTTTTTGACCTCTCCCCCAACCCCTCTCCAACACGGAGAGGGCAGGGTGGTTTCATACAACGAGAGAAAAACTAAAAATGGGTTTCAAAGCCTCTCTCCGCTTCGGGGAGAGGTTTGGAGAGGGGTCAAAATCTATCGTTATACATGAAAAATCAAGACTTATATATTTTTCTTTTTTCGTATGAAACCACCCTGCTCTCCGACACGGAGAGGGGAGCGAAAACCCTAATTTCTCGTTGCTCCTCCCTTTCCCCGTGGGAGAGGGAGGTTGTCCGGGAGAGGTTCATCGAACTCACGTTGGTTTAGAGATGACATAAAAGTTATCAGTTATCAGCGAACAGTTATCTGACCGTTCGCTGATTTTGCTTAAGATAACTTTGTCAGAAATCCCAACAATTTTTTGGTATTTGATGTTAGGAGCGTTCGACGATAAGCATCAGCTGCTTTTTTAATCGCTTCGGCTTGAGTGGGATAAGGATGAATTACACTGCTTAACTTGCTCAAGCCAATCTTATTCACCATTGCCGTAGTCACTTCTGATATCATCTCACCCGCGTGACTGGCGACAATAGTTGCACCGATAATTTCATCAGACCCCTTTTTATGGTGAATTTTGAGAAATCCTAACTCTTCACCATCTGCGATCGCTCGGTCTACACTACTAAAAGGAATCTCAATCGTTGTCACTTCAATACCCAATTTTTCCGCTTCGTGTTCGTACAACCCCACGTGAGCAATTTCTGGGTCAGTATAAGTTACCCAAGGCATCACCAAACTACTGAGTTTCGAGCGTCCTATGCCAAAGGGAGAAAACAGGGTATTTTTAATTACAATCCGCGCCGCAGCATCAGCAGCATGGGTAAACTTCCAGTTCATGCAGATATCGCCAGCTGCATAAATTTTGGGATTGGTCGTTTGCAGGTAATCATTTACCTTCACGCCTTGGTGCTTGTCATATTCTACACCCACAGCTTCTAAATTTAGATTTTCGACATTTGGCGATCGCCCCGCGCCAACTAAAATTTCATCGACTGTCACCGAATCTCGATGACCATTAGAGGAAAAGTAAAGCCGTTTCCCCTCAGTCACAGTTACCACTTCTTCCAGCTTGGAATCAAGTACTAGGCGAATTCCTTCATTAATCAAAACCTTTTGGAGAATTTTAGCGGCTTCAGGGTCTTCTTTATTCAGGAGATGAGAACCGCTATGGAAAAGCACCACCTCACAACCCAAACGCCGGAAAGCTTGCGCCAATTCGCAACCAATGGGGCCGCCACCAATTACCGCCAAACGTTCCGGTCGTTGAATTAAGGAAAAAACCGTTTCATTGGTTAGATAACCCGCCTGTTCAATTCCTGGAATCGACAGTTGTGCAGGTCTTGCGCCAGTTGCAATTACAGCTTTTTTAAACTTGAGGGTTTTATCGCCAACTTCCACGGTATTTTTACTTGCAAATCGACCGCTACCCAAAAAGACATCAACACCCAACTTTTGAAAACGCTCCGCCGAGTCGTTAGGGCTAATATCAGCCCTGATTCGCCGCATCCTAGCCATAACTTTGGGAAAATCAACATCAATATTATGTTGGGGAATATTAACTCCCAAGTTTTTAGCATCCCAGATTTCGCCAACGACGCGGGCAGAACGAATAATAGTTTTAGATGGTACGCAACCAACATTTAAGCAATCTCCACCCATGAGATGCTTTTCAATCAACGCCACCTTTAAACCCAAATCCAGACCCGCCGCACCCGCAGCCACTACTAATCCCGCCGTACCAGCGCCAATTACTACCAAATCGTAAACATCTGCGGGTTGAGGATTAACCCAATTTGGCGGATGAACGTAAGACACCAACTTTTGGTTATACTCATCCGTTGGGCGAACAGTAACTCTCTCTAAATCTGAATTGGTCATTAGCAAAACCTTTTTTAAGAATTGAAAATAATACTAAATTCAACTGCCTTTTATAGGAATTCAAAATTAAAAATTAAGAATCCTGATAAATTTAGGCGGTTCAGTCTTTTATTTTTTATGCTTGTTTAATAATTGGACTTTGAACAAAATTAATTATTTGTCGGCGCATCCAATTCAGGCAGTAACCGCCGAACGATTGAATTGACGCGGTGCAAAACCGCAACCAAGCTCGATAAAAATTAACGGACAATGTGATAAAAAAGCCGCTGTTTCGCGCTTGAGTACAACGACTTGTTAGGCGTAGCTTATGATTCACGAAGTCCTACGGCTTGAGATTAAGCGACGCTTTGCCTGTCTCCGGGTCGAAAGGCACTGATTGATGCTCATGCACAATCATCCACTTGCCGTCAATCTCACGCAAGCAAACAGTCGCCCGCACCCACATTTCGACTTTCCCTCCGTCTGTCAGTGTTCCGCTCACACGATAGAGGTAATGGCAGAAAGCCACTGTTTCGCCCGTCGTGATGCTCAGGTCTAGAATCTCATAGCCGATTGAGCCTTGAAATGAAGAAACCCACTTATGGACGCGTTCTCTAACCGTATCTACTCCGATATATTGCAGTGGATTGATGACATCGAAAGACAGAATATCCGGCGCGTGATTGGACAAAAGCGCGTTGATGTCCTTGTTGGGTAATGCTTTGACGCGCTCCTCGATTATCGTGCGAATTTGGGCTTCATCATTTAGTTTACTATTTTCAGTTTTCATATCACTTTCCTTTGTTCAGTTGTTATCCCATTTTCCGCAATTTATTTTGTAATATACGAAGATTACCAAAGATAGCGAGGGCATCTGTCCACCCTTATAATTTTTCTTCTAAAGCTTTCCGCGCAATCCGGGTGACATAAACTGTCACAGCTACTGTAGCAATCAAACCCAAGATGCGAATTGCCCATTGTAAAGTTGGGTTGGTAGGTTGAGCCTCAGTGCCAATCATGGCAAGATTACCTGCAAGGGAACCAATATAAACGTACATAATGGTTCCGGGAATCATGCCTACAGAGCCGATGAAGTAATCTTGAAGTGAAACTCCCGTGATGCCAAAGGCATAGTTTAATAAATTGAAAGGAAATATCGGAGATAGTCGCGTTAACAGGACAATTTTTAATCCTTCTCTACCTACCGCTTCATCTATAGCGGCAAATTTTTTGTTATCTGCGATTTTCCGAGCAACCCAACCCCTTGCTAAATAACGTCCGACGAGAAAAGCAGCAGTAGCGCCAAGGGTTGCACCGATAAACACGTAAAGAGAACCCCAAACTGCACCAAAAATTACACCAGCTCCCAAGGTGAGAATAGAACCTGGGAAAAAAGCAACGGTAGCAATAATATAAAGGACAATAAAAGCTATGGCTCCTACTGCGCCCAGGCTTTCAATCCACTGCAAGGCTTGGCGTAAAATTGCTTGGGGATTGAAAGAATTTAAAGTTACCGATTCTTGTGCTAAAGCTGGGTCTGCGTTTAATGAGAAACTACTTGCCAATATTAGTAATATTAATATACTGAAGCGAAAAAACTTCTGGAAGTTTCTGGTATTAATACTTTTAACACTTCGGCTTCGCTCAGTGTTAAAGCCGAGCGGAGTCGTTCGCGTAGCGTCTCGCAGAGAGGCTTTAAATATCTGAATGATTGTTAGTTTTTTCATGGGTTGTGATTTCTTCTACTGCCACACTTTGAGCTAATGCTTTCTGAGCAACTTTTGTGATATATACAGTTACAGCAACAGTAGCAATCAACCCAACTACTCGCATTATCCATTGCCAGACTTGAGTTTCTGGAGTAATTGGTTGATGAGAGGTGTTAATCATGGCAAGATTACCAGCTAAAGAACCAATATAAACGTACATCACAGTACCGGGAATAATGCCGAAGGAACCTAATATATAGTCTTTGAGAGAAACCTGTGTTATCCCAAAAGCATAATTTAATAAATTGAAGGGAAATATAGGTGAAAGACGAGTTAGCAAAACAATTTTCCATCCTTCTTTAGCAACTGCTAAATCAATCGCTTTAAATTTAGGATGTTTGTCCATTTGTCGAGAAACCCAATCTCGTGAGAGGTAGCGTCCAATAATAAAAGCCAAGGTTGCTCCAAGTGTTGCAGCAATTAGCACATATATCGATCCCCAAAATACACCAAACAGACAACCACCTTTGAGGGTTAAGAGGGAACCGGGTATAAACAGTAATGTTGCTAAGTTGTAAATGAGTATGTAGGCGATAGGCCCAAAAGCACCAAGGCTGTGAACCCAAATGATTAAAGTCTGTAAAAATCCCTGAAAGTTGAACTGTTTAGCGGCAATTATTAGAGTGACAATGAGGCAACTTAGGAGTAGCAGTTTGAGTTTGGAATTTAATAAACGCTTGTTCATTTTTATAAGTTTCACCCTCAGAGGCTCGACGTTGACCTTCTGAGGCTCAATGTTGACCTTCTGAGGCTCGATGTTGACCTTCTGAAGCTCAATGTTGACCTTTTGAGGCTCGATGTTGACCTTCTGAAGCTCAATGTTGACCTTTTGAGGCTCGATGTTGACCTTCTGAGGCTCGATGTTGACCTTCTGAGGCTCGATGTTGACCTTTTGAGGCTCAACTTTAAAATTTACACCTCAAATCCAATAGACCTCTTGCAAAAGTCTCTAACACCCCACCCCCAACCCCTCCCCGCAAGCGGGGAGGGGAGACAAAGCGTAGCTTTGGCGGGGTGGGGTTCTTTCTTATTTTTGATTTATGCAAGAGGTCTAATGCCCCTAAGATATAGCACCTACATGAGAAACAGCTTAAAGCCTCTTAAATTTTTCTCGGCGATACCAGCTACAAATTCGCTCAGGTGAAACGCCGAGCAAATAAGCAATAATTACTATCTGATTAAGTAGCGTAGTTTTTAATACTCCTTTTTGCAACCATCTACGCGCTGAGGTAACAACTGGTGTGGGAATAATTACAATGCATCCGATGCGTTTTAAACGACGCATGAGTTCAAAGTCTTCCATGATAGGCAATTCGGGAAAACTGCCTATTTTTTGAAATACTTCCTTGGTTAAAAAAATTGCTTGGTCGCCATAGGGCATTTGATAAAAATGCGATCGCACATTTACTCCCCACTCCACCCATCGTAAACTTAAAAGTGACGCATCAATCCGCAACTTAAAAGCACCAGCTACAATCCCAGGTTTTTGTAGCGCTGTGCGAATCATCTCATCAAACCCCGTTGGCAAACGGGTATCCGCATGGAGAAACAGCAGAATCTCACCGCTAGCCGCTAAAGCACCCGCGTTCATTTGCACAGCACGACCGGGAGATAATGAGATAACTTTGACATTTAAAGACTGAGCGATCGCTACAGTATCATCACTAGAGCCACCATCGACTACAATCACTTCTATATTTGTACTGGCTTGAGTAGTAGCAATGGCTTTTTGAATATTCCCCGCTTCATTAATAGCCGGAATAATAATCGAAATTTTGGCTGCGTCAATACTCTCACTCATGATTGCTGAGTTTGCTTTTCCGGTTGGTCAGGAAACGAACACTCTACCGTTACCTTCAGATTACTTTCAGCCGTGCCTTTAGTTATGTAAGGTATACCTGCTTCACCGCCAACTTTGATGCCAAATTCAAGAGTAACTTTATCAATATTGGCAACAGGGATTTTCTTAAAAGCATTCAGTGAATAAACAGTGTAAGCCCGAATTGTACCTTCAATTGCTTGAAAATTTTGCACTATCTGTTTTTGTGCAGCATCAGCATTCCATCCCTTATCAATTAGTGCTTCTTCTTCTCCCTCTGGAGAAACTTCGGTAATCACTGGCGGAGCATCTACATTATTTGTAGCCTCAATGTAAATAATCGTGCCATCTTCTAACTGAATAGGTGTGAGTTGAGTCATAGGATAAATCTCGCCTAAAAGAATTGCGTCTAGGGTAGTCCAGCAGTGCTTATCTACAAAATTTTACGGAAAATGCGGTAAATTTCTTGTAGAAGCTGGAAATAATTCGGCACAACTATCATAGGGCTTTGCAGGATGAGTCGAGACGCTTTGGTGGTGGGAATTAATACGTATGACCGCTTAAAATGTCTCAACGCACCAGCTACGGATGCTGAAGCGATCGCTCAAATCTTACAACAATATGGCGAATTTCGGGTAACGCGGCTACCAGCAGTCAAAGACAAGGAAAATGAGACGATTCGCATTGGTAAGCAAACTAAAGTTAGTTTAACTCAATTAGAAAGAGCGATCGTCCAATTGTTTAAGCCAGATGGGAAGCCGCCAGACACAGCACTGCTGTATTTTTCTGGTCATGGATTGCGGAAAAATTTAGGAATTCAGGAAGGCTTTTTAGCGACAAGTGAAGTCAACCCCGATGCGAGTAATTGGGGACTATCTCTACAATGGCTGCGGCGACTGCTGCAAGAAAGTGAAGTAAGACAACAAATTGTGATTTTGGATTGCTGCTATAGCGGAGAAGTGCTAAATTTTGCAGAGGCAGATCCAGGCGATCGGGGTAAAGGCAGAGACAGGTGTTTTATTGCGGCTTCTCGTAATTTTGAAGTCGCTTTTGAAGATATTAACAGCCAACACAGCGTTCTCACCGCCGCACTGCTCAAAGGTTTAGAACCAAAACAAGACCGTTGGGTGAGTAACTACACTTTAGTAGACTTGCTCAATCAAGAACATCACCCGTTCCCCCAACGTCCCATATTTGCTAACTCTGGTGAAGCAATTAATCTCACCCGCAAATGGAATTCTTCTCCTGTGAACTCCACAGTACAAATATCAGCTATTTGTCCTTACAAAGGGTTGTCTTATTTTGATTGTACAGAAGCAGATGCTAAATTATTTTATGGCAGAACGGCATTAACTGACGAATTATTAGAAAAAGTGCGATCGGGTAATTTCCTCGCTGTGTTGGGAGCATCAGGAAGTGGTAAATCTAGTGTTGTCAGAGCCGGTTTACTTTATCAATTAAAGCTAGGGCGTAGGTTATCAGGTAGCGAAACTTGGCAGTTGAAAATATTTCGACCAGGGATTAACCCCTTACAAAATTTAGCACTGGCATTTGTAGAATCAGAATTATCAGATATTGAACGCGCATCACAATTAGCAAAATCTGAAGAATTAATTGCCAAAGGCGCAGTTGGTTTAGGACAGTTGATTACTGCTGCACAAACTCAGCGCATAGTGCTAGTGGTAGACCAGTTTGAGGAAGCTTTTACTCAATGTCAAGACATTGCAAAACGACAGCAGTTTTTTGAATGTGTGCTAGGTGCTTTGCAACGGGATGACAATAAACTCTGTCTAATAATTACAATGCGGGCTGATTTTTTTGGGAAATGTCTGGAACAAGAGTATGGCGGACTAGCTAAAAAAATTCAAGACCATTTAGTAACAGTAACACCGATGATTCGGGAGGAATTAGAAACAGCAATTCTCAAACCTGCCCAACAGGTGAACTTAGCAGTAGAACCGGAATTAGTTTCTCAAATGATTGCAGATGTAGAAAATTCACCGGGGAGTTTACCGTTGTTGCAGTACACGCTGACAGAACTATGGCAGCAAAGAACTGAAGAACGGTTAAGCCTGACTACATATAGCAAACTAGGCGGAGTCAGGGGAACCCTGCAAACACGCGCTACACAAGTTTATGAGTCATTATCACTTGAGGAACAGCAAGCAACAAAGCGGATTTTTTTAGAATTGACGCAGTTGGGAGAAGGAACAGAAGATACGCGTAGACAGGTTGTGCAACGAGATTTAGTTAGTTCGCAGTATTCAGAAGCTGTGATTAATAGAATAATTCAACGGTTAGCTGATGAGAAACTAGTTGTCACCAGTACCTTATCTAATCAAATTGCTGTGGTAGATGTGGCACATGAAGCACTGATTCGCCATTGGTCGGTATTACGCAAATGGATTGAGGAAAGTCGGGATGTATTGCGACAAAAGCGCAAGATAGAGGCGTTAGCTGAGGTATGGAGAGATAACGGAAATTCTGAAAACTATCTTTTAACAAAGCAACAACTTGATAAAATTAAATCATTTTCTAAAAAATTATCTGAAGAAGTAATTTTTTCTTCCTTAGCTCAATATTTTATTGAAAGAAGTGTCAAATACCGTTATTTCAGTGATAAATGGCGACAAAGATTTGGTTTAGGTTGTTTTGGTACTTTATTGTTTCTGTATCTGGCAATTGCAACAGGTAACTGGCTTAACTGGTGGATTCTTGAAAACTTTTCAGGGCCGAAAAAACATTATGCACTTCAACAACTGGTAAAAAATGGAGTCAGTCTAGCTAATATTAACTTGAGCGGTGCTAACCTTAGAGGTCTTAAACTTAGCTTTTACGATTCTTTTGCTGACTTGAGTGGTGCCAATCTTAGTGAGGCTAATCTTAGCGATGCCGATCTCAGCGGTGCCAATCTTAGCGAAAGCAATCTTTACAAAACTAATCTCAGTAATACTGACTTAAGTGGTGTTAATTTTAGAAACAGCAACCTTAAAAAAGCTAACTTCAGTGGAGCTAATATAGATATTTATTTGGGTTTTATCTGGGATAAAACAAGTAGAAATGCTGACTTAAGAAATGCTGATCTTAGGAATGCTGATTTCAGTAATGCTAAGTTAATTCGTGCTGACCTCAGAATGACAGATTTCAGAGGCGCGAACTTAAAACGAGCAGACTTAAAGCACTCTTTCTACAATAAAGATACTCGTTTCCCAGAAAAATTTAATCCTGCTAATCAGCAGATGTATTTAATTGTTCCAGGCTCTAACCTCAAAAATTCTGATTTCTACTATGCCAATCTCAGCCTTGTAAACCTCAGTCATGCCAACCTCAGTCGTGCCAATCTCTACAGTGCAGACCTCAGTCGTGCCAACCTTAGTCATGTCAATCTCAAAGAGTCCGACCTCAGGCATACTGACCTTAGCCATACTAACCTCAGCGATGCCAAGCTAAGCGGTGCTAACCTCAGTAGTACTCACCTCAGCAATGCCAACCTCAGCCATGCTAACCTCAGCAATGCCAACCTCTGCAATACCGACCTTGGCGATGCCAACCTTAGGGGAGCTGTCCTCAAGGATGCTTTTTACACTAAGAAAACTGTATTCCCTCAGAATTTCAATCTTACTGACAAACAAATGTTCCTGATTGGCCCTGATACCAACCTCAGTGGTGTCAACCTTAGCAATACTGGACTCAGGAGTACAGACCTTAGTGATGCTAACCTCAGTGATGCTAACCTCAGTGGTGCTGACCTCAGTGATGCTAACCTCAGTTATGCCGACCTCAGCGATGCTAACCTCAGTTATGCTGACCTCAGTGGTACCGACCTCAGTGGTGCTAAAAACCTGACTTATAAGCAAGTTAAATCTGCTACAAATTGGAAATATGCAAGATATGACAAGAATTTTCGTACCAAGCTTGGTTTACCGCCAGAACTTTAATTATCGCAAACATAACCGCCCTTAGTAAAATTATATTAACTAGCCCCAATCGTTACTTTGTCTGAATTATCAGGGAGAAAATGCCAGCAAAAGATGTATATCATGATGCGGTTAAAAATGCTCTAATTAAGGATGGTTGGATAATTACAGCCGATCCTTATCCCATTAAATATGAAGAAGTGAAACTCTTTGCCGATCTGGCTGGTGAAAAAACTATTGCGGCTAGTAGAGAAGGAAAACAAATTGTTATTGAAATTAAAAGTTTTCTCAGCCGTTCCCCTATGCGTGATTTTGAAACTGCATTAGGTCAGTATCTCATTTATCAAGCTTTCCTTTCTATTGAACATCCTGAACAGAAATTATATTTGGCAATAGGGGAAGTAATTTATGAAGATTTCTTTCCAAAAGTGGCAATTAAATTAGTTTTGACAAAGTATCAAGTCTCACTATTAGTTATTAATATGAAGAAAGAGGAGATTGTGAAATGGATAAGTTAACTCAATATCAAAATATAATCAAGCAAATTTTAACAGAGTATCAAAGTATTTCATCACAGGTTCCTATTGTTGATGTGGATGAAGTGTTAATGTTTGATGATGAAAGAAGTCAATATTTATGGTTCAATATTGGTTGGAAACAAGGCAAAAGAATTAAAGGAATTTCTGTCTATATTCGCATCAAAAATGAAAAAATTTACATAGAAGAAGATTTGACTGAAGAAGGAATGGCAACTGAGTTAATGCGTTTAGATGTTCCTGCAAGCGATATTGTCTTGGCTTTTCAGCCTCCAGAAGTGAGGAAATATACTGAGTTTGCAACGGTTTAAAGATTATTTTCTCCTACTAGCGCGGCTGAAAGCGGCTTATTAGAGCATCTAGTTTGAAAAAATGGCATCAAAGAGAGATGCCTGCGGCGGGCTACGCCAACGCAACACTCAGAGATTGCTTTGCTGGGAAGGAATTGACCCAAATTTACTATGAACTACCCCTGGCTTAAACTTTCGCACAGCCAAGGGTTAGGGAGAATAAAACCTTAGAGGTTATTTGAAAAGTGGTTAAATGTGATTTTAGGCACTTATTGATCCCCCCTAGCCCCCCTTTTTAAGGGGGGAAAACTTCTTAAAGTCCCCCTTTTTAAGGGGGATTTAGGGGGATCTAAAACTTTTTGCTACCAACAACAGGACTTTTTAAACATCCTCTTAGCCCAAGTGTATTTGTAGATAATTAACTGCGATTATCTATCTGAGCGCGTTGCAAACTTCCAGAGAAGTCAACATAGACACTTTTCCATTCTGTGAAAACATCCATTGCAGTAGTTCCAGCTTCGCGGTGTCCGTTACCGGTTTGTTTCACACCACCAAAGGGCAAGTGTACCTCTGCGCCAATAGTCGGGCCGTTAATATAAGTGATACCTGCTTCGATGTCGCGCATAGCAGTAAAAGCCCGATTGATATCGCGAGTGTAAACTGAAGAAGAAAGACCATAATTGCTATCGTTGAGAATTGCGATCGCATCCTCAAAGCAGCTAACCTCAATTAATGCCACTACTGGCCCAAATATCTCCTCACGGGCGACGCGCATATCAGGAGTTACATCATCCAAAATAGTTGGTTGAAAGAAGTAACCGTTTTTCAATGAGCCTTCACGAGCGATTTCCCCACCAATTAAAACCTTTGCTCCTTCTTCACGAGCGATATCCAAATACTTGCTCACCTGTTTGAGTTGCTTTTCATTGACTATCGGCCCAATATCTGTATCAGAGTCATTGCCAGCACCCAAGCGTAACTTACTGGTACGCTCATAAAGCATAGCGGTAAATTTTTCTTTGATATCACGATGCAAAATCAGCCGACTAGTAGCCGTACACCGTTGTCCAGTTGTCCCAAACGCTCCCCACACTGCCCCATCGAGAGCAAGTTCTAAATCGGCATCTTCCATCACCACTTGAGCGTTTTTACCACCCATTTCCAAGCAGACACGCTTGTGAGTGCGTCCGCAAGTCGCGCCGACAAAAGCACCCGTTTCTGAAGAACCAGTAAAGGATACTAAATCTACATTGGGATGCTCAACTAAAGCTTTCCCCGCCTCCTTTCCCACACCATGCACCAAGTTAATTACTCCAGGTGGTAAACCTGCTTGTTGAAAAATTTCAATCAATTTAGTTGCACAGGCGGAAGTATCTTCAGCAGGTTTGAGAATAACTGTATTGCCACAAACCAAAGCTGGCATCGCTTTCCAGCAAGGAATTGCCACCGGAAAATTCCAGGGAGTAATTAAAGCACAGACTCCGATAGGCATCCGCACAGTCATGGCGAATTTATTGGACATTTCCGAGGGTGTGGTTTGCCCAAATAGTCGCCGTCCTTCGCCAGCACTGTAAAAGGCGCAGTCAATACCTTCTTGCACATCTCCCCTGGCTTCTGTCAAGGGTTTACCCATTTCCCGACTGATTAACTGGGCAAGTTCTTCTTTATGTTGAAGTAATATTTCCCCAACGCGAAAAATGTATTCTGCCCTCGCTGGGGCCGGGACTTTGCGCCAACTCTGGTAGGCTTGACGGGCGGCGGCTACTGCTGTATCTACATCTTTAACTTGAGAACGGGGAAATGTGGCCACGACTTCGGTTTTGTCGGCAGGGTTGCGACTTTCTAGGGTTGCTTCTCCTACAGCACTCAACCATTGGCCATCTATATAATTACGACAAGATAGCGGAGTTGTCATTTTGAAAATCTCCGATGATCCACTGAAAACTTGTGTATTAAGTTTGCTTGCTTTCTAGGTTATCCTCAAGTTTAGGAAATTGGCGTGATAAGCAAATATCGATATAAAAATTAAGGCACTAACGCCAACACTCCCACAGGAGAACCAGAACCACCACGTAATCTTAGAGGTGCGATCGCTAGAGTAGTACCTTTAGGTGGTAGTTGATCCAAATTTGTGAGATTTTCCAACACAATGCGCGGTTTTTCCAATACCAAGCGGTTAATCGTAAAACTGTTATCTTGTCCGGGGTCTACACCATGAGTATCAATTCCTACCCCAACTATTTGCCGTTCATCAAGTAAAAATTGAGTTGCATCGCTGCCAAATCCGGGAAAGTGGGGAATCCCTTGAGCATCATGATTGAGGAATGCACTTTTATCCAACCACTTTTTTTGCCAACCAGTATTCAATATAACTACGCAGCCAGCAGAAATTTCACCATATTCTGCTTCCCAAGCCAAAACATCAGCAACAGTCAGGGCATAATCAGGATTAACTGCTGTAGCTTGGCAAACGTTTATAACTACCGCAGGTACAACCAAAGACTGGGCTGGATATTGGTCAATTCCCACAGCAGAACTATGAAAACTATTAGGGGCGTTGATATGGGTAGCGCTATGTTCCCCCAAGGAGAAACGCCGCAAGTAATAACCATCATTATTTAGTTCAGCCACAGTCTCAAATTCTACTGTGGGATCTCCAGACCATTGGGGAATATCTATGTCAATTACATGACTTAGGTGGATAACGCGTGTGTAGGTGATACTATTTTGACTTTGGGGTTGTATCATCCCAGCCTTCTATTTTATTTGTACTCAGATATTTTTTGTTCGGTGCGTAGGTGCAGTTCATTATGTACATTGTCTGGATTGCCTATGCCTACGCAAAGATAGTACTACCATTACAACGTTTTTCAAACCTAATTCCCTATATTAGAAGAAATAATCCCCTCAATTCCTGTAAATTTTAGGTTATTGAGGGGGTTAAAATGTTGCAGCAAAAAGTGAGTTGATCTTAGTTAACAACTATTAGGTTAAGTTTTGATTAAGTTTAGATTAAGATTACTTCTTCAAAAATTAAATATGCGTTATCTAGAACCGTTCTAGAGACGTAACAGTGTTACGTCTCTAGATTTTTTCACTTCTATCTCTATTGCGTGATATCTAGGTTGAGGGTTCTTGTTTTAGTGGAATCATTACAACAAATTCGGCACCTTCTCCTGGTGCTGAAATACAATGGATCTTTCCACCGTGTTTTTGCACTACAATTTGGTAGCTAATTGATAATCCCATACCTGTACCTTTACCCACAGGTTTTGTCGTGAAAAAGGGGTCAAATAGGCGTTTGCGTACTTCTTCACTCATCCCTGGGCCATTGTCAGCAACTCTAATGATTACATAGTCTTCTTGAATGAGGCTGCGAATGTGAATTTGTAAAGAAGTTATTTGTCCTTGGTCATGTGTCCTTTGTTCAGTGTTGTTTACTAATGACATAAGCGCAACTCTTGGAGACGCTACGCGAACGCCTTTTTGCAGGGTATGACTATTGACATAGGCGCTTCGGCTTCCCGCAGAGTATGACTCTTCTAAAGCATCGATCGCATTTGTCAACACATTCATAAACACCTGATTCATCTGTCCGGCGTGACAGACTACTGGTGGTAGATTGCCGTAGTCTCGAATTACTTGGATTTCGGGATGTCCTGGTTTGGCTTTGAGGCGATTTTGCAATAGCAGCAAAGTGCTATCCATCCCTTCATGAATATCCACTGCTTTTGTACCGTCTTCATCAAGGCGAGAAAAATTACGTAAAGATAGGACAATCTGCCGAATGCGTTCAGATCCCATCTTCATCGACTCCAGAATTTTGGGTAAATCTTGCTTGAGAAATTCCAAATCAATGGTATTGATTTGTCGATCGATCTCTGGTGTTGGTGGGTAGTAGTTTTGTTGATAAAGTTCTACTAAGTGCAGCAAATCCTTAGTATATTCACTGGCGTGGCTAATATTACCGTAGATGAAATTGACGGGATTATTGATTTCGTGGGCAATACCTGCAACTAATTGTCCTAAACTGGACATTTTTTCAGTTTGAATCAGTTGCGCTTGGGTTTGTTGAAGTTCTAGCAGTGCTGCTTCTAGTTGCTGGGCTTTGTCTTGGGCAGTTTGGGCGGTGATGCGACTTTGGGTGTAAAGTTTAGCTTGGTCAATGGCGATCGCTAGTTGAACTGTAACTGCTTGTAGTAATTCTACTTCGTTGTTCAGCCAAGGACGAAAGCCACTACAATAACCACAGCTAAATGCAGCAATTTCACCAGATTGAGTGTGTACAGGCAGCGCCATAAAAGCAGTAAAACCAAAATCCTGCAAAAATTGCTGTGCTATGGAATCACCCACAGTCTCAGTATCATCAATGCGGATGATTTCTCCGTTCAAGGTTTTGGCTGCAATTAGTTTGATTTCGGCATGAGTTGCTTCTTGTTGGTTAAGTAAACACGGTAAAAAAGAACTTTTCGCCTCATAGACTCTTTCCCAGTATGGTACATCAGCGTCTTGCCGATACCAAAAGAAGACGCAGCGATCGATCTGGAATAAGTTGCGAATCTCCTGTACTGCGGTTTCCACAATGTAATTGAGATCCAAAGAAGCTCGAATTTGGCTAGAAAGACGATTGAGCAATGTTTCTCGCTGGACGCTTTCTCTGAGTGCAATTTCTGTTTGTTTGCGCTTGATGCCAATGGCAATCTCTTGAGCGGCAAATTCCAATGCTTTGAAAGTTGATTCTGTTACTGTATGGCGGGCAAACATGGCTATCACCCCTACAGTTTCATCTTCAACAATCAAGGGATAGCCAGCGAAGGCGACCATACCCTCTCGCTGTGCCCACTCTTTGTTACCAACGTGGGGATCTGTCTGCACAGAATTAGTTAAGTGGGGTTTGCCCTCTTCGGCAATCAAACCAATTTTGAATTGACCGACTGGCACACATTTATGGGGCCCATTAATATGGGTGTACATCCCAGAACTGACTTGCAACTCTAATACATTGTCTTGTTCGTTTAGCGTCCAGATGCGAGCAAAGGCTGCATCAAGATGTTCAACTAAGGCGTCAGTGCAGCGGCGCATCATATTCTGTAAGCTGTCACTCTGGGTCAATGCCGCATCGACATCGGCACGAAAATTTGCTAAAAGCGCTCGTTCTGCTAGAGCTACTTCTGCTTCTTTACGGTCAGTGGTGTCATAGCAAATACCAACGAAGTACAAAATATTGCCATTAGCGTCTTTAATCGCAGATGAGTTGCTTGTATGCCATCGCCAACTACCATTTTTGTGTTGGACTCGATATTCAATTGCTTTTTGTTTTTCGCTTGTTGTCAAAATTCTTTGAAAATAATCGACACAAATATGCACATCGTCAGGATGTATAAAGGGAACAAAAGATTTGCCTTCAACCTCTGCAATCTCATGCCCAAAAATTTCAGTCCAGTTAGGAGAAACGTAGGAAAATATCCCTTCAAGTGTCAGCGCAAAAATAACGTTGTTGGCATTTTCTACAATGCTGCGGAACTTGGCATCACTTTCTATTAAGGCTGCTTGGATGTTGTCGCTGGTGTCGCGGACAAGAACTATAATTTGCTGGTCTGGTAATGGTAATAACCTAGCTTCAAAATTATTGTTTTTTTCTGGTTGCGGTAAGGTATATTCAAAACTGACTTCATATTGAGTTTCAAGTACTTGATTTATTGCTTGATGGAAGCGATCGCTTACAGCAATCGGTAAGCATTCTCGCAAACTCTTGCCCTGACAATCTTCTGGTAAAATATACAGACTCTCCATCAACCCTTGCTTGTAATCCAGAATACTTCCAGCAGCATCAAGACGGAAGTAGGAATCAGGAAGTACTTGCAAAATCGCGGTAAATTCTGATGTTTTTTGGCGTAACTCTGCTTCAACTGCTTGGCGTTTGCTAATTTCAGCTTGCAGTTGCTCCAATGCTTTTGCTAATTCTGTTGCTCGTTCTCTATCTGTAATTTTACGTAGGCGACGAGATGAATTTGTCGATAGGGAGCTGTTTTCTGTTAGGGAAGATTGACCGATCCCGATCGGCACTTCTGTTAGATCGATACAATAACCGATGTAACCGACAAAGCTACCATCTGCCGCAAATCGTGGCGCGGCTGTATCTAAAATCCAGCGATATTCACCATCAGCTCGACGCAGGCGATATTGCCTCTGAAAGGAATCATACGTCGCAAATGCTCTGAGGTATATATCTTCACATCGCTGTCTATCTTCTGGATGGACGCTGCCAGTCCAAATATTGCCTATTTCCTCTTCCCGCGCAGATGCAGCTTTTGTTAGATGTATTCCAGTAAATTTCAGCCAATTAGAATTGAAGTAACAGTAAAGTGCATTACATCTAGACATCCAAATCATCAGAGGAGCAATATCCGCCTGCTGGTAGAATACTTTTTCATCCTCTTCAACTATGATTTGTTTAACGTAGCTCTGCACCTTTTTAGAAAACACTTTTGCCTGCCTGCTCTGCCTAAATTATTAAGGTAATATGCTGAAAATACAATTTCTTAATATATGGATATAATCTTGTTTATGCCAACCTGCTAACGATCTTAATACTTTATTTATTTTTATATATGCAGCAATTCCTCTTTTAGTGTAAATAAATTGAAAAAATGCTGAAGTTATCATTAAGATTAACTTCAGCCTTTTGCGTGAAATTTAAACTATATATATCACAGAGCTTGTTTGACTTTGTTTCTTTTTGAAGTCACCGATAAATTCATCTTAGCTATGTAATTGCATTGCTGAAAAACCTGATTTAGCTTTACGGAAACTATATGATTCTCTGTAAGGCATTTACATCTTTATAATAAATTCACAATAATCAAGAATTTTATCCAAAATAAATATTGATTTTTTATCAATAAGAATTCAGCATGAATTAAAATCTGGCTGATGGCTCTATCTTGCTTAAAATAATGGAGTATAAAAATGTTTGAGAGCTACATCTGTATTCAGCAAATTTGATTTAAATAGGTGTATAAAAACCAACTTTATCTATTTGTAATTTGGGATAACGATCGATGTATTGTTTTTTATTGTTCTCAACAAAACCCAATTTTTCAAAATTGTCTTGACTAGTCAAAATGCCTTATATAGCAATATTATCTGAGTGACAATCGATCTAGGTGATGACGAACTGTCTATCTACGAGACACTACATGTAACTTGCTTCCTCGTAGGAGTACGCGCAGCATTTTGTAGAAAAGTATGCCAATAAAAAGAGAACAAATCTGCACGTTTGATTTAGGATTGCTACAGCAAAATCACAAATTAAATGAGAGAAATGCTAAATGTGATATCAACTGGTTGTAACAATGCCTGGTAATCGCATTTTATATGTTATAAAGCTCACAGAAATTAATGTTAGGCGGAAACTACTTTATGGAACCAGATAAACTGGGCCGTTTTAAGGAGTACGGCGAATTCATCCTCCGAAAGATAGATTCTGTGCCCCAGTACCCTTCTAAACAAGAAGATTGGGTTCCAGCTAGTCTTGATGACTGTCTTCTGCGTTTGCGATCGGCTGCCCAGAAAACTGTAGACCTGGCAACTTCGCCTGTCAAAATTGGTGTGATGGGAGAATTTAGTAGTGGAAAAACCTTACTTTTAGGCAGTCTAATTGGATATGCAGATGCTTTACCAGTCAGTGAAAACCCCACTACAGGTAATGTTACCGCCATACATATTATTCCGCAAGACGATTTTGCAACGACGCAATTAAGTAACTTTACGGTAGAGTATCTTTCCCATGAGGGAGTACACGAGTGTCTCCGCTTCATGCTAGGGGAAGCCAATAAACGAACCACAGCAGCAGGGCTTCCTCCGATACCAGTATCGAAACTCAACTCTGGCACAGATATTATTAGCTGGTGTGAAGAAGCGTGGAATAGTAGTAACAATTTGGAGCTACGTTATTTACTCCGGGAGTTGGTATTATTCCTGCGGGCTTATCAAGCCTATGGGGAAGTTATGTGTGGTGGGCACTACCAAATTGATGCTATCACCGCCCGCGAGGGGCTACAGCTCGTTGAGCAGCCAATGGCAATCCAAACTCTGAAATTTGAGGATCTACCCCCAGCGCACATCAGATTACCGAGTCCACCCCAGAGGCTACCAACAAAGTTATTGCAAAACAGTTTCCCACTGATCCGCCGCGTCGATATCGATGTGAAAATCTCACGGGAAATTTGGGATTTTACAGATGCAGGTAAATTTATTCTCATCGACTTTCCAGGATTGGGGGCTGCTAATTCTGGGGCTAGAGATACCTTTTTGTCATTGCGGGAATTGGCAGAAGTACAGACAATTTTGGTATTGCTAAATGGTAAATCTCCTGGGAGCGATCGCGCTAATAAAATCTTCACGATGATGCAGCAGCAGCGACCGGGACAAGACCTGAAAGATTTAATTCTTGTCGGTGTGGGTCGCTTCGATCAACTCCCTCTAGACAGCGAGGGTGGCGAAAGAGAACTCGATCATCTGATTGAAGATAGTCATTTAGAAGAGGAAACGGTTCTCCAAAAACTCAAAGTTCTGCAAACTACCATTGACGGTGCAGCAGCATTTACAACCCAAAAAGACCGCATCGTTTTACTGTCGCCACTGTTGGGACTGGCTGAATTAGCAAAACGTTCTAGTAAAGTCAAAGCTGGTTCACCAGAATTTTTAGCTAACCTAGACTATCCTGATTACCTAGACAGGTCTAAACGGCTACAAGAGAAATGGGAGCTATTAAGTAAAAATCTGATAGAATCTAACACCCGTAGCTATTTGGGCAGACAGTTGGGTTACTTTAGTCAAGATGGCGGACTTAGTAAGCTGCGGGAATTGATTCAAACTCACGTAGCTACTCATGGTTTGAAGCAACTGTATGAAGATACCAAAAGAGCTGCTGATGTGGTGAGTCAGCAACAAGATCACTTAAAAGACATCATAGATGAAATTCACGAGCAAGGTATCCCCACAGGCGATAGTCCGGCTTTTATCGAATTGCGCTTTGTGGTCGAAAGCTTAGATAAAATCTACAGAAATTTCCAAAAAGATATCGGCAAAGAACCACTTAAAGACCGACGCGGTGTTGTTGTCAGCGATGTAGTAAAAGACGAACTCACCTTTAGAATTCTTAATTGGAACCAGTGGACTTTACTCTTCAACAAAGCCAATAATGGAGCGATCGCTCTGGCAGAATCTAAAGGTGCAGCCGGGAAATTATTCGATCGGGGAAACCGCGTAAATACTTCCCTTCCAACTAAGAGCGATGATTTTTATCCAGTATTTGAGAAAACCGTTAAAGAAGTAGAAGATTTTGCCCGCGATCGCATCCAGCAAGCCGTGGTAGATTTGTTGAACCAACTATCAAATTATATTGCCCCAGAACGCGAACAATTGCAGGCATTTTTTCATCCAGAAATGGAACAAGAAATCGAAGAAAAATTTGGTTTTGAAGATGCCGATCTCTTTTACAAATTATTACTAGGATGCGACCCTAACGAATGGAAAGAAGCAATTATCTCGGAAATTACTAGTAAAGATAAAACTGTTGCACCTGAAATTATTTTTCCTTTAGCACGTCAAGACGATAAACACAACGTCGGTCAAATCTTTGATTGGGCACCAGAGAAAAGCCAAGGCTTACCCAGATCGAGCAATCACCAACTTTTAGTACTGCGACTGCGAGATGAAATTACAGCTAGCGCCAGCCTCCATCTTGTGCAGTATGTTAGCGAAGTTAATCAGCAAATTAATTCCGAACTAGAAGGTATTTTGGATCAGATTATTCCGAGTCTGCAAAACCTTTCCAAAAAAGAAAGTTTGCTAAGATATTTGGCGGCTGGGGAATTGCCATCTGAGATCCAAATTCCTACTTGGTTGCAGATTATTTCCGAAATTGCGGCTGTTTCTCACTCAGATGATTTAGATTTGAGATGACGCGATCGCGTCGAGATATGAGGATGTATTTATGAGACGTGATGCGATTTTTTATACAATTTTCAAGCGTGTCCCAGAATTGTTTTTCGAGTTAGTAGAACAGCCACCGCCTGAAGCTGCTAGCTATCGCTTTGAATCAGTTGAAGTTAAAGAACCAACATTTCGGATTGATGGGGTATTTTTACCTCCACCAGATGCTGCATCTCAGATAATCTTTTTTGCTGAGGTACAATTCCAAAGAGATGAGTTACTGTACCATCGCTTTTTCTCAGAATCCATGCTGTATATGTATCGTAACGCGTCGCTTTATGATGACTGGTATGGGGTAATTATTTTACAGTCTCGCAGCTTGGAACCGGAAAACACCACTATTCATAGATCGTTACTGAACAGTTCTCAAGTACAACGAATTTATTTAGATGAGTTAGGTAGTCCTGATGAGTACAAAGTAGGTATCAGTTTGATGCTGTTGACTATTGCCTCAGAGACTCAAATGGTTCGGGAAGCGAAACGTTTAATTGAGCGGGTGCAACAAGAGCAGATAACTGTCTTGGCTAAGAAGGAGATAATAGATGTAATCACAACAATTGCAGTTTATAAATTCGCAAACTTAAGTCGTGAAGAGGTAGAGGCTATGTTAGGAGTTAAGTTAGAAGAAACTAGGGTTTATCAAGAAGCTAAACAAGAGGGACGAGAAGAAGGACGAGAAGAAGGACGAGAAGAACTAAAACTTGAACTTGTACCTCAGTTATTAGCTCTTGGTATGTCGATGGAAGACGTTGCCAAATTACTTAATTTAACTATAGAACAAGTAAGACTTGCATCTGAATAATCACAACAATTACTGGTTATAAATTTGCAAACGTAAATAGTGAAGAGGTAGAGACGATGTTTGAAATTAAGTTACAAGAAACCAGGGTTTATCGAGAAGCTAAAGAAGAAGGACGACAAGAAGGACTAAAACAAGCACTAGAAGAAATACGAGAACAAGGACTACAACAAGGACGAGAAGAAGTAAAACGTGAACTTATACCTCGGTGTTTAGCTTATGGTATTTCTATAGAAGAGGTTGCCCAGTTATTTAATTTAACTATCGAACAAGTCGAACAAGTAAAAGTTACAGATGAGCAAGAATCTTCAACATCAACTTAATAACTGCTGCAATTTTCATAGCGATGTCTAGTTTGGGCTACGCCTACGTCCTTTCTATATAAAAGCGTAGCCCAACGTAGATATATGCGCCAAATAAAAAAGCCAGTGCTAAAGAGAATCAATGGTACAAGACCAAAGATTCTCTAAATTTGTAATTTTATGATAGAACATTACAGTTTTTAGCCAGCTATAAAATAAACAACAGAAAGTGAATACTATAATGAACCCTTTTCAATTGAATAACTATAGCGATCGCGAACCAAGCGAGAAACAACAAAAAAGATTTCCGGGATGGTTTGCTTTAGATTTTGGTACATCGAATTCGACAGTCACACTCTTCGATCCAATTGAAGTACCGATCGCAGAAATTTTACCCAAAGAGCAAGAAATGCGGTTGCGCGATCGCTTATCGCAATGGCTCAGTTCTCCCGCCTCAGTGGCTTTACCGGATGTCAGCACTGATGATTGGGCAAAGTTTATCATAGAAATTAGCAAAAATTTGGAGATAGAACCCAGCCGATTGAGTGAAGTATTTGAAAGTGATAATAAAGAGCGATTTTTGGAAGCAATTCGCCAAATTGAACTTTCTTTAGGAAACAGCGAGAGATTCCGCCGTGCTGTCAGCAAAAAACTTTACCAAATCTATCATGAGGTGTTCCGCGTCCCTACCCTAGAGTCGCAAAATCTGATCCCAGTTGTGCTGGATATCGATCGCCGCGATACGGAAATTCCCAGCGAGTCGGAAATTTCACACTTAGAGGATTTAAAACTGCGGATGGGTAGGGAAGCTAGAGATAACCGAAAAAAAGCGATCGCTCAAGGTACAAGCGGTTCTTTAAAGGAAATTATCAGCAGGTTTCACCATTCACCCAAACGCTATTTTGGCCAGGAGCGATCATTTTCAGTTATTTTGGATGGCGAAGAAGAAACAATTACCGCTAACCAGTTAATCCAATCTGCTTGGGCGCATTTAATCGAGTTAACTGAAGACTACCGCCAACACGCACGACGCAGATTTTCGGAAGGAGATTTTTTAACAGCAGTTGTCACTTACCCAACAGTCGCCCCACCAGTTGTTCGCAAGGAAGTTAGAGAACTAGTTGAGCAGTTGGGAATTGATGATGTCCAAACTGCTTATGATGAAGCCGTTTCTGTAGCAATATTCTTTTTATGGCGAGAATTTGGCGGTAATCTTAACATTGGGATCGAGTCATTTAAAACCCGTTGTCGCCAAGTAGGAAACAAATGGTCACAAAATGTCCTCGTCTTGGATATTGGCGGGGGAACCACAGACTTAGCTTTAATTGAACTGACTTTAGAAGATAAAACCCCAGCTTTTGCTGATTATGAAGACCGGGGTTTAGGAGGACGTTACTATAAACTTACTCCCAAACTATTAGGTTCATCCGGTCATTTACAGCTAGGCGGTGAGTTAATTACACTGCGAATTTTCAGATTATTAAAAGTTGCGATCGCAGACTTTTTGTTGACAGCAGTCACAATAGGCGATCTAGAAAACGAAAAGTTAGAAGATTTAATTAACTCCGAGTTAAACGAGCGTTTTTTAGAACACAGCAAATTTAAAACTGGCAGTCTTTTAAAATGCCTAGATAAAGAGAATCCAGAAGGCGATATTGCTTACAAAGACGCCCTAGATACAGCCGAAAAAGTATTGCCGACTCGTTGGCAACAAGCACCTCAACGTCTGCAATCCTTTTATATTCTTTGGGATTATGCAGAAGCAGCTAAACTGAAACTTGGGCAAAAGCTACCAACGGAGAATTCTCTATTAACCTTTACACTTTCTGAGCAGCAAATTTCCGAATTGCTTACCCAAAGCGCCATTAAATTGCAAGTCAAAGATCCAAATAACATCTGTGTTACCCTAGACAACCAACAATTTGAACGAGCCGCCGCTTCGGGAATTAAAGAAGCGATCGGAATTGCCAAAGGATTAATGGAAAGTCGTTTGCGTCCCGACGATCTCACCAAAGATTCTTGGAATTCCCAAAAAGTTGATTGGTTAATTTTGTCTGGTAAAACTTGTAATTTAGACATAGTGCAGCGCCAAATCTACCAAGAATTTAGTAAGTCTCCATATTTTGTCTGGAATCCAGAACGGATTACCTTTGTGTTGGAATTTACCAAGCTAGCCACCTCTGCCGGTGCTTGCTATGCCGAAAAGTTACGAAGATTGAGATTCGATCCAGAAGAATCCAAAAGCTTGCTGCGTAAGGGAGCTAACCAGCTAGAAATTGATGTTAAAAACCTATTTTATTATTTACCCTGCAACTTCAAACGCAAAACCCAAAGCAACGATTTACTAACTATATTCAAAGCTGGACAAGAACTCTATCAACTCGCACCTTGGGAAACTGTCGCCAAAGTTCGTACTCATTGGCAAGGCATACAATTAACTAATATTATCTACCGTCAAGATTACGAAGAGGGAGATTTACGACTATGGGGAAGCTTTGACGGCAAAAACCTGATGAATCAACTGGAAATGCCAGAAGTAGAATTTCTGAAAAAAATAAAAGTCCAGTTTGAGATTGACCAAACCCTCGAATTTAACGTATTGCTTTGTCAAGGAAATCCCCATTATTTGATTGATATTTCTGGTATTGATTTAGAATCGGTAGTTTCAGAAACTTCAGCACTATTTGCTGATGGTAAATTGAACTGGAATATCGCTGTGGAAGGCTTCAATAAAGACTTAAATGATGGTGATATTGCCGTCAATGTTATTGAGTCAGCAACTGTCGATCAACCAGATGCCTATCATCTTGTATTTGAAGTCGGAAATGATGGTAGTAAAACGTTTCACAAATTTCATTATTTGCGCGATGGGGTGACGCAACCAGGAATTGGGTTAATTAGTAATCCCTTACCTCCATTCCCACAAACTGGCCAGCACACCTTCTATGTTTATCAAACAGATGCCGAAACCAACAGCAAAAAATGGATAAGAATTGGCGCACTCAGCAAACCAGATGTAACCACAGATTATCCTTGCCAATATCGTGTAACTCTCGACGATCGAGGTATTCTAAGAATGCACGCTGGTGAAGTACCTTACTGGACATCACAAAATCAAGAATGCTTGAAAGAAGAAGGATGTGTTTATCGTGCTGAATTAGAATTGCAACCTAATGAAGTTGATAAAGAACGCGATCCCTTTTGCGGCATACATTAAACCTCTGCGTTCCTCTGCGCGAAACTTTGCGTTCCTCTGCGTTAAAAAAAATTAAGATTTTTAAACGCAAAGGGGCGCGGAGTAAACGCAAAGGGGCGCAGAGGTTTGCCAAGTTTTATTCGCTTTGGAGGTGAGATTCATGCAGCACTTGCGTCAATTATTAGAGATAGAAAACTCGGAGTTAGCCCGATTACTGCGGTTTAGTTTATATGGACTAGAGGCTAGTTTAAATCAGGCTCGCGCTGAATTTCCACTAGATCCAGGATCTAAAATATGTGATGATGTGTTGCAAGAACTTCATAACCTCTTACAACCTGCACCGCCACAGCAAAATACTGGTTGGGAAGATCCGCCAGATGAGTTAAAACTAAATCACCTTCGAGAAGCTTTCGATTCTGACTCAGAACTTAGTTATTATTTGGGTAATTCCCAACTGCAAAGCCAAACAGACTCTGATTTGTGGAATGAGATTCAACGCAAACTGCTGCGAGTCCCAGAGGATTTAGCTGCAACTTGGCGACAGCGCACCTTGGATTTAGCTCAAGAAGTTGGTGCGATCGCAGATAATTCTAATCTCTTTCAGCTTCCCTTTATCCGCGACGAAATTATCTACCCCGGACTTACTGGTACTGTTCAAGCTCAGGGATTGAGCTTGTATCAACAAGCACTTTCAAATTCTAAAATTCCCCAAGGTAATGCATCCGATTTACCAGCAGCATTTCTATTTTTATATATGAATTTTATCGAAATAGACCCAGATTTACATCATGCTTTAAAGAGCGTTTTTAGCTTCGATGTCATTTCCTTGCACTCTAAACCAGAACAACGCGATCAATATATTGATGCTTTAAGCGATCGCTTCCAACGCACCCAAAAAGCAGAGAAAAATACCGATCCCCTGTCAATTCTCCGTGCTTGGATTGACATGGATGAAGCAATACATTCCCTAGTATTTGTACCACCGGCTGAACGCTATTCTTGGTGGGGAAAGCTACAACATGAATCACGGCGCATTTTGAAGAAAGTCGCTGATGAAGCTATTAATGCAGGTAATGAAGTGCGAATTCGCCAATTATCGGGACTTTATGCAGATATCTGTGCTTCATCCAAGGATGACTTACAACTAGACTGTGGCGGTATTCCTGGCGAAGTCTTAACTTGTCTTCGAGTATATGCGCGAATCAATCAAGAAGAATCTCCCGGTCGTGTAATATTTCGCTCATCACGCTAGTTGCTGGCGAGTTTTCTAATTCTTGAGATTATCAGGCAAGACAGATAATTTTACTGATCCCCGCCTTGCCTCATAATCTAATGAAGCTAAAAACGTTTAAATCTAAAGGATGCCCCAGAAGTGTAAAATCCCTTGACCAGAAAACACTTCAAGCGCAACAGCAGATATAAAACCGATCATTGCAAAACGACCGTTCCAATTTTCGCTCTGAGGAGTGAAGCCCCAGCGCAAAGCATTAGGATCTTCTGAAACCGAAGGCGTAGTCTTCTTAACGTCTGCCATAAATAATACTCCGAGCTTTTATGTTGTAACAGTTATCACTGCCTGTAAAGTAATGTAACAGACTTTTACAAAATTGCAACATAAACTCAAAGCAAAATTCTTTCCCATAAATAAGGGTGGGTAATCCCTACTGACTGGCAGATTAATATCTATACCATAACTAAATAAGTAATATTAATAGTGCAGTTGAGATACAGCAATGAATATTAACTTACTGGGATATCGTCAGAAAGTAGGCATGGGTCAAGTACAGGTTGCTAATATACTGGGCATCTCCCATGAAGAAGTTTGTATTTATGAGCAAAAGCCTGAAACAGTTCCAATGGGGCTTTTAGTGAAATGGCTGGGAATATTTGGGCTTGATATTGCCACTGCTATGTCAGTATCAACGCCACCACTCAAAGAAATTGCTCCAGGAACTCCATACGCTGAACTTTATCACAAACTAAATTTACTGAATCAGTACATTGATGCTACTCATCCTCTAGACAAACTAGATATACCAACACCGCCAGCTACACCACATGATCTCAAAAAGCAACTGAAGCTCTATAAGCAAAAACCTAATTTAGCATTGACAGGAGGTTTTGATGCTGGTAAATCACACCTAGCAAATGCTCTATTGGGTAGCAAAAATTTACCAGTTGGTTATCAGCCAGCCACTAGAGTAATTACATTTGTTCGCCATATAGAAGACCGCCCTCAATGGTTCAAACAAGATGTTTTGGTTTTTGATGAAAACTTTTGGTTAAAAGATGAGAGTGGTAAACCAATAATTGACTTATTACTTCTAAATGACAAAGAACGTTGCGAGCAGTATTGTTTACAAGCAGGAAACTTTCATATTTTGCAGGAATATGGAGTACATGGTAGCAATGATGATGTAGCAGCTCATGCAGCCGTAGTTTATATGGATTCTTCCCTGCTAAAAGCCTGCAACCTAATAGACCTCCCAGGCTATTCTGATCAATCTGATGAAGTCTCAAAAGACGTTGAAAAAGCTACTAGTGCTGCACAGATAGCCGATATATTGCTGTATGCTTCGCCAGCCAAAGGTCATATTAACGGCCAAGACATGATTCGCCTTGGCGGTTTACTACGGTTACTTCCTGCTCCAGAAACTGAATGCAATAATTTCCCAACACTAGGCAACTTCTTCATTGTAGCGACTCATGCTGATCCAAGTATCTCTGACCATCAGCTGAAAGAAATCTCAGATAAAGCTTCAAAAAGATTTTATAAAAACCTCAGCGAAACTGTTCTAGAGCGTCGTAGAGAAAAAACAAATCGCGCCATCACTGAAGCAGAAGTACGAAAAAGATTCTTCACTTTTTGGTCAGAAAGACCGGATAGATGTCAGCACCTATTTGATGAATTAACCAATATACTTGGCGATTCTCTACCTCAAGCACGTATATGCCGTATTGATCGAGAAATGAAAGCTATAAAGGAGGATAATACAAAAAAGTATACTAGCTTGATTGATACATATAACACAAGTATTGCTGATATAGAAGCACAAAATGCACAACGATCACAATTAAGTGTATTGACAGAAAATGAGTCTGTTCGGCAGCAAGAAAATAAACTTAAACGTGACAACGTTAGGAAAAATATAGATAAATTAAAAAAAAATACCGAAATTGATTTTCAGAAGTATACAGAACAACTACTCAATGTTGATGCTGTAGAACAAATCATTCGCCAAAAGTACGATGACAAAAAAGAGGCGCAGGAATATCTTGCTGGGTATCTGGTTGAAAAACTTCAAAATGAGTTAGAAAAGCTTATGAAAGAAAATTCTGAAAAATTCAAAATAGAACTTGATACTTTCTTTCAAGGCTACCCAGAAGCAGAATTTAATGGATACAAATCAGGAGAATATACAAATTCCAAAACTTTTCGTTTTGATTGGGAAGCATCTGTTATGGGCGCAGTTGCAGGTTTAAGTAGCTTTGGTGCTTTGGCGGCTTGGGCAATATCTTTTGGAAATCTTGGCGGTTACATCTTAGTTGCTAAGTTTGTCAGTTTTTTATCAGCACTTGGTGTTGGTTTTGGTTTCAGTGGTGGTACGGCTGGAATAATGACTATCGTCGCGGCTATAGGTGGCCCAATTGTGCTTGGGATAGGTCTATCTATTACGATAGGTTTGGCAGTAGCAAACTTATGGAGTTCTTGGACAGAATCATGGCAAAAGCGTTTAGCTAAACAGCTTGTTAAAGATTTTGAGAAACAGAGTGTATGTGAACAGTTCCTCAAAGGAATTGACCAATTCTGGCAAGACACAGCTGATGGTTTTGAAAAAGTAGCTGATGTAGTAGAACGTGATTGGAACAAATATCTTGATCATCAGCGTGAGATAATATCTTCTACAATAGAATCAAAAGATTGCATTAAGGAAATCATTGAGATATTAAAGGTGGGTAGGGATTTTTTCGCTGGAATTCCTTGGTCTAATATTAAGTACCAATGTTGAATAGTAACATATTCTCAGTTTGAGAGAAATATTCCTGCTTTTTGGTAGTATAGCTTGAATACCCGTATACACTGCAAAGTCCTCTAATGAGGACTTTTATTATTAGGCTATAATTTTAATTTTTGGCAATTTAACCGATATGTGATGATTTCTAATTATGCTCAAAAGTCCTTTACGATATCCTGGTGGTAAGTCAAAAGCAATAAATCAAATAGTTGAATACTTGCCAGATAGCTTTTCTGAATTTCGAGAACCTTTTGTGGGTGGTGGTTCTGTATTTATTTATTTAAGACAAAAGTTTCCCGATATCAAAATTTGGATTAACGATTTAAACCGCGAACTCTTCTTATTCTGGAAGTTTGCCCAATCTGATATAACTCAGTTAGTGAAAGAAATTCGAGATATTAAAGTTAAATATACAGATGGTAAATTACTCTTTATAGAATTAACTCGTGTAGATGTAAATCATTTATCTGATTTAGAAAGAGCCGTTCGGTTTTTCGTACTCAATAGAATTACTTTTTCTGGAACCGTAGAATCAGGTGGCTTTTCCCAAGAAGCTTTCCATAAAAGATTTACTGATACTTCAATAGAACGACTTGAAAAATTAGAAAATATTTTATCAAAAAATGTTCAAATTACTAATTTGGATTACAGTCATTTATTAAAATCAGATGGAAAAGATGTATTTTTATTTTTAGATCCGCCATATTTTAGTGCTACTAAATCAAAACTATATGGTAAAGACGGTGACTTACACACCTCTTTTGAACATCAGAGATTTTCTGAACTTTTGCAACAATGTCATCATCGCTGGTTAATTACCTATGACAATTCAACGCAAATTCTAGAAAATTTTCAATGGGCTAATATTTCAGAGTGGGAATTACAGTATGGGATGAATAACTATAAGCAAAGTGGTGCAGCTAAAGGAAAAGAGTTATTCATTACTAACTACAAAGTTAAACTTGATTTTAAGAAAAAATCACAAGTTCAGAATCTTGCTAATCCAGCTTTGCAATTAAGCCTTGAGATTTAAGCCTAACTTTGATAGCTTCCAATTTTCCGGTAGTATAACTCCCATAGCTCTCAATATAGCTACAACATACAAATCTTAGCTATGGCAACTTCTCCAATCCCTGCTCAAGAATCGTCTGCTAGCTGGTATATCCTGCTGCAACAATTAATAGATGGACAATCATTGTCTCGCACTCAATCTGCTGAATTGATGAAGGGTTGGCTCAGTGAAGCGGTTCCCCCAGAATTATCGGGAGCAATTTTAACAGCACTTAACTTTAGAGGCATTTCTGCCGACGAGTTGACCGGCATGGCTGAAGTATTACAATCTCAATCAAAACTGGGGACTGGGGACTGGGGACTGGGGACTGGGCAAGAATCTACCCAATCCCTAATCCCCTTAATTGATACCTGTGGCACTGGTGGCGATGGTTCATCAACCTTTAATATTTCCACAGCAGTTGCTTTTGTTGCTGCTGCATCTGGCATACCTGTCGCCAAACACGGTAATCGTTCAGCTTCAAGTCTCACAGGAAGTGCAGATGTATTGGAAGCCTTGGGTGTAAACTTAAGTGCCTCTAGTGAAAAAGTACAAGCAGCACTACAAGAAGTGGGGATCACCTTCTTGTTTGCTCCTGGTTGGCATCCAGCACTCAAGGCTGTTGCCTCATTACGGCGGACTTTGAAAGTGCGAACAATTTTTAATTTGCTCGGGCCGTTAGTAAATCCCTTGCGTCCAACTGGGCAAGTGGTAGGCTTATTTACTCCCAAACTGTTGGCAACTGTTGCCGAAGCTTTACAAAATTTGGGTAAGGAAAAGGCGATTGTGCTACACGGGCGAGAAAAACTTGATGAGGCTGGGTTAGGAGATGAAACTGACTTAGCGGTGTTATCAAACGGCGAAGTGCAGTTAACTACTATTAATCCCCTAGATTTGGATTTAACGCCTGCTCCTATAGGTATGCTTCGGGGTGGAGATGTCCAAGAGAATGCGGAGATTCTTAAGGCGGTACTCCAAGGTAAGGGAACTCAGGCGCAACAAGATGCAGTTGCCTTAAATGCGTCGTTGGCGCTGCAAGTCGCGGGTACGATCGCCTTCCTCGATCACGCCGAGGGTATTAAAATCGCTAAGGATATCCTACAAAGTGGGGCTGCTTGGACGAAGTTGGAGCAGTTAGTTGAGTTTCTGGCGGATTGATTTGCGATCGCAATTGCGGGCGAAACTCTACCACATTACGCTTAATAGTGACATCGTAGTTACCAAAAAAGTCATGTCCTAAAAGTCCAGTTTCTAGTTCCGCACCTGCGATCGCTACTGCTACTCTATTCACTACTACCCCGCCAACGGCCATCGAATTAACATAGCCCACAGGAAATTCTACAGCTCTGGAACTGGCGGTATTTGCCTTGGCTTTTCCCACTGTGACGATTCCCAAAGCATTAGCCATCTCTTGGGTAATGACAGTGCCACTTGCTCCCGTATCCACAATCATCTCAAATTGTTGCTGACCATTAAAGGTAACTTCCACAATTGGCGTACCACCAATTCGTCTTTTTATCGGCGCTGTAAATACTGCTTCATCGGGAATCACCACTGCTGATGAAGGCAAAGCTGGCTCTGGTGATAACGGTTTTGTTTCTCGTGGAGGTAAAGTGAGCTTTGGTATAGTTTCTCTTTGGGGAACAACAACGACTATTTTATGAGGTTCTCTAACTGCGACAGGGCGAGGATTTGCTTGCTGTTGGGCATATTTAACCTGGCGGCGATATTCCGTAATTTTGGTTTGAGCGATCGCAAATTCTGGGCTTTGTCGCCGTATTTTTTGCATCAGCGCGATCGCATCCTGATACTGACTCGCCACCAATTTCCAATCATCTGGAGATTGAGCCGATTGGCTGATACTCCAAGCGCCAACAGCTTTGTCTCGTCCCATCTCAAAAAGACTTGGTTCACTTTCAAACGGATCTAGCGGCTGCGCTTTTGGGGTAGCTGCTGGTCTTACTGGTTCAACGCTAGGCTGGACTGGTGCTAGATCCCCAATTGGCATAGGTTGCTCGTCGCCACCAGTAGCGGTGTTCAGTTTGTCTTCACTACAGGCAACGCACAAAACTGCTAGAGTGCTTGAGACAAAAATTAGGGTTGCACGGGATAAAAAAGACTGAAGCATAATTAATTTTAACTGCCCAAGCTTTGCCAAATCCACTCCCGCTACTTTAATTCCCTTTTAATTTTAATTAACTATTTTAAAAACTCCCAATTGCTCAACTTATGGGATAATTAACAATCGCAGTATTGGGGAATAAGGAATAGGGAATAAGAAAGAGTATGCCCAATGCCTAATGCCCAATGCCCAATGCCCACTGCCCAATCTACTATGCCCCTGACTGACTCAATACCAGCTTTACTTGTCCTTGCAGATGGAACCACTTATCGCGGTTGGTCTTTTGGTGCGACGGGAACCGCGATCGGAGAAGTGGTGTTCAACACTGGCATGACAGGCTATCAAGAAGTTCTGACTGACCCTAGTTACCGCGGTCAGATTGTGATTTTTACCTATCCTGAATTGGGGAATACTGGCGTCAATCTCGAAGATGAAGAATCAGATGGGCCCCAAGTGCGGGGTGCGATCGCCCGGAATATTTGTCATCATCCAAGTAACTGGCGATCGACACAAACTTTACCTGACTACCTCAAACAAAACCAAATACCAGGGATTTACGGCATCGATACCCGCGCCCTCACCCGCAAAATTCGGATGTTCGGAGCGATGAACGGTGGCATTTCTACAACCATTCTCGATGAAGCGGAATTGTTAGAGCAGGTACTAGCAGCTCCCAACATGGCAGGATTGAATCTGGTTCGTGAAGTCACTACCTCAACGGCTTATGAATGGTCCGATCCCACAATTCCAGCTTGGGAATTTAACTCGGAGGCTGGGGAAAATCTTGGGGAAGCCTTTACCGTTGTTGCCCTTGACTTTGGTGTAAAACGCAATATCCTACGTCGCTTAGTCAGTTATGGTTGCCGGGTAATTGTTGTACCTGCTGATACACCACCAGAGGAAATTCTCAAATACAATCCAGATGGTGTGTTTCTTTCTAATGGGCCTGGCGACCCTGCTGCTGTCACTGAAGGGATTGCGACTGCCAAAGCACTCCTGTTAAGTGAAAAACCCATCTTTGGTATTTGTATGGGACACCAAATTTTAGGTCATGCACTAGGAGCAGAAACCTATAAACTCAAATTTGGTCATCGTGGTTTGAATCAGCCTGCCGGTTTACAACAACGAGTAGAAATTACTAGTCAAAACCATAGTTTTGCTATTGACCCAGATTCTTTACCTACGGCAGTTGTAGAAATCAGCCATCTAAACCTAAACGATCGCACTATTGCCGGGGTACGTCACAAATCTCTACCAGTGTTCTCCGTACAGTATCATCCAGAAGCCAGCCCTGGGCCCCACGATGCTGATTACTTGTTTGAGCAATTTGTTCAAGCCATGCGAACAGCACGTCAACCCCTCCAGGGAATTCAAAATTAAAAATAAAAAATTCAAAATGAAAGAATTCTTTTTGAACTATGCATTTTTAATTTGGAATTAGAGCAAAAAGCAAGAGTCAAGTTGTCGCATCTAGGATTAAATAAAAATAGCAAAATGCAAATGGGGGATCGGGGACTAGGGACTGGGGAAAAGTTTTCTAATAACCATTACCCAGTAGCCAATTCCCGATCTCCTATTTCAACAGATTGTAGACAACTTGCTCAAAAACCATTTATACTTGAGCGTTCACTTTAACTCATGAGGAGGGAATTATTGCTGAGCCACTAAATCTAACCGTTAGCCTGAGGGGCACTCGTGAAGTCCGGGATAACTGTCAGCTATTCCGCCTCACAGGTTTGTTAGATGCTTTTTCCGAGCCGACATTTCGCAAGACACTTGGCAGCAAGATAGACGAGGGCCCTAAGCACATTATTTTGGATCTCTCACAAATTGACTTTGTTGATAGCTCTGGCTTGGGCGCTCTGGTGCAGCTAGCCAAGCAAGCTCAAACTGCTGATGGCACTTTGCAAATTGTCACGAATGCCCGCGTAACTCAAACGGTCAAGCTTGTTCGCCTAGAGAAGTTTCTCTCCCTGCAAAAATCAGTTGAAGACGCTCTAGAAAACGTCAAGTAGTCTTGATTGCTCGATCTCAGAGGTAAATTTAGCTATCCAGATTCAAAATCGGGTAGCTTAATTTTTAAAACTTCTGGCAGAAAACCTCTCTCCTTGTGGGAGAGGCATAAAGCCAGTTGAGCTATTATGTTTAAAGTTGAGTAATAACTTAAAGATATAGAGACCCAATTTATTAGGTGTGTATTGGGTATGTAATTGTTGGTTAGAATATTGGATAAATAATCAAGTCTGAGATATTTGTTGTAAGAAATACAAAGCCAGCAGATTTGTTTATAGATAGACTTGACTTGATGCTGTATAGTTAAAAGTTGTCGTTTACTCAGTAAGTATGGCAATGCTGCCAAGTAAAAGGGTGAATTTGATGTTAAAATTTTACCCTATCTTAGGCGCAGACCACAAGAAGTAGGCGAAATTTGGTTTATAGATGTTGACATCAGGGTGATTTTAAATGCCAACTCTCAATCAAAAAGATGAAATTAGGAAGTAATTTTGATAGTATTGATTATGCTAAGTATACTATCACGGCATACTTCAGAAAAATCAGTCTTTGCCAAGAATGCCTGCCAAATGTAGCCCGTCAAGGAATGATTTATTTGTGAAGTCACAGGAGGAAGAGCTATTAGATGGACAAGATGAAACTCCCAAACAGAGCTTGTCTTGGACTGAAGCACTCTTGGCAACCACAGGGCCATTCCAACAGATTTCCCTCTCGCAAGTGCAACAAATTTCTCCTAGTGCTTTAGCATATTTAGGGGATGCAATTTATGAGTTGTATGTTAGAATGTTCTATCTGCTGCCATTGCAGCGGTCAGGAATTTACCATCGTCTGGTAGTGGAGCAGGTAAGAGCAGAAACACAAGCGCTACATTTGCGATCGCTGATTCCTCATCTCAGGGATACCGAATTAGAAATTGTCCGACGGGGTAGAAACGCCGCAACAGGACGCCCTAAGCGACTTAATCCCGAAATTTATCAACAGGCAACTAGTCTAGAAACTTTAATAGGCTACTTATATATCACCGATTACCAACGTCTAACCGAGCTGTTGCAAATACTTCATCTAGAAAAAGAGTGAAAACTCAATTTCGCTGTAGCCACAACACTAGATTAGGTTCAAAAAATTGAGGTAATCGGAACGAGCAACTATACGCTATATTCAGAACTCAAATGCAGGATAAACCCAGAAAAGTCAAGACTTCTAGCGAACCAAATCGTGGACAACCCGTAAAAATTAAAGGTAAACGTGTTGTTACTAATCCGGCTCGCAATCCCAGGAAAATAGATAGCAACCCCATCTCTGGTGCGAATCCGACTCGCAAGCCCAGAAAAGTAGATAGTAACCCTATCTCTGGTGCGAATCCAACTCACAACCCCAGAAAAGTAGATAGTAACCCTATCTCTGGTGCGAATCCAACTCACAACCCCAGAAAAGTAGATGGCAACACCATCTCTGTTGTTAATCCGAATCGCAATCCCAAGAAAATAGATAGCAACCCCAGTTATGGGAACTCGCGACAACGAAATAGCAACTTTTCTCAGCCATCTGTATCTACACAATCTACAGAAGAAGATAACGATCTCATCTACGGTCGTCATCCAGTATTGAGTGCATTGCAAAATCAGCGCAATCTCAATCGTCTGTGGATTACTACCCGTCTGCGGTACGATCCCAGCTTTCACCATTTCCTTTTGCAAGCAAAGGAAAATGGCACAGTTATTGATGAGGTTGAACCCAAACGTTTAGACTATCTCACCAACGGCGCTAATCACCAAGGTGTGGCAGCACAAATTGCTCCCTACGCTTATATGGAATTGGCCGATCTAATTGAGCAGTGCAAATCTGTAACTGATGCTGTAATTGTCGTGGCTGACGGAATTACCGATCCCCACAACTTAGGAGCAATTATTCGCACAGCCGAAGCAATAGGCGCTCAAGGATTGGTGATTCCCCAAAGAAGGGCATCTGGGATCACTTCCACTGTCATGAAAGTGGCAGCAGGCGCTTTAGAAAATTTTGCTGTAGCTAGAGTTGTCAACCTCAGCCGCTCCTTAGAAGAATTAAAGGAAGCTGGCTTTTGGATTTACGGTACTGCTGCAAGTGGTAGCGAACCTTTGCATACAGTCAATTTTACTGGCCCAATCGTTTTGGTAATTGGCTCAGAAGGTGAAGGTCTGGGTATGTTGACTCAACGCTCCTGTGATTTTTTAGTATCGATTCCTCTACAAGGTAAAACTCCCAGCCTGAATGCTTCTGTAGCAGCAGGTATGGCGCTTTATGAGATTTATCGTCAGCGATCGCTAAATACGCTGCACTTAGATAAATTGCAAAAAATCTCTTTGAAAAAATAACAGTAACAGAGTATAAAGAAATGTAAAAGATAATAAAGTACCCTATCGTTTAACACCCTGTAGACGTTTATAAATCAGCGAAAACCATGAAAACCATTTGGCATAACCTCAAGGAAGTGTTAATTAACACATTCGACTACCTCGGCTTGGCTTGGTGGGTAGAGATTGTGACGCAGAATCCCCGTTGCACGTATTACTTCGGGCCATTTCTAAATTCTTCTGATGCAACATTAGCAAGTAAAGGATACATAGAAGATTTAGAGCTTGAAGGAGCGCAGGGAATTATTGTGAATGTCAAGCGTTGCAAACCTAGTAACTTAACAATTGCTGACGACTTGGGGGAAAGATTTGACCGCAAAGTACAGCCTGCCTTTGGCGGTCAAATTTAAGTTAGGCCAGAGAATGAAAAGGAGGCTCTGATGCAAAGACGTAAAGATATAAAGACACAGAAAATTCTTTTACGGGGGTTATTACGTCTTTTTCACTCATTGCGTCACCACATCTTCCTTCTCCATTTCTTCGTCAATAGTCAAAATTTTTTCACTATTTTTGACTATTAATAACTCGTAATTCGTAATTACATTACGGGTGAAGATTTAGACCCCACCTGTAACGGCTAAACCTTTTATAGTCAATTCCTGTGACTCTCAGTTTAATTACGAATTACGAATTACGAATTACCTGCGGATGTTCTTCGAGCCAATGGTCAATATCATTCAGCACCAACTGGGGAACTTCCCACGGAAAAAGATGGGCGGTGTTGGGATAGCAGTGCCACTGAGAATTGTTGAGGTGTTGAGCAGTTTGTAAGCTGGAATCAGATGTGATGTGACGGTCTTGTTCGCCAGCAAGTACTAAACTAGGACATTGTATTTGCTGTAAATCTAAAAGCCGATTATATCCTGATTGAATTGCACTATAGAGGGCGCGAGTAGCAGCAGGAGAGGTTTGCAAATAAGCTGGTACTGCTTCTTTCGCGATGTATTTGTAAGTGATAGATGTATGTTGTTGGATTAGGTAGCGGAAAAGCGATCGCTTACCAAAAGTTTCAATATTCCATTGCCAACTCGGTTTTATATAGTTTAATAGCGCAGCAATGCCAGTATATAAATTATCCTGCCAAGTAATAGGAGGATGACTGCCACGGGGTTTTGCAGCTGTCGCCACCAAAATCAGCCCAGTAACGCGCTCTGGCAAACGTAATGCCATCTCCATTGCCAAAATGCCACCAAGTGACCATCCCAATACTAGGCACTTTTCAATCTGCAAACGGTCTAGCAGTGCTTCTAAATCAGTCAAATGGTCATTCATGTCAAAATTGCCGTTGTAGCGGCTTTTGCCGTATCCGCGTAAATCAGGGGCAAAAGTTTTGTAGCGTTTTGATAAATGATTGGTAAAGACAGAAAGACTACGACCAGTACCAGGATGACCATGTAAGCCCAAAATAGGGAATCCTTGACCTTGGGTATAGATATTTAGACGTGCAGCAGTGGTGGTGTAGCGATCGCTCATTACTCGCCCTTCTCCTGTCTATCGATACTGCCAACTGCATCGATCGCAGCTTCCAGGGCGATCGCTACATGAGTCCAATGAGTCCCACCCTGGCAATAAACTACATACGGCGATCGCATTGGCCCATCTGCTGATAATTCCAAAGTACTCCCTTCAATAAATGTCCCCCCAGCCATAACTACCTGGCTCTCATACCCTGGCATATCATCTGGAACGGGGTCTAAGTAGGAACCGATCGGAGAATGCTGTTGTATGGCTTTACAGAAAGCAATTAGCTTTTCGGCAGAACCAAGTTTAATTGCCTGAATTACATCTCCACGGGGAGCCAAGGGAGGGGGATTGACTGGATAACCGAGTTTATCAAACACATAACCAGTAAGATAAGTCCCTTTCATTGCCTCTCCTACCATCTGCGGCGCTAGAAATAAACCTTGGAACAGCAAGCGATTTTGGTCAAAAGTAGCACCGCCATAACTACCGATACCGGGAGCCGTGAGGCGACAGGCGGCTGCTTCTACCAAGTCGGCGCGACCGGCGACATAACCGCCAGCGCTGACAATGGTGCCACCAGGATTTTTAATCAGCGATCCCGCCATTAAATCAGCACCTACAGTTGTGGGTTCTCTGGTTTCAATGAATTCGCCGTAGCAGTTATCTACAAAGCAAACGGTATTCGGGTTTTGCTGTTTGACTAAGTGGACGATTTTTTCAATATCGGCAATTGATAAACTAGGACGCCAAGAATAGCCACAAGAGCGCTGAATTAAGACTAAACGAGTGTTTTCAGCCACACTAGTAGTTAAAGCTTGCCAATCTATGGTTCCTTCTGGGGTTAGCTCCAATTGGCGGTAATTTATGCCAAACTCAATAAGGGAGCCTTGACCTTGACCCCGTAAACCAATGACTTCTTCAAGCGTATCGTATGGAGAACCGACTACTGCTAACATTTCATCTCCGGGACGGAGAACACCAAACAAAGCACAGGCGATCGCATGAGTTCCCGAAACAAACTGAACCCGCACGGCCGCAGCTTCAGCGCCCATAACTTCGGCAAAAACTTTATCTAAAGTTTCTCGTCCTAAATCATCATGACCATAACCACTTACACCTGCAAAGTGGTGTGCGCCTACACGGTGATTACGAAAAGCATCCAGCACTCGTTTTAGATTATGCTTGACCTGAGCGTCAATACCAGAAAAAATTTCTAATAGTGCCTGTTCTGCTTGCCGCAGCTGTTCTAAGCTGTTCATCAGTTCCTCGTTCAAAAAAAAATTATCGATATGCGGATTTTGCGATCGCGCTGTTCTTAAGCTGGAAAATTAAAATTCAGGTTACTGCATGACAATTGCTACTTCAACCAAACCTCAAATTAACTGGGTCAATACCCTATTTTTCATTGGACTGCACATCGGCGCTTTATTTGCCTTTGTTCCTGGTAACTTTAGCTGGACGGCAGTTGGTGTGGGTTTCTTGCTGTACTGGATAACAGGTGGTTTAGGAGTTACTCTCGGATTTCACCGCCTTGTTACTCACCGCAGTTTTCAAACTCCCAAGTGGCTAGAGTATCTCTTGGTTTTCTTCGGCACACTCTCGTGTCAAGGAGGCCCAATTGAGTGGGTAGGGACGCATCGCATTCATCATTTACACTCAGATACTGATGCCGATCCCCATGATTCTAATAAAGGCTTCTGGTGGAGCCACATGGATTGGCTGATTCACTACTGTCCCGCTCACGCTGATGTTCCTCGTTTCACCAAAGACATTGCCGAAGACCCAGTTTATCAGTTTTTAGAAAAATATTTCATTTTAATCCAGGTTGCTCTAGGTGTATTGCTTTTGCTTCTAGGTGGCTGGCCGTTTGTTATTTGGGGAATTTTTGTTCGCATTGTCTGGGTTTACCACTGCACTTGGTTGGTGAACAGCGCTACTCATAAATTTGGCTATCAGAGCTATGATTCTGGCGATAAATCGACTAATTGCTGGTGGGTAGCCGTACTAGTTTTCGGTGAAGGCTGGCATAATAACCATCATGCTTTTCAATATTCAGCTCGTCACGGGCTGAAATGGTGGGAAATCGATTTAACCTGGATGACAGTTCAATTGTTGCAAGCAGTTGGTCTGGCAACTAATGTGAAGTTGGCCCCAACAAAAGTTAGTTAGGAGTAGAGACGCGATTAACCCTTGTCTCTACAGGAGTTAGGAGTTAGGATATATACCTTTTTGAACTCATCACTTCTAACTCCTAACTTTTCAAAAAGCTATTTACTGGTGCGCTTGTGTCGGTTAGGTTGCTATAATCCAAAGCGCTAATGTGAAGAAATTTTACTGCAAGTTACTTTTTGGTGACTTGGTGGAGGAGTTTGTTGTTTTTTAGGTGTCCATGACTACATCAATAATTAATAGCCAGAAACTAAGTGACGAGCCTAGTAATTCCGACTTTCGGCTCAAAGATATTGTCAAAACCTTGCCACGGGAATGTTTTCAGCAGAACCGTCGCAAAGCTTGGACACAAGTAATACTCAGTGTCTTGGCAGTTGCGTTGGGTTATTACAGCCTGATTATCGCTCCTTGGTTTCTCTTGCCCCTAGCTTGGATTTTTACGGGTACTGCTTTAACAGGTTTTTTTGTAATTGGCCATGATTGCGGTCACAGGTCTTTTGCCAAACGTCGTTGGGTAAATGATTTGGTAGGGCATTTCTTCATGATGCCGTTAATTTACCCTTTTCACAGTTGGCGCATTAAGCATAATTATCACCATACTCATACCAACAAGCTGGATGAGGACAACGCTTGGCATCCAATCAGACCAGAAGTATTTGAAGATTGGGATAAAACCCGACAGTCTGCTTTTGAACTGTTCATGCGTAAACGCTTCTGGTGGGTAGGTTCCATTGGACATTGGGCTGTGGTGCATTTTGATTGGCGGAACTTTAAAACTAAAGACCAATCGAGTATCAAGCTTTCTGTGGCTGTAGTAGTTGTGTTTGCAGCGATCGCTTTCCCGACTCTCATCGCCACAACTGGTATCTGGGGCTTTGTCAAATTTTGGCTAGTGCCCTGGATGATTTACCATTTTTGGATGAGTACTTTTACTATTGTTCACCATACTGCCGCAGATGTTCCTTTTACGACAGCGAACAAGTGGAACGAAGCTCTAGCACAGCTATTTGGCACTATTCATTGCGATTATCCGCGTTGGGTAGAGGTTTTGTGCCACGATATCAATGTTCATGTCCCTCATCATATTTCCACTGCGATTCCTTCTTATAATTTGCGGCTAGCTTACAGCAGCATCAAAGAAAATTGGCAGCCTTATCTCCATGATGAGTGTCAGTTTTCTTGGTCTTTAATGAAGCAGATTACAGACCAGTGTCAACTATACACAACTGATGTTGGCTATAAAACTTTCAACGAATATTATACAGAGCAATAAATAGCGCTGTGATTAGACTTACGCTCTTGAACTCAACGAGAGCGTTTATCATGCTGTGTTTAAATAGAATTTGGCGACTTTTTACTAACTAAAATTTGTTAGCTAAATTGCCAAAATTTATCTTCTTTGATGTTAGCGATCGCTAGTTTCGTGGGCATCCTATAGGTGAGATAATTTTGTCTCAATTAAAGTTCCGATTTATATCCAATCAAAAGAATCCAGTGCCATCAAACATCATCACGTTCAATAATCCTCCTTCTGAAACGTCTGAGGATACGACTAAATTGCCTTTCACACTTGGGGATTTAAAAGCTGCAATTCCTGCGGAATGCTTTCAGCCCAATGTGACAAAATCACTTTTTTACTTTTTTCGTGACATCTTGATTATCGGTCTGCTTTATGCAGTTGCTTCTTACCTGGATTCTTGGCTTTTCTTTCCGATTTTCTGGCTAATGCAAGGAACGATGTTTTGGGCTTTGTTTGTAGTCGGGCATGACTGCGGACACCAATCTTTTTCTAAGCATAAATGGCTCAATGATTTGATTGGACATCTTTCTCACACACCAATACTTGTTCCTTATCATGGTTGGCGGATTAGTCACAGAACTCACCACAAAAATACTGGCAATATCGATAACGATGAAAGCTGGTATCCTGTGACGGAATCAGAATACAAAGAGATGCCTTTAGCACAAAAGATAGTCCGATATTATATTTTTCTATTGGCTTATCCTCTGTATTTATTTAAGCGTTCTCCTAATAAAGAAGGCTCTCACTTTTTGCCCAGCAGTCCGCTTTTCAAATCATCGGAAAAATGGGATGTTATCACTAGCACTGTCCTTTTGATTGGGATGGTAGGTTTGCTCGGTTTCCTCACCTACCAATGGGGTTGGATGTGGTTGCTGAAATATTACGCTGTGCCCTACCTTGTATTTATAGTTTGGCTAGATTTGGTGACATTCTTGCACCATACTGAGCCAGAGCTTCCCTGGTATCGTGGAGAAGATTGGACTTTCCTCAAAGGCGCAATTTCTAGTATTGACCGTGATTATGGTTTGGTTAATCATATCCATCACGATATTGGTACTCATGTTGCTCACCATATATTCCTTAACATCCCTCACTACAATTTGCTGAAGGCAACTGAGGCAATCAAACCAGTAATGGGTGAGTATTTCCACAAGGCGGAAGAACCAATTTGGAAGTCATTATGGAATTCATGTATCAGCTGCCATTTTGTACCTGATACTGGTAGTAAGGTTTACTACACATCCAACAAGAAGTTAGCTAAAGGCTAAGACTAGTACCACTTTGCGTAATTCGTAATTACCATTGTGTGAGAGTTTTAGACAATTTACGCCATACTGTACTAGCCCTGTCAAGGTTACTTTTTTACCTTGACAGGGCTAGAGTGTTATTTATAGACTTTTGCAAGAAATCTAATGACTACAAGCTGCCTTGCTTTTGATGTTGTTCGCCATGATGGTTACAGCCAGCCTAGTGATTATGGTGTTGATGGCTATGATCTTTACCGTGGGAACAGTTTTGCAAATCTTGCTTCAGAAGCTTGTCGCTGATTTCTTGCAAGGATTCATCTACAGCTTGTAAGCCAATCCAAGCATCAATCTTTTGTACATCAAATCCTACCTCGCGCTGTTCGCCTACTTCTAGCAAAGGGCGGCGAATTAACAGTGGTTCTTTCAGCATCAGCGCCAAAGCGGTTTGTTCATCCACTTTTTCAGGAACCACCTCACCAGATTTTACCTTGGGGGCGGAAAGATTGAACCATTCGGCTACGGGGCGATCGCCAAAAAAGGAACGCAACCGTTCAACTGTCCAAGGTTCTTTTAGCAGATTCTGTGGTATCACCTCATGACCGGCAGCTGTTAGCAAAACTTTTTGCTTAACTCCACCTTTACAGCCTGGTTTGCTATAGAAAATTACCTTTGCCATTCAACTATCTCCTAATTACTCTTTTGCGCTAAAGCGCCAACTACGAACCGATGAAATCAAAAATTCCTCGCTTTATGGCTAACTAAGTCAAACTCAAACCTCTCATTTGGATCGGTTTCGCCATAAATATTGAAAGTCACAGTTGGTTCATCACCCACTGCTTCTACACTGTGAATTGCATCGGGAGTAAAGCTAATAATATCTCCTGGTAATAGAGTTAGCTCTCCCGTCGGTTCAATTTTGTCCTGAAATTCTGGGCTATTAGTGCGTTGCCAAAAAGTATTTTTTTCCTGACCTTTTAACACCGCCACTATTCCCCATGTCCCATGATTATGAATGTTTGAACGGGTTCCCGGTGCAAATGTTACTGTTTGCACAGTTAAGGGAAAACCCAATTCATCATATAGGAGTAAAACAGAGCTTCCCGTTTTGGGTGAAGGTTCTAACTTTTGACTTTGCACCCAGTAGGAATTTACCATTAAGCGCCTTACAAGCATCCGAATTTCTGGCAGACAATTGGTTTCATTGTCGCTGCTATTGAGAACATCTTCCACCTCAGTTAAAAACCGATAAAGGCGGTAATTTTCTCTCAATAAATCCCAGGCTCTTACAGATTTACAAGCTTGATGCTGACCGTCCCCTGTTAGCAGCCAATCCCTACCTTTCATAATTTTTAAATTGATAGTGGCGAAGATTGGATCACAATGATCGGTGAGACATTAGGAATGTTACCTACAGGCAGTTTAGTAGGTATGTTAATAGGAGGAATGATAGAGTTACTATCAGTACTTGCTCCTAATAAGGAATAGGATTTGGTAGATAACCAATTGTTCATGATTTTTCACAAAAAGGGCATTGGGCATTGGGCATCGGGCATTGGGCATTGGGCATTGGGCATTGGGTATTGGGCATTGCTATGGTTTTTCCCCTTGTCCCCTTGTCCCCTTGTCCCCCCACTCTTTTACAGAGAAGTGCATTGACTAATTAATCGTCTTCTTCTGCTGGACGTGTCAGAATATCCAGCAGAATACCAGAACCAAAATCATTCTTTTCGTCTATCTGTTTGACTCTGGTGCTGATTTCTTTGGCTTGCTCAATTTCTCCTAACTTTGCTAGCACTAATCCAGAAGCAGCATAAGCATTTAAGTACAATCGAATTTGTGGGTCTTCTTTGCGATTGACTAATATCGGCTGAAGTTGCTCCCAGTCATCAGGAAGTTTTTCTAGTTCTTTAATTTTATCTAATAATTTGACTGTTGTTTGTAATGCAAGAGAATAATTATTTTTATAATAGAAAAATCTATATGCTGCTACCAATACATCTGTGTTTTCACCAGTCTGGTCTAAAGCTTGTTGAATATATTTTTCTGATTCTGATGTATTTTCCCAGCTTTTTGCAGCTAAAATTAATAGGTTTTTGATATTATCTGGAACCTGAAACCATGAGAATTTATTTGTATTAGCTTGCATAATGAACTCTTGGATAGTTAGGAGTTAGGAGTTAGGAGTTAGAAGTTAGAAGTTGTGAATTCTGAGTTAGAAGTTATAACTTATTAACTCCTGACTTCTCACTCCTCACTCCTAACTTTTGTTAAAACAAAGTGAGAACGTACACCAAGGTGAATAAGACAATCCAAATAATGTCTACGAAGTGCCAGTAAATTTCTGTCATTTCGATGAAAGTATGATTGGTTGCAGAATATTCACCAGGAAGACGCGATCGCCACAATGCGCGTAATATCAATAACAGTCCCACAAAAACGTGCAAACCGTGGAACCCAGTCATGATATAAAAGCAGTTGGCGAAGACGTTGGTGGTCAAACCATATCCTAATGTTGAGTACTCATAAACCTGACCACCTAAGAAAACTGCCCCCATGATTGCAGTAATGGCGTACCACAGTTGCATTCCCTTGACGTTATTCTTTTTAATCGCCGTATCACCAAAGTGAATCACGAAACTACTAGACACCAGAATAATGGTGTTAATCGTCGGCACAAGTAGTTCTACTTCACTCCCTTCTGGAGGCCAAACGGCTGTACTGCTTCGGAAAAACAAATAGGTGGCAAAAAATCCCCCAAACATTAGGGATTCAGAAGCGAGGAACGTCAACAATCCCCAGACTCTTAAATCTGGATGTTCTTCATGTCCTGCACTGTGTTCTTCGCTTGTGGTTGTAGCTATAGTCATAGATTTTTTGACAATACGATCTACTCTGTCTTGTTGTGGAAGTTTGAATAAAGAATGAAGTCTGAAGTGGCAAAATTTCCATTCTTTATCCAAAATTCTTGTTTAGCCAAACTCTTAACTTGTTCAGGAATTTTGAAAATTCCGAGTTTCGTGTTCTGAATTCGGGCGTCCATTTATTGAATTCAGGCGTCCGTTTATTGAATTCGGGCGTCCGTTTATTGAATTCGGGCGTTCGTTTATTGAATTCAGGCGTCCGTTTATTGAATTCGGGTGTCCGTTTATTGAATTTGGGCGTTCGTTTAGGGACTTCCAGAAAATAAATTATCCAATTTACTCAGATCGTATTTTTCTTTCTCCCCTTGCCCCCTGCCCCCCTGCCTACACCCAAGATAGGATATTTATTTTAGTTGGAAGTCCCTTATTGATTCGGGCGTTCGTGTTCCAAGCTTGAAGTTTTGGGTTCCAAGCTTGGAGTTTTGAGTTTTTAAATCTAATGACTAGAAGTTTCAGTGATTTTGAGTGCGATCGCATTACTCACTCTACTACCTAAGCACTAGCTTCTGGCGTCGCTGATGACTGTAATTCAGTTCTATGCTCCTGACCGTAGTCATAAGGGCCATGAGTTACAACCGGCAACACTTCCCAGTTTTCAATTGCAGGTGGTGAGCTAGTTGTCCATTCTAAAGTCAAAGCTTGCCAAGGATTATCACTAGCCAAAGGCCCTTTCAACCAACTGTAAATCATGTTGATGGCGAAAGGAATTACCGATATCGCCAAAACAAATGAACCAAAGGTACAAATTTGGTTGAGGTCGATAAATTGGGGGTCATACATTGCCACTCTTCGCGGCATTCCTTTTAAACCCAACTCGTGCATGGGTAAAAAGGTGAGATTCGTGCCGATGAAGGTAAGGGCAAAGTGAATGCGTGCCAAGTTTTCATTCAACATTCGTCCGGTCATTTTGGGGAACCAGTGATAAATACCGGCGTAAATGCCAAACACGGAACCGCCAAACAGAACGTAATGGAAGTGTCCAACAACATAATATGTGTCGTGGACGTGAACATCAAAGGGGGCTGTTCCCATCGTCACACCGCTTAAGCCGCCCATGACAAACATGGACAACAAACCAATGGCGAAAAGCATCGCACCTGTGAAGCGGATTTTACCACCCCAAAGGGTAGCAACCCAGGCAAAAATCTTCACGCCAGTGGGAACTGCAACTATAAGAGTAGAGATGGTAAAAAACATCCGCATCCAACCGGGTGTGCCACTGGTAAACATATGGTGTACCCAGACGAACAAACCGACAACGCAGATGGCTACACTAGAATAAGCGATCGCTTTATAACCAAAGATTGGCTTGCGGGCGTGAACTGGAATTACCTCCGACATGATGCCGAAGATGGGCAGAATCATTAGATATACTGCCGGGTGAGAATAAAACCAGAATAAGTGTTGATAAATTACAACGTTACCGCCTGCATCTGGTTTAAAGAAGGAGGTGCCAAAGTTGAGGTCAAACAACAGCAGAACTAAACCGGCTGCTAATACAGGTGTGGAGAGAAGCGCCAGCAGAGAGGTTGCTAAGATTGCCCAGCAAAATAGGGGTACTTGATCCCATTTCATGCTAGGAACCTTCATCATCAAAATGGTGATTACAAAGTTCAGCGAACCCAAAATTGAGGAAGTTCCCACCAAAACGATCGCTAATATCCACATAGTTTGAGCGATTGGTGCTGTCACTAAGCTCAAAGGTGGGTAAGCTGTCCAACCAGATTGGGAACCACCGAAAATGAAACTACCTAAAATGAGCGCACCTGCTGGTGGATTTAACCAAAAAGCGATCGCGTTCAGTTTCGGAAACGCCATATCCCTAGCACCAACCATCAACGGCACTAAATAGTTACCAAATCCCCCAATGGCGCTAGGAACAATCCACAGGAAGATCATGATCGTCCCGTGATTGGTCATGAAAGCGTTATACAAATTGGGGTCGAGTACGTCTGCATCTGGTGTTGCTAATTCGACACGGAGAGCAACAGCCATCAGTCCGCCGATGAGATAGAAGACAAACGCTGTCACCAGGTATTGAATACCAATAACCTTGTGGTCAACATTAAATGTAAAATAGTCTTGCCATTTCCACGCCTTCGGATGGGAAGCGTGGCCAGCCACCATTTCCGGTTTCTTTCCTTCTGGTGGAGTATTTCGTGGAAATTCTACCTGTGTCATATATTTTTGTCCTTTGTCCTTTGTCATTTGTCATTTGTCTTTTGTCTTTTTGTCCTTTGTCATTTGTCTGTTGTCATTTGTCAGTTACCAATAACTAATGACTAATGACCAATGACCAATGACTAATGACTAATGACTCATGACTACTGACTCTAGAGTTGCTGCACTGATTCCCATATCATGGGTGTGGGGCGCGAGAAACTCTGATGTTGATAAGTTGGCTGGATTAACAGCAACAACTTGATTTAAGTTTTGTTGTTGAGCAATCTGGTTTTCTGTCCGCCAGTTATTATATTCTTCCGGTGTGTGGACAATTACCTGTGTCCGCATTGAACCGTGATAACCACCGCACAATTCAGCACAAACTACGGGATATGTACCTGGTTTGGTGGCGACAAATCGCAGTTCGGTAGGGATACCGGGAAGTGCATCTTGCTTCAGGCGGAAGTTTGGCACCCAAAATGAATGAATTACATCTTGTGCTGAAAGGTTGAGTTGGACATCAGCACCGACGGGTATGTGCAATTCCCCAGAGGTAATGCCACTATCAGGGTAATTAAATAACCAAGCGTATTGTATGCCTTTGACATCAACAACTAAATCGGCTGGTTTGTTTAGAGTTTGAGGAGACGCGCCAATACCGATTGCTGGGGCAGTTGTTGCTTCAGTATCGCTTAATGTAGCTGCCAAAGCACTCCCCGGTATATGAGCAACATGAGCTGCTGAATGAGGATGACCAGCAGGCTCAAAGCCGCCCATTCGGTTAAAAACATCTACACTGTAGATGCCCAAACCGAGGACAATCACTGTGGGAATTGCTGTCCAAAAGATTTCTAAGGGAACGTTGCCTTCTATTGGCAAACCATCGGTATCATCACCGCGACGGTGACGAAACTTAACCAAAAAAACTACAATTGTTCCTTCTACCACCAAGAAGAGTGCGATCGCAATGGTAAGCATGACGTTGAAAAAACCGTCTACCAAAGGCGCTTGTAGCGATGCCTGCACCGGCATGAGAGTGTGGTTGTGACCGATCAAAATGCTGATTGCTGTAACTACTATCCCAGCAACCAGAGTCCATAATGAAACAGGAACTTGTTGCATACATGCTACCTGTGTAAACAGTCTTTTATTGGTACTGGGTATTGGGTACTAGGGATTGGGGATTAGGTATTAGGTATTAGAAAAACTATTCTTTGTCTTCCTAGTCCCTATTCCCCAGTCCCAATTCCCTTTTCCCTTTTCACTTATTAACTTTCTAACGTGCAGCCATTAAAAATGGGGGAAACTTCCAGATTTTTTCCATATCTTTCCCACAAAAAAATACAAACTATATTTCAACTCCTATGAAAAAGTTAGCCCCCTGCTTTCAAAAAAGCTCGTTGTTCCAAGAGGGCACTGTTGGCCTAATATTGATTAGGCTATATTAGCAGCAAGTTTAAATTTGTTAATAACTGACATTTTGCAATTTACGGATTTGTTTACTGGGAACTATTTATTAGTTGCAGTAAATACTTAGTATTCCCCTCAAGTTACCTTGCCTAGCGCATTTACGCTTTTTACAAACAGTGCCTCCTTGAATTAACAACAATTTGGACTAACTCTAAAAATTCTAATTATTTACTGCAACATGGGTGTAGCAATTTTTCGGGCAAATCCGCGAACACGCTTCACAACCAATACAGTTTTCTGGAGAAGTAACTGCCATTACTTTCCGTTCAATTTCGTCATCGTCTTCGTCGTCTACAAATTCACCTTCTTCATTGAGTGCCTTCAAACCTAGCACATTGTACCCGCAGACTTTAACACATCTGCCACAGCCGATACATTTATCTTTGTCAATTTCTTGAGCGAATTTTGGTGTCCAAGCTTTACCGCCAAACGTCAAACCTGTTAGTTGTGCCATTAATAATCCCTTGGCAATTTTGCCTATCAATCTGTTTGTGCATTAATCATCATCTTATCCTAATATTTTTATTTTTTATATTCAAAACTCACTTTTGCTTGATAATAAATCGATAACTTTGAACACAATTAAAAATCATTTTTTAAATCAAAGATAAATGCAATTTATTGCCAATAATCATTATGAATGCTTAAGTTTACCTCGTTCTTATGCTCCGCATGGGAACGCATTCATTGAGTCTCTGACTCAATATCTGACTGGAGGCAGCAGCCGCTAATCAGCTATTCCCATGCAAAGTATAGAAAAAAGAGACGCATAAATTACAGGTTTAAAACCTACCCTCGTCGCTAAAGCCCGATCTAAACGCAAGGATATCGATAAAAGTGATGATATTATTTTTCAACTACTTTTAGCTTTAGACAAAGAAATGTAGAGAAACAGTATGCATATATACAAAAATAAATGTTCATTAATTACATTTTGATATGTGCAATATGTATTTTGCAAAGCAACAATTTGCAAGTCGATCTGATTCAACTATTTATATAAATGATGACAAAATAAATATTGGTTTTACATTTAAATCAATATAATGAATTTATGAAGGAAACATAATCAATTTATAAAGTAACTGTGATTTTTATGGCAGAAACCGAGCGTGTCTTAAATATTAAAATTATTAATAAATCAGATGAAGTCCAATCGTATCAGGCTTAAATATGTTCTCAAAACAATTTATGGTTAAAGCTAAAATGTTCATTCAATACCTAATTAAATGAATATTAAGATATCTTTCTAAGCTCTGTACGAACAAATTAATCATTTTTTTCATGAAATGTATAGTTAATAAATAAGTTTTGTCCGGCTCGGTTTAAAAGCCTTAAATAGCTTCCGATTGGATGCAAAGTCAAAATATGGATGTGGGGAGTGAATGGGCGAGAAAAATTATTCTCGCTAGAAAGATTATGTGCTAGCGAGTCATGAATAGACAGGACTCATCCAGGGGAGACCTGAGACAGACATCTCAACGATTAGAGTGGGAAAAGAGCCAAATGCCTTATACAATTCCTAACAACAGTTGCGTTGGATGTGACAACTGCCGCCCCCAATGTCCTACGGGTGCAATCAGAATAGAGGACAATGAATATTGGGTCGATCCTGGTCTTTGTAATAATTGTGAGGGCTTTTATTCAGAACCACAATGTGTAATAGCTTGTCCAACTAAGTCTCCCATTCCTTGGCAGGCGAAAAAGGGGAGATGCAAAGTTGAACCGAGAGATTCTACCAGTTTAGATTTGTTTTCTAACGGCAAGAATAATCCATTTGCTTCAGCGATCGCAATTTGGGAAGCTTGTAATGTATTAGCGCAGCGCACATCCCTACATTGGGAAACCGATGAAGAAGGGTACATCAGTTATAGCCGACAAGTCAATCAAGGCCGAGGTGCGATCGCTTTTCATATCCAAGATCCCTTGAAAGTGAACGACAAGGCCACAGACATAGCAGCAATTGAGGGGCTTGACATCAGAGCCGCTTGCATACATCTGATTTTTGCAGCTTATGCTACAGCTTTAGAGCAACCTTGGGAGCAAGAATTTGCGATCGATGAGCGACAAATCGAGAAATATTTGGGGATGGAGAAGCGCAAAGACTTAAGTAAAGCAGCCAAGCTAGCTTTAATGAAAAATCTTGTCCAGCAAGCTTGCTCCCTGACGATCTCCATTGACTGGCCGCAACAAGGCCGAATTAACGGATTTTCTCTTGTCGGTAGCCGCCTATGGCACTTAGTAGATATTCAGCACCACTTCCAAGAAGACAATCTCGGATGCAAATATCTGATTGGACTAACTTTTAAAGTCAAAGCAGGTTTATGGGCGCAATATTTCTTAAACAAACAAGCGTGTAAAGAGCGAACTGCATTCTATCAATACGGCAGTCTCCCTAAAACGCTGCTAACCACAGTCATGAGTATTTGGCAGCAACATGAAGGCGCAGTTCGACTAATGTTGTGGTTGCTGTTTAAAACCAAAATGGGCAAAGAACAACGCATTACCATTCCTACCTTGCTGCGTATTGCTTACGGTGAAGAAAAAGTCGCCCTTGCATCCAGACAACGGGAAGAACGCAAACGTCTGCTGCGAACCTTTGAAAGCGATTTGGAAATTCTCAATCACTATGGAATGAAGCCACTTTTCGATCCAGTTACTTACCCACCAGAAATTCAACCTTTGTGGGCGAAATTAATCGATCTTCCCGAAGATCCAGATGAAGCATTAGAATTTTGGACTAATGACGGTGGTGCTGAAACTCGCCTCACAGACACAGGCCCCCGTGGTAAATGGAATCTGCTAATGAATGCGCGGATTTTGGCTTTTGAACTGCCGCCAGAATGGGAACAGCAAATCTCAGAATCGGAAAAAAAGAAAACAAGAACTGCTAAAGCCAAAAAGAAGCCCAAAGCTACAAACGATTTGCTAGGCGAACAGATTTTGCAGGCGCGAAAAAATTTAAATCTTTCCCAAAGAGAATTGGCAAAACTTACAGGTAAAAGCCAAAGCTGGATTCGAGATATCGAAAATGGTCGTTTAAAAGCCAAATTAGAAGACCAAATACTGTTACGAAAAGTCTTAAATATGGCTTCATCTTGATTTGAAATTTAAACGCAGAAAGACGCAAAGATTTTATTACGAATTTGTATAGCGAATTAATTTGTAGCAAACTAAATTTAGTAATACTCTGCGTTCCTCTGCGCTTCTCTTGGCGTTCCTCTGCGTTTAAAAACTCTCTCTTTACTTCTGCGTACTATAACTCATTACCTTACTAGAGGTAATCCAAAAACTACCAACAGCATATTTAGTAACTACTAACTCTCGTGTCGCATTGCATGAACTTTTCAGTTGTTGAGTCTTCGTTTCATCTTTTACAAGTTTAGCCTGATAAGTATAGAGAGAACCACAAGGTTGTTCAAAACTAATTTCAGCTAAAATAGTATTATTGTCTAAACTTTGCTCTAAAATTTTGCCTGCAACTTTGTAATTAAACCAATCCCATCCTTTATAGAGAATTAACTCTCTTTCCAAAACCTGAAGTGCAGCAGGCAAAATTCCCCAGCCTCGATAGACTTGATGTAAGCATTGAATATCACCAGTACGAGTCAAAATCGATCTAAATGAATCTCGATCGAGACGACCGTAGTATCTTCCTTCTGGCAAGTCTATAACTGTTGGTGCAAACCGATGTCCACCAAAGTGCGATGATTTCCAAATTCGCACATTATCTAAGCACAAATCAGCTTTACTCGCTGTTATTTGGAAGTAAAAAGGAGCGCCATATCTCGCACAACACTTATCATGGCTGCCGTGGGTACAAACTAAAATATCTCTAGTTGTACTAGTTTCTACTTCCAAATTAGAATCGATACCCCATATCCATTTTTGGACAACTCCTGCTACTTGCTCAATATTTGCTAGCTGAAACTCCTGTTTATGGTATCCATTACTTAGCCCCTCTTCTTTTTGATAAATCAAAAGCGTAGTGTGATTTACCTTGTGTGATAAATCATTAGCAATTAGAAGAAATCTAATTGGCAGTTTTGCACGCTTCACTTCTTCTACCAAAATCCTCAAATTCTGAGGCACCCACTTGGAGTTAAAGGCTTCTGATGTCCAAGGTAAAGGACACTCAACTAAAATATAAGTTTGATAATTGGTGGCACTACCAATAACATCTTCTCCTACTTGCCGCGAATCATCAGAACAAAAAAAAGTGTTCATCTCGTTGTACTCATTAGCATATTTTTTGGACAAAAGGTATTACAAAATACAATTGTGTTCTTAGATACAATATCCTTGATTCAAAGAGATAAAAAAGAACAATATTCATTTCCGAGTTAAAACTAGGTAGCCACTTTATAACATCATTATCAATTGAGGTCTTCCCAGTTAATAAATTCTCCACAATAAAGATAAACAGTGTCAAGAGATATTTTTCCGTATGACTGGCGTTAATTTTGTATCTAGTTTTATTGTTATTTGGTATTTTATAATTTTTCACTTGCTGAAACTCGGCTTTTCTGAACTTACTTTCTTTGGTAAAATCAAATATATTAAACCTTGTACATAGGCAAAAAGCTACTTGGAGAATTACCAAGGATTAACTTGCTGATAATATCAATGTAGCTAATACTACAATCAAAAATATTGCTAGTAGTAAGATATTTTTCTAAAGTTTTGGTGAAATTATTTTCATAGCTAGTTACAAATCCTGTTTTTACATATAAAAATATAATTCTTTGTATTTTCTGAGAAATGTATTTCTAAAGATAGATGTGGAATAGCTAGATATAGATTATTAAAATTATTCCTACTATCTACTTTTAATATATCTATCCATTCCAGAATATTGCAAATAATTCTCAATTAGATTAGAAAAATAAAAACACTGAAACTAGGGGTAAATGCTTTAGTGCCCTATACTTCATGCGTTACAAGTTAATGTTAAAACTTAATGACTAATCACTAGCCGCGTTACTGACATCAACATTAACAAACCTGTTATTTACCCTTTTATCTAATCTAACTTCCTGAAGCGTATGTCAGGGTTTGATTATATGCATCTGCTTTGACTGTAACTGAACTCAATAATAAATGCAAGTATTTGAGAATCTTTATAATTCCACGAGCCTTTGCTGCCTTTAGAAGGTTGACTAAATCAAGGGAAATGGGCATTTTATAGTGGAGATAGCTCACTTGAGGAAGTATTGATTCTTTCAATACAATAGATAAAGTTTTGCAATTGTGACAAATTGTTGCCAGTAGGGTAATCCGAATATCTGTGGCTATGGCGATCGCATATTTCTTCTTTCATGCAGAATTGAATCATTTTTTACCACGGCATCACAAACAGGTGAGAATCTCTCATGTGTTTGAGGAAAAAGCCTCTATTAAAGACATGATTGAGTCGTTGGGTGTCCCTCATCCAGAAGTTGATTTTCTAAATGTTAATGGTGAATATGTAAATTTTTCTTACATAGTTTCGGATGGAGATACTATTAATGTTTATCCAATTTCAGCTAGGAATGTTATTATACCAAGTATTTCTGTTTTGGCAGAACCGCTCAGTACTATTTGTTTTGTTGTAGATATTCATTTAGGCAAGCTTGCTACATCTCTACGACTTTTAGGCTTTGATACTTTGTACCGCAATGACTACGAGGATGAGAAATTAGCCCAAATATCCTCCAGTCAAGGGCGCATTCTCTTGACTCGTGATAAAGGTCTATTGATGCGTAGTTTGGTAACGTATGGGTATTATGTTAGAAACACTAACCCTGAACAACAAATCCTAGAAGTACTGCAACGCTTCGACTTGTTTGAATTAATCTCACCATTTAAACGGTGTTTGCGTTGCAATGGATTATTAGAAACTGTAGATAAGCAATCCATTATTGAACAAGTGCCAGAAAAGGTGCGATCGCAGATCGATCGATTCCAGCGTTGCCAAGACTGCGATCGCATTTATTGGAAAGGTTCACATTATGAACGATTACAACAGTTTATTGATGGAGTACTCAACTCACAAATAAATAAGTAACGATTTACCCAGCTGAAATATTCCCACTGATTATTTGACTACCCCCGATTCTGGGATCTTCATCTTCGCGATTCAAATCATCAGGAGTGGGATTTTGCTTACTCTCTCCAGTAACTTCTTCTGGTTCAATAGGATCTGCCTCTTGAGCTTTATCAATATCAAGAGAGCGAGGAGGTTCTTTGGCGTGAGAGAAATCAATAAGTGGATCGGTTTGATCGGGAGTCATGAGTTGCTAAATAATAATGTAGTTTTTCTAGTGTTAAATGTATCTTGAGTGCAAACATCTTTCTTCAGAAAGAAACTACGTTGTGTGATGGTGTAATAAAAGGTGAGTGAATGACATTAATTTTAGCTCTCGATTTTGGCGGAACTAAGCTGGCAGCAGCAACAGCCAATATCGGTTCGAGAAAGTGGTTGCGTTACGAACGTTGTCTCTCGCCAGTAGGTGCAGATGCTAGCACTGACTTGGAAATTATGCGATCGCTCATTTACTCTCTGCTGCAAGACACAAAACCTGCTGCGATCGGTATTAGCTTTGGCGGCCCGGTTGATGCTTCCATAGGGATGGTGCGACTATCTCATCATGTGGCTGGATGGGAAAATATTCCTCTCAAAGCCTTGTTGGAAGAAGAGTTTGGCGTTCCTGTTGGTGTAGATAATGATGCCAATATTGCTGCTTTGGGCGAACACCGCTTTGGCGCTGGTCAAGGATACGATAGCCTATTTTACATTACGGTTAGCACTGGGGTGGGTGGCGGTTGGATACTCAATGGCCAGCCTTGGCGGGGTGCTGGTGGGATGGCTGGCGAAATTGGACATATCGTTGTAGATCCGGCTGGGCCACTTTGTTTGTGTGGGAAACGGGGATGTGTAGAACGTTTGGCTTCGGGGCCTTATATGGCGCAAAATGTTAGGGAAATTTTGGAAAAGGAACCGCAGAGGCCCGGAGTACTTAGAGATGGAGAGATTTTGAGGAGTTTGGTGGGGGGTAATTTAACGTTGCTGACGGGACAGTTGGTAAGTGAGGCGGCGGCGGCTGGTGATGGTTTGGCGAAGGAAGTTTTACACAAGGCTGCTTGGGCGTTGGGTGTGGGTATTGGCAATGTGGCGAATCTGATGAATCCCCAGCGCTTTGTGTTGGGAGGCGGTGTGACGAAAGCGGGGGAGGATTTCTGGCGGGTAGTGCGTCAGGTGGCGCGGGAGACGGCTTTGCCAGAAGTGGATTTTGAAATTGTGCCGGCGGTGCTGGGGGATGATGCGCCTTTATGGGGCGGAGTGGCGATCGCTTCTATGACAATCCCGAATTTGTAAATGGGCGAGGCGTGGAGCGAAATGCAAACAGAATTAGTTATTTTTGATTGTGATGGAGTGTTGGTAGACAGCGAAGGATTAGGTAATCGTGTTCTTGTGAAATTTGTCGCTGAATTTGGACTTGCAATGAAACTTGAAGAAGCTATTTTGTTATTTAAGGGTTGCAAAATGGCTGATTGTGTTGCTGTAATTGAGCATAGACTTGGAAAAAAGCTGCCGCAAGATTTTGTAACTCAGCTTCGTACCCGTACTGCTGAGACATTCGAGCGTGAACTACGTCCTGTAGAAGGAATAGAAGCAGCTTTAGACAAGATTAATCTACCTATTTGCGTTGCTTCCAGTGGCCCACCGGAAAAAATTAAGTTAGCTTTGCGTGTAACTAACCTACTGCCTCGATTTGAAGGACGTATCTTTAGCTCATATCAAATTGAAAGCTGGAAACCAGCACCTGACTTGTTCTTATATGCGGCTAAAAAGATGGGAATTCAAGCTGCATCTTGCACTGTTGTAGAAGATAGCGTTTTGGGTGTACGTGCGGGTGTTGCCGCCGGAATGAGAGTTTTAGGTTACACCGAGCAAAGTGAAGCTAATCTACTTGAGGCATCTGGAGCGCGTGTTTTTTATTCTATGCACCAACTGCCTTCTTTGTTGTCTACACCATTAGACTTATTGCATGAATCAGAGCATGTATAATTCACAATCAGAATATTTCATGACCTACAGGCTTTCCATGTCAATTTCACCATGTAAATTATCGGGTGTTACTCGTGACAGTAGTTGATCGAGATCGTGTACTTTTTCACTTAGGCAAGGTAAGTTGCTACTAATACTTTGCAATGCTAAGGATTCTATAGATTGCCCAGTTAACTCAGCAAGATGATCCAATTGCTCAAACAGAGATTCTGGAATTTCTAAGGTTAGCTTTTGGTTAGCCATCTTTAAGTGCATTAGATTGTTGTTTTTTTAATTATCAGTAAATCTTAATTGGGGTGCGTTATGTTGAAACCTACCTATTACTGTTGAATATTTTGACGAAACTCTCTAATCGCTTCCAAGGGAGATGATAACAAAAGACAACGGTTGAGTAGAGATAAATCTAATTCTGGTAATAGCTCACTTGTAACAACTTTCCCATATTCTTGCTCTCGTAAGCAGTAAACTTCAATTTTGCCATCTTCCCAAAACCAAACCTCTGGAACTCCCATTAATTTGTATTTCTGTAACTTTATGGGACTACTGCTAGTAATCACTACTTCAATGCACAAGTCTGGTACAGGTTTGTCCGTTCCAAAGCAATAAGATAAATCTGCTTGGTATTCTACTATCTTGGGAATAATCTGACTAAAACTACCACTGGGGAAAAATTCAATGCCTTTGACTTCAAAATAAGTAATCAATAATCCAGCAATTAAACACTTAATCGCTTCATGCGGCTTACCAATACTCACAATTTCTAAAATTCCCTCACAATAAAATAGCCGCACCCCTGGTACATTTTCAAAGCTAGCTTGAATCGCTTTAAACTGTTCCCAACTTAACCCATGTCGAAAGAAGCGTTGTTCTTCTGGTAAGTTAACAGCATTTTCTAACGTTTGAGTCATAATATTTTTACTCTCTCAGTTAGTAGTCACAAAATTTATCTTATTTCCATTTTAAGTCAAAACCAAATTATCCCGATGAATCACGGTTTCTGCACCGGCATATCCTAGAATTGTAGAAATTTCTCGTGAATGACGCCCACAAATCTTTTGCAATTCATTGCTGTTGTAATTCACAAGTCCTCTGGCAATTTCGTTACCGTTCGTGTCACACAATTGCACCGCATCTTGCGTGTCAAACTCTCCTTCTACTAACTTAATTCCAGCTGCTAATAACGATTTTCCTGCTAGAGAAATTGCCGCGATCGCACCTTCATCTAAATACAATTTCCCCGCAGGTACAAGTCCGTAAGCTATCCAACGTTTACGCGCCGAAGTTGGTTCGGGTTGCGGTTCAAAATGCGTCCCAATCAATTCGCCTTGGATAATTTTTTCGATATTCCGGGGAAATCGCCCTTGGGTAATTACGGTACGCACTCCCGCTGCGATCGCAATTCTTGCAGCCGAAATTTTTGTCACCATACCGCCAGTACCCCACCGAGAACCTTGGGAACCTGTTTGTATTTGTAATTGAGTTAATTCCTTAATGCTACTCACTAAAGCGATCGGCCGCGCATCGGGCACAGAACGGGGATCGGCTGAGTACAACCGATCGACATCGGTGAGCAAAAATAGCCAATCTGCTTCTACTAAGCTGGCAACCAATGCCGAAAGGGTGTCATTATCACCAAATTTTAGTTCGTCTATTGCTACGGTATCATTTTCATTGACTATCGGGATCGCTCCCAGTCCTAATAGTTCCTGAAAAGTATTGTAGGCGTTGAGATAGCGGCTGCGCTGCACCAAGTCACTGCGAGTCAGTAATACTTGAGCGATCGGCTGTTGTAAAGTATTAAATAAATCATCGTATACCCGAATTAACCTACCTTGTCCAACTGCTGCTACAGCTTGTTTGAGTGCGATCGCCTTAGGACGTTCAGTTAAACCCAACCGCGCACAACCCACGCCGACAGCACCAGAAGAAACCAAAATCACCCGATGTCCTTGGCGTTTTAAATCGCAGAGTGTTTCCGCCAATGTAGCGATGGTAGAAAGTGCTAATTGTCCCGTTTCTGGTTGAGTTAGGCTGGAAGTACCGATTTTGACAACAATTGTTAGTGGCATCTAAAAAGTGAGGAGTTAGGAGTTAGGAGTTAGGAGTTGAATTTAATTCATAACTCATAACTTCTAACTCCTAACTCAATTTGTAAAGCGCCAATCCCTCTATAGTGAAGGTTGACGCTTTACGGAAGTATATTTACTTAGTATGAGTTAGGGTCTTTTTTGGCTGACCCCATGTTATTAATACTTATGATCCCCGATTTTTTGGTTCCAGTAAGATTCCTTAATTATTTCTTTAGATTTACTTTCCTGACGATTTTTCAACTTTTGTGAATCTTCTTTTTCTTGGGTGTAATAGAGGCTCCCAAAATTTCAGATATCCAAACTTCAAAGTTGCGGACGGGATGAGAGCGCAAAGCCGCATCGGCATGAACAATCGGTTCCACTAAAATGGTAAACATTCCCAGACGATTACCTGCTAAAACATCGGTAAACAAGCGATCGCCTACCATTCCCACTTGATGCACTGGTAGATCCATTCCCCTCAGTGCGGCTCTAATTTTGCGTCGGGAAGGCTTGGCTGCACCTAAGTAGTAAGGTAAATTGAGCGATCGCGCAATTCCACCAATTCGCGCTTCACTCAGGTTGTTACTCACCAAGCACAGTGCAGTACAGGTACGGATTTGCTGTACCCACTCTCGTAGTTCTGGGGAAGCTATCCCGACTGTAAAAGGTACTAAAGTTTCATCTACATCCAATACCAGCCCTTTAAGCCCGTATTTTTGGATAATATCTGGTGTTAGGTTTAACACTGAACCCTCTAAAATCAAATCAGGCTGTAAAAGATTGTTCCAGAACATAGTCAACAGTCAAATGTAGATAGCTAAGACAAATGAGCATAACCCAATATAGTTTAGTTAGTCGAACTCCATCCTGGAATCTCTCCCTGAACATTTTGAGATAAAATCCCTAAAATCTTATCTATTTCTTTGATGTAATAATTACTCAAATCAATAAATATATCGTTTTCTTCTAACTTCAAAAACTTCCAAATATCGCCTGTTGTTACCGCACCATAAATTTTTCTGATTTCATTTCCTTCTTGTTGATTAAACAATTGGGCTGCCAACATTGCGGCTGCACATTGACCTAATCCACCTTTAATATTTTCGTTTTTGGCTTCAATAATAACCACCACTGGCACATTAATTGTTAGCTGCTCTTTAGAACGACTGATGATAAAGTCACAGTATCCATTCAGACCTTTTTCTGCATCTACATTAAAATCTGTTCCCGAAAATAAGCTAATTGGATAACTCGCTCTGCGTCTTATCTCCAACAATATTGGAGTGATAATCATTTCTGAACGAGCTTTTTCAGTATTAATTGCTAAAGCCAGTTCTGTAGTTTCTTCTAAAGAATTTTTGAGTTTCTCACTTGCTTCTAAAGGTTCTATGTCAGCACATAAATCAGTTTCTTCATCAATGCGGATGCTGAATGACTTTTTAAATTTACTTAATGTAAAATCGCTATAAGCCATTTTCAGCACCTTATACTAATTTGGTATTTTAGATAATGGAATTAAAAAATCCCTACCAAAATGCTTTTTTTAGGATCTTAAACAATACTAATTTTCCCAATTTAGTGTCAATGTTTCATTGCTTCTAACATTTAGTGGGACATAGTAAAAGATTTAAGTAAATTGTGATTTCAATGAAAAATTACCAATTAAAAAATTCAAAATGAAAATATTACATTTTGAATTTTTAATCTTATTCAACTTCATTAAAAAGATGTTCTTCTAACAGAGGTTGCACTTTCCGAAACTCCTCTGGAGAAAGTAATTCCGGCTCGCCGGTTTTTGTTATCCGTGCAAAAAACAACAGAGGGTCTAGGGGTGTATAAATTGCATACTCCTGATCTTCCTCATAAAAACTAGCGAGTAGCTGTAATTGCTCAGGCTCTAAATCTGCCTCTTCGTCTTCGATTTCTAGGGTGAAGAGTTCTGATTCTTCCACTGGCGGTAAATCACCTGCAACAGTCAAAGCATAAGCTGTATTCTTCAGTACCAAGTTCTGCTCAGATAGTACAGCTTGGGCGTTAGCAAAAATTTGCTCAATGATGGTGTCATCTTCTACCAGAACCGCTTCTTCTTCCTCACCGTCACCTTCCCAAGAAAAAATTTCTACAGGTGAGTCTACAGGAAGGAGCAAAACGTATTCTTGTCCATCTACCTCTAGGGAATGCTCTATATAACAGTCGAGCGATCGCCCTTTATCATCGGTTAAAGTGATGGAACCCGCATGAGCGTTATCATTTTCTTCAGGAAATGGAGAGGAATACATAGCCGAAATGTAGAAATTTAATAAATACCAGCAAGTTTGAAAATCGCTTAACTATAGTTAATGACATATTATGTCAAACAAATAGCTTTATACGTAGATACAACTGCTGGCTAATCGTTTTCAGAATATCATGTTAAAAGGTATCAATATTCAATAGCCGCAACTGAACTGCGGGAGTTGGCACGCTTCAGATCCAACCATTGTTGCAAAATTAAAGCCGCTGCCTTGCGGTCAATCAAACCTTTATTGCGTGATGGAGAGCGGTTTTCAGCTATCAGCAGTTGCTCTGCTTGAAATGAAGTTAATCGCTCATCCATATATTCCACAGGCAAGTTTAGTGCTTTAGTAAGTCTTTTAGTAAATTTCTGAACTTGACGAGCCTGAAATCCTAGTGAGCCATCCATTGAATAAGGTAAGCCCATAACTAGAACTTGCACCTCACGTTCATTAACGATTTGTCGGATTTGCTCGACATCCTGCTCAAAAGATGTACGCTCAATTGTAGTGATACCCGTGGCAATTAAACCCGTGCGATCGCATCCAGCCACACCAATCCGCTTGCGACCAAAATCTAGTCCCAAGGCGGAAATAAACGGTTTTGGTTGCTCTTGGGATATCACACTAATTCTCCTGCTGTCCATCTGCTGATTCAGTAATCGGCGATGTTTCTATGCTAGGATTTTTTACCGGAAAGTTAATCGGTTCTGGCTTGATTGGCAGTGGTTTATCTGAGGATGGCAGCTTCCCTGGTTGTATCCATGACATCCCACCTGGTATAGGTTTACGAGTTGGTTGTAAACCTTGCAGCATATCAGTCCATTGGATTCCTTCTAAGGAGACGAATTTCGACTCTCGTAGCTTGTGCCACACAGAGCGAGACATCACTAATGTATGTTCTATGCGTTTTGCTCCAATTCGCTCCAAATATTCTTCTCGCTCTGCCTGATAGTCTGAAGAGGCTAATTGTAACCCTTGCTGGGGAAAATCTTGGGCAATACGAGCCAGTTGAGATAGTAATTCTGGATAAAGCCAGGTGTAAGCAGGATGAACTGTCAGCGTTGCAGCATGGGGAACTTCACCCTTGCGATCGAGTTGCACCTGAAAATAGCCGATCGCAGCTTTGCGTTGCGGTTCAAATACGTAACCACTGACTACTTCTGTTTTAGTCAGCCATTGCTTTACTGCATCAGTTAAAGCGCCAAACAAACTGGTTTTAAAGTCGCGGGTATTGCGGTCAAAAACCTGACGTACCAGAGGTGGCATCGATGCCGTATCTAGTTGATATAGCAACTGGGCATCAGCATTACTTATAGGCAAGAGGTTGGGCAAGTCTGGCTCTGCTTGTGCCAATTCAGCCAGTAATTCTGGCCCAATTTCCCAGTACGTCATTTCTGCTAGACGCTGGAATCCATTTTGTCGATATAATGCCAGCGCCTCTATGTCATTGATATTAACTTCCAGTAACCAAGTCCGAGCTTCCAGAATCGATTCAAAGCAATGACGCAAAAGTTGCGAACCAATTCCTTGTTTATCGACACCACGCTCTAGCAACACTCGATCGATCCGCCAAGTGCTACGTGTGCGGTTAAAGGGTGACACTTGAATCATTCCTAAAAGTATCCGCCCTTGCTCTGCGACAAAAGCACAAAGGCGATACTGTAGCGGGTTAGGAAACCAACTTAAAAATTTGAGTAATCCATACCAGCGACGCAGCCTTTGCATCTGGCTGATGGCAAAACCTGCTCCCTTCGGAGTAAGGGCTGCGAATGACTCTTGAGTTATGCGCTCAATTCCGTCCAGATCCCGATATTGGACTGGTCGGATAATAACGCTGAGGTTTCTGGGAAGTAATGAAGTCATTTTTATTCGAGCCGCCATTTAGCCTTAACTAACTGCTCTTCAAAGGAAGGAACTGCTGCAATAATCTTAACTAGTTTCTGCTCTCTACTATTGTGCCAAAAGGGTGATTTTAGTAACTTAATACTTAAAAAGCAGAAAAAGCAGACCTTGTGAGAACACCATTGGCATTGACCCAACAACATCTGCCCTTATTTTATTTGAATTTTGATTAAAATTTGTATATATTTTATAACCCTTGCCGAGAAACTAGCTTTTCAAAGTTGGCTTGGGTTTGATGGAGTAATTGGTGGCGACTATCTACTAGTGTTTGCTTCAGGGTTGGAACAAGATTACGAGCTTGCAGAGTCATGTGAAGTTGCAGGTTGGCAACATATTCACTGAAATCTTGATTCATTTCATCTGCGCCCGCATCCGTTAATAAATTTGATTCCATTGCCACTGTGTTCTCCTGTGTTAATCCTGTGCTGTCTCTCTTCATGACCAAAAACTATCACGTTGTTTGGACTAACTTGTTAATTTGCAATGAAGTTTAACGCTTCTTAGGGATAGGGTGTCCCTTAAAATCTTAAACCAACACCACCTTGTACAGAGATAGCTGTACCACTGCTATCTCGGTAGGCATCAAAAGCAATAATGGCATTGCCAAAAAGGACAGTATTGCTATTTGGGATCATATAATCAATACCCGGTTGTAAAGCAAAACTAATTTTGTCGCCCACGGGAGAAGAATCACCACCACCAGCTAAAACTAATCCCGCACCCAGGTAGGCATCAGCTTGCCAGTTGAGGGGGATATCGTAAGAAACCGTTGGTACAACAGCCGTATTATTACCAATTAACACTTGAGCGCGGAGTGAAATTGGTGCTTCCAAAAGCTTGTAGCGCCCCGCTATCACCCCCCCAAGTTGGATACCATCGGTAAAACCAACAGTGGGGCCGATACCAATATAACTGCCATAAGCTACTTGAGCTTGTGCTGGTTTCGTACTCGCCAGACTCAAGACCAAACCAGCCCCCAAAACTGAAACCAAAGATGGAATATATTTCATAACCAACTCCTCACACCAATTAGTCATTAGTCATTGGGCATGGGGCGTTAGGAGTGCTGAGTTAAGAGTTAAGAGTTAGGAGTTTTGTTTATCTCCTTGTCCCTTTGTCTCCTTGTCTCCTCATCCTCCCCTGCTCCCTGCCCCCTGCTCCCTTTCTCATTCTACGGGCAACGGGGATGAATCCCTCCTTGAGTACAAATGTATGCTAATTGCTTGGCATCTAAATTTTTGGCTTGAGAAAAATCAACCCCTTGGACTACGGCAGATACTGAGCCTAAATCTGGGGTTTGGACAAATTGATCTGCTGGATCTTGTTTGCTAGGAGCGAGAATTGCTCCTTTGAAATCTGCTCCAGCAACATTTGCCCCTCGTAAATCTGCAAGACTTAGGTCAGCATTTTGCAAGTTAACGTTTTCCATTTGGGCAGAACGTAAAACAGCACCAGTTAAACGAGTAGCGCTGAAGTTAGCATTGCTGAGGTTAGCACGATCCAAATAAGCTCCTGATAAATCTGCCCCTTGCCAATCAGTGTTAATTAAGTTGGCAAAAGATAATTGCGTGCCGATCGCAGTGGCGCGACCTAAACGCGCTGCATACAGATTGGCTTCGTTCAATTTGGCATCGCCTAAATCAGCCCCAGTCAAGCTAGCTTTTTCTAAAACTGCGTTTCGCAGATCGGCTCCTACTAGTTGGGTGCTGTTGAGTTTAGCATCATATAAACGCGCGTTGGATAAGTTGGCTCTGTTAAGAGTGGCACGACTCAAATCGATGCGGTTCATCAAGACGCGACTGAGGTTAGCATCAGTGAGATTGGCTTGCTGCAACTGAGCTTGGCTTAAATCAGCCATTACATCGTCGTAGGTATCCCAGCGTCCATCTTCACCCACACCCCGGAAGCGGCTACCCTTAAAGCTAGCTTGGTTAAGATTTGCAGATTTAAACTTAACTCCTGATAAATCAAGATTGTCCAGTACCAAGTTGAAGAAGGAACTTCCTGGAGTACCGCTTTGACCTAATTGGGTTCTACTAAGGTCAACACCGTCGATTTTTTTACCGCTATAAACAGAGAGAATCTTGTTGATTGTTCGTTGGTTTCTTTGTAACCGACCTTGGCGTAATTCCCGCTCTTTGGTTGCAGTGCTACCTACAGATTCCAGTTCGCTGACCAAAAACTGATTCTTATTTTTCAGTTCCGGGATGGCTTGGGGCCCGACAGTTGTCAAAGCTTGTTGAATTGTATCCAGAAGGCTGGGGTCAGTTTCGCTAACTAATAAATCCGCCAGAAATTTAATCGATTGTGGGTCATTAAGACCACCCATAGCCAGAATTGCACTTTGGCGTTGCTCATTAGTCGCCCCAGAGTTGGGAGTCAATTGTTTGACAAGTTCGAGGAATTGTTGGCTGTTGATTTGCTTGGTTGCTCGCTGGGATTGTTGAATTTGGATATAAACTTGAGTGCCGATTAAAGTTGCCAGTACAGCAGTCATACTCGTCAGCCCTACCCCGAACAAAGTCAGATTGGGATTTTGCTGTATTCGCCGCCACAAATTAGGTGACTGGCTGGTTCGATCTGCCGCTAATTCTTCTCCCTCTTGCCATTCTGCTTCTTCATTACCGTCAGCAGACTGAGCTTGTCTGTTGCTAGCTAAGATTGCATCGATTGTATAAGTACCTGCGAGTCGATCGTGGAGTGCGCGACGCCCTTGACGTGACGGTAAGCCAATCCCTTCACCCACAATCATTAATAAAGACAAAAATGTGAATAATCCTAAATTGGGAAAAGCAAAGCTGTAGCGCCACAGTAGATAGGCAATGGAAATGGGTACTGTCCAACGTCCAACTCCTTCTCTGATCGCAACTGCCCCCAATCCGGGCGGCTTCCCTTGCTCGTTGACAACCCGCACTTTTAACCAACGTTTAGGAATTGTGCTACCAGTCTTAGCTAATAAATACAATTGCCACCAAGAGAGAGTTACAGGCGCTAACAAGGCGATTGTCCACAAAATATTAGTCGGCCATGCAACATTACGGATGCCATAGCTCACAGGTAGAGCTAAAGGTCTGGCGATCGCTCTTTCTGTGACTACCAGCACGGGGTTAAGCGGTACTCGGTTCAGATCGCTTCTAGAATTGGCATAGACACCAATGCCGAAGGGAATCAACCCACTAGTCACCACTAGTGTGATTTCAGCCGCCCAAGCAGCAAAACGCCTACTTCCTAGCAGTAGCGAATTGGCTCTTTCCGATTTTTTTGACTGACCAGATTGATTACTAGTTCTTCTGACAATTGGTGAGGTCATCGTATAATTTCCTTTGATATTATTTCTACGCCGCGATCGGCACAATTAAAATAGACTAAGCTCGTCAGCAAAAAGAAAAGCATATTGAAATAGGATTTAGGAGTTATGCAGCAGAATTTTGGAGTCTGAATGGGCTGCCCTAACAGAAATCAAATAGGCTTTATACCTAGTTTTGACACTTAGCTTGTGTACTTCAACTTCCTGGAAATCCTCTGTAAGTCAGAAGCCGTTTTTATTTCGGCTCCTGACTTTCATAACTTTGGGCAGAGTGCAAAGTAAATGCATATCAACTTATTGCTTACGTTGAAAGCTACCAGACACAAAAATTTTGTATCCAACATACACTAACACTGCCAAAAGTGCCAGACTGATTACAGATGCAACTAGTTTAAACACTGCTTGCAGTATCGCCAAGCCTACTAGCACCGTCACACCTGAAACTACCAGCTTTTTTGCCCCAGATAAGCTGTTGAACCAAATCTGAAATCGCTCCAGTTGCAAGTTGAAGCTGGCAAAAACAGACTGAGGCGTTTGTTTTTGTTCTTGTGAAACCACCCCAGGCGGGGAATTAATCTCTGCGTCTAGCTGATTGAGACGACGCTGTAAGTCTTCTTCTGGTTGAGGATTCATCAATTTTTCCTAACTCATTAGCATACTTATTCAACAATAGACTAACCAAATTCTATTTTTGGTGGTTGTCTTTGTGATTTTAGCTAATGTCTGTGGATGCAAGACCTTTCAGACATCAATTGTAGAGACGTTGCAATGCAACCTCTCTACATACACCTATCAAATCTTCACAAATAATCCTGAACTAACTAGTATTACTTTATACGGCAGCTTTTGGAACCAAGAGGAATTGCTCTCGTCTATATAGATCGGACTGTATAACAATATTGCTCTAAAAAAATCTGGAGCATTAATTAAAATGAAGACTCTGAGGCTACTTGCAATTATTCCCACAGCTTTGGCGATGAGTTTGGCTTTCACTGAGGCTAATTTGGCACAGACACCGACAATTCAAATTGGTCGAAATTTCCAACCAGATCCAGTGGTTTTGAAGGGAAAGTCTGGGGGAGCTGTCAAAAGTAATTGTGGCAATATTACCACTGAACCTAGTCAAGTTATCCAAGTTACAGAGTCACTACCTTATTTACGATTAACAGTAGAGAGTCAAGGAAAGCCAACACTCCTGATCGACGGGCCTGGAGGGCGCTTTTGTGTATTAGCAGATAGTTACTCTGGAAGTAAGTCAGAACTTTCTGGTTATTGGCAGGCAGGAAAATACTCGCTGTATGTGGGCGAACTATCCCAGCAACAGTTTACTTACAACCTCTCAATCTCACAAAAAAATAAATAGTCATTAGTCATTAGCAAAGGACAAATGACTAATGACTATTCTTCCAGTGATTTAGCGGGAACTTCGACAGCAGTGACATCAATTGTGCCTTCTGGTGTGAAGCGCTGAAAATGACTATTTTGCACTAACAGTAATTCCTTACAGTTAGGACATTGCAACTGACTGTTATTTAAGCCTGTAAATTCATATCCACAAACGGGACATTGATCGGCAACCAAGTTGCGTTGCAGCCACCAACGAAAGCCAAAAAAAGCCACAATAGGTGTTAACAACAGCAACCCGAAAATAATTAGCAATGAATTAACTAACCAACCCAAGCCCACTGATGCCAGCAACCAAACAACTGCCAGCAGGGTGAGCCAAGGGCGGAGATTTAAAAGATTCAATTGAAATGACTTAAAGCTCATTTTTAATAAATTTCGTCCTGCTCTCCTTCTAGGATAGCGATTTTAGTCATTGGTCATTTGTCATTTGGACTCAAATGGACTTTATTACTGAGGATAGCAGCATTTTGTGTAAGTGCTGTTGAAAGGCATTTAAGCCAAACAGAGCGATCGCCTGTTCTCGCAGCCACTCTCCATCACATCGCTGGTCATCCCCTTGAAGCATTTCTATACAAGCTGTTGCTACAGCATCAGGATTGCGGTGTGGGACTCGCCATCCCAGTTTACCATCCTGCAAGGGGTCAGCGGAACCATCATCGTCACCAGATAACACCGGCACTCCACAAGCCATTGCTTCTAGATAAACTATGCCAAAGCCTTCTTGTGAAGGCATGATATAGGCATCAGCAAGGCGGTAATGTTCCATTAATTGTTCTGTGGCAACGAAACCAGCAAATACAACGCGATCGCTCACACCTAAAGATGCAGCAAGTTTAGCTAATCGCGGTTGGTCATCGCCGCGACCAATTACCAAATATTTCACTTCTGGGAAAACTTCAGCGATTTGTGGTAATGCCCGAATTGTGACATCTACACCCTTGTAAATATCTCCTGACCATAACCGCGCTACTGTCATTAACACTTTCGCGCCAGTTAAGCCATACTTCTGGATTAATTCTGGTTGTTTGGAGCCAGGGGTAAATTTATCCGCATCAATTGCACAAGGCATCATCTGTACCATGTTTGGGTTTAGACTATTGGCAACACAAGCGCGATCGCGGCTGTAGCGACTAATTGTCCAAATTCTCTCTGCTGATATCAGGGCACGACGTTCCTGATTTTTCAACGGTTCCCAGACTTCTTTGCCGTAAGTTAGCACGATGTAAGGAATCCCCAAGGGCTGGCAAAGCGTTTGGATTAATACTGCTAAGTTAATGTGACCGCAGAAAACCTGCTGCGGACGGCTCTGCAACAGACATTTCAGTAAAGCTGCTGCCATTTGCAATCTCCCCAAATAGGGAGACTGATTTTTAAAGTAATGAAATTTTAAGTTTTCGTCTTCAAACGGATTTAAGCTATCAGCACTATCTCGCAGCAAAAATACTTCTGCTTTGTAGTCTTGACCCAATGCCAAATAGGCGCGAAAAATATCTTTTATATAGGATTGAATACCACCTTCATGAGCAAAAATTTCTAAAAACACGAAGATATGGTTAGTTTGTTTATTAACTTTATTACCTAAATTCAGGTTTTTTGTCACTGTAGTGATTTGCATCTTAGATTATTTACACTTGCGATAAGGGCGCGATTGCACCGCTTTGTAATCGCTCCAAATCTGTTTTTACCATTTTTTCTAAAAGTTCCTCAAAGCTTACTTGGGGTTCCCAGCCGAGGTTTCTTTTAGCCTTGCTGGGGTTAGCTACTAGTTGAAAATGCTCATCTTGTCGTAACAAGCTAGTATTTAAAACTACATACTGCTTCCAATTCAAGCCGACTGACTCAAAGGCTGTGGCAACTAAATCTCTCACACTGTGTAGTTTACCAGTGCCAATCACATATTCTTCTGGCTCATCAATTTGCAACATTCGCCACATGGCCTCGACATAATCACCTGCAAAGCCCCAATCACGTTTGGCATCCAGATTACCCATTTCTAAGGTGTCAGTTAAACCCAATTTAATTGATGCAGCCGCTAAAGAAACTTTGCGTGTGACAAACCCAGGTGCGCGTAGAGGAGACTCGTGATTATATAAAATTCCGCTACAGGCAAATAGTCCATAGCGCTGTCTATGATGCACCATCGTCCAGTGGGCGTGCATTTTAGCCGCAGCATAAGGATTTTTGGGACGAAAAGCGGTTTCTTCATCTTGAGGCGAGAGGAATACATCGCCAAACATTTCTGAACTGCTGGCTTGATAAAATCTGGTAGACAAACCAACTTTTCGTACTGCTTCCAAGAGCCTAGTAGCTGTACCAGTTATTAAATCCAAAGTTCCCAATGGGTCGTTCCAGGAGTCGGGTACAAAACTGGGAGCCGCCAAATTGTAAATCTCTTGGGGACGCAGTTGTTCAACTGCGGTCAACAGTGCCGCATTATCCCTCAAGTCAACTGTAAAAATTTCTACTTGGTTTGCCAGTATTCCCAGTTTTTTCAAATTAGGTTGTCGATCTGGGGGCACTAATCCGACAACTCGATAACCTCGATTGAGGAGCAAATGGCTGAGATAGTAGCCATCTTGACCAGTAATTCCGGTAATTAAGGCTGTCTTAGTCATATTTTGTCTTTTATTCTGTCTATCTCTCTAAGCACGAAATGGCACTTGTTGGAGAACAAACATAAAGACTCTCAACACTGCTGACAAATCTTAACAAGGGAGCTAGTGTAGCTCGAATGCTATTTTTACTAGATTCACTAGTTCTTTTTATACAAAAACTTTACTTAAAATTTTACAAAAAAATCATAATAATGATAAGCAATTTCATGAAAAAAATATATTTCTCCAATTTAAATAATATTGAAAAAAGAGTATACTCTTATCAATCAAATAACCATGTATTTTAGTAAAAACCGCTTCTATTTGAAAGTGTATAGCTCAACTTTTGGCAAACCCTTAATTAGCTTGGTAACGGCTATATGAGAAGTTTTATTTGTTTGAATCCTAAGTACAAGAGAATATTTTAGAGAAGAAAAGCCATCGTTTTCTGTCGATACTTCTTCTTTAAGTTACACTCCCCTCACAAGCCAAAATTGACATCAGAATTATTCTTTCCTTTAGCCTTGACTATTTCAGTGTTACTTTTGTGCTTCTACAGAGTATTTGACAATGAGCAGGCAATTTCTACCATCCGCACCACGTTCGTATACAACCCGATCGGCCAACCGCCTCAGAAGAAACCATCCATACCCACCTACTTGCAGAGTACCTGGGGCTGGCTCTGCGATCGCATCAGGATTGAAAGGTTTTCCATAATCCCAAATTCTAATCTCTAGTCGGTCAATCCACAGATAAACGTTAATTTCAATGATTGTTTCTGGGGGTAAAGCATGATGAGCGTGACGAACAGCGTTGGTAAAGCCTTCTGCTAATGCTAAATTAAGGCGATCGAGTTGGGTTTTTGACCAGCCAAGTTGAGACAAGTGTTGCAGACAAAATTGCTCAAACCATTCTTGCACCTGGTTTAAGAGCCTGAGTTCGCTCTTAACCGTCAGATGGTCTTGCTGCACTATACTAAGCATTAACTGTGAGTTGAATATAAGTAAACCCAAGTTGCTAGTTATTAAATTCTGCGCTGTTCGCAAAATTTCTCTGACATAAAAAAATCTAAATTGACATATTCTATGTACCAAAATACAAAACATGAATGATTTTGGCATTCTGAGGGTTGTAACTAGCAACTTACGTTAAGTAAGAAATGTTTGTATTTGTTGACTTTTGATGATTTGATATTTTGGAATAGGTTTTCTATCCAAAACTGCAAATCCCAGAAGCAATCTGAACTATTGAAGAAGAATTCAGAAGGAAATCAGTGAGGGATACACTGCGGGATTTGGCTACAGATCCAACAATATCTTGTTGACCACTAAAAAAAGCATATTTAGTGGGGAACTTAAACCCATTTATGCAGAGACTATCTATAAGACGCTATGCATAACTTGCTTTCCCGTAAGATACACGGACTCGCTTTGGTGGCGTTATCCGCTTTTTAGTTCACAATTTAATTCTGTTAGCGGTAGCAGGGCGTTTAGCCCATTCTGGCTTCTGAATTCTTTCCCGTTAAAATTGACGCCTGTTGATTGCTTTCAAAAGCACATCTGCATCTGCTCTTGAAACTCACAGGCGTCAAAAGACTTTGTGGTGACTAATTTAGAATAGTCCCAAGGTCAAAGATTTATCCAATGGCAAAGCAGCACCAATACCCAGCCATATTGTGACAAGAGTACCAACAAGGAATACTGTGGTTGCAACTGGACGGCGGAAGGGGTTTTGGAACTTATTCACGTTCTCAATAAAGGGAACGAGGATTAGCCCTACTGGTACGGAACCCATTGCTAACACTCCTAAAAGTTTGTTAGGAAGTGATCGCAAAATTTGGAATACTGGATACAAGTACCACTCTGGCAAAATTTCCAATGGTGTGGCGAAAGGATTTGCTGGTTCACCTGTCATTGCGGGATCTAGCACGGCTAGAGCCACAATCGCAGCGAAGGAACCCATGATCACAATTGGAAAGACGTAAAGTAAGTCATTAGGCCAAGCGGGTTCACCATAGTAGTTGTGACCCATGCCTTTAGCGAGTTTGGCTCTTAACTGAGGATCGCTCAGGTCAGGTTTTTTTTGTGTTGACATTTTTAAATGTGCTCTCCTGCTTAAGTTAAATTAAAGCATTTGTGAAAGCTATCAGCTACTAGGCAACCAAAAGGCGGAAAACAGCGTTTCTATATCTACAGTCATCCGCCTGAAGTTGTCTATAGCTTGAGGCTTCAGATACAAGTATTTGTTTTTTGGAACTTATGTGCAATTAATTTCTTGTGTTTCATAAGTTTAAAACAAACAACTCGATCTGAAAACTAACAAATGTTGCCTTTCGCTAATAGCTGAGATTACAAAGGCCCGGAAATACCTTGCTTGCGGATCATCAAGAAGTGAAACAGCATGAATACTGCAATCAACCAAGGCAGTACAAATGTGTGTGCGCTGTAGTAACGAGTTAGTGTTGCTTGACCAACACTGGAACCGCCGCGCAGCAGGTCGGAAATCAGAACTCCAACCACGGGAATTGCTTCTGGTACGCCGCTAACGATTTTCACAGCCCAGTAGCCAACTTGATCCCAAGGTAGAGAATAGCCGGTAACTCCGAAGGAAACGGTGATCACAGCTAGGATTACACCACTTACCCAGGTCAATTCGCGAGGCTTTTTGAAACCACCAGTGAGATAAACCCGGAAGACGTGCAAAATCATCATCAACACCATCATGCTGGCAGACCAGCGATGGATGGAGCGAATTAGCCAACCGAAGTTTACATCAGTCATGATGTACTGCACTGAGGAGAAAGCTTCAGTAACTGTTGGCCTGTAGTAGAACGTCATGGCAAATCCAGTAGCAAACTGGATGAGAAAACAAACCAGGGTAATTCCACCCAGGCAGTAAAAGATATTGACGTGGGGAGGGACGTACTTGCTAGTAACGTCTTCGGCGAGTGCCTGAATTTCCAGGCGTTCCTCAAACCAGTCGTAAACGTTGGCCATACAATCTCAAGTTCCTAAAAGTCGGTTGCGGTTGATAAATCCCGAAGTTCTGAATCGGCAGAAGCCTTCGCTCAGACTTCTCTCCCAATTAACAATTTTGGGATTTTAATAAAGGGGAGTTTTTTTCTTTGCTTTTGGGCTTTGAGTGTGCTAAGAGACTTCAGAAACTTTACACTTTGTAAAGATGGAATATATTGCGATCTCTTTACGCCCCTACACACAAAATGGTGGACACAAAGTAGATTTTATCCTTTGGTGAGTGGATACGATGCATCAGTTGACTGAACAACTTGATGAGAAAAATGCACCACTTCTATAAAAAAAGTAACATAATCGAGAGATAGATTTCATCAACAACAGAGGAAGTGGGCATTATCTAGGCAATTTGGGTTGAGGTGGAATTGATAATGGGGTTCATGAATAAACAAGTCTTTCGGGTTGGATTTTCATTGTTAATGGCGGTTTGCTTGGCGTTGGGTACCCTCACTCAGCCATCGCTGGCTTTGACTGGAGAACAAAAGCTGGTTTCGGAAGTTTGGCGAATTGTTAATCGTACTTATCTAGATGAGACATTTAATCATCAAAACTGGGCGGCTGTGCGGCAAAAGGTTCTGGAAAAACCACTGCCAGACTCAAATGCCAGTTATGAGGCAATTGGGAAGATGCTCAAGAGCCTCGACGATCCTTTTACCCGCTTTTTAGATCCAGAACAGTACCGCAGCTTGCAGGTCAATACTTCTGGGGAACTGACTGGGGTAGGATTGCAAATTGCCTTGAATTCTGAGAATGGAAAGTTAGAAGTAGTGGCTCCTATCGCCGGTTCACCGGCAGATAAAGCGGGGATTCGACCACGCGATCGCATTCTCAAAATTGAAGGTGTTTCCACAGAAAATCTCACCCTTGATGAAGCTGCTACCAGAATGCGCGGGCCCAGTGGCAGCCTTGTGACTCTCGTAATCGAACGGGACGGAGAGGCAGAAACGGAAATTAGACTGACACGCGATCGCATTGCCCTTAACCCTGTGGTTTCAGATTTGCGTGTTTCTGCTGAGGGTACACCCATTGGCTACCTACGTCTTACACAATTTAATGCCAACGCTTCAACGGAATTGGCACACGCTATTTCTAGTCTAGAAAAAAAAGGCGCTGCTGCCTACATTCTAGATTTACGAAATAATCCTGGGGGATTATTGCAATCAGGAATTGAAATTGCCCGTCTCTGGTTAGATTCTGGCACTATTGTTTACACTGTTAACCGGCAAGGTATTCAAGGTAGTTTTGAAGCCTTTGGGCCAGCTTTGACGAAAGATCCTCTGGTGATTTTGGTAAATCAAGGAACTGCCAGTGCCAGTGAGATTCTTGCTGGCGCACTCCAAGATAACGGTCGTGCCCAGTTGGTAGGCGAAACTACCTTTGGCAAGGGATTAATTCAATCCTTGTTTGAATTATCAGATGGTTCGGGTTTAGCAGTCACAATTGCTAAGTATGAAACTCCTGAACACCGGGATATTAACAAACTAGGTATTAAGCCAGATAAAGTTATTTCTCAACCAGCCATTAACCGCGAACAGATTGGTACTGAAGCGGATTTGCAATATCAAGCCGCTGTGGAACTTTTGAAGAAAAACTCGGTGGTAGCGGGGAAAGCTTGAAGAAGGGTACAAGGAGACAAATCAGGTGGGGGTTCAGACTCCATCTGAATACCATACTTAAGAAAGCTAAAATTTAATTATACCGATAACGGTAGCTGAATCACAAATTCAGTTCCTTCCCCAAGTTGGGAATTCACTGCGATCGCTCCGCCATGTTTTTCTACAATAATTTGTCGAGCGATCGCAAGTCCTAATCCTGTGCCTTTTCCGACAGCTTTTGTCGTAAATAAATGGTCAAACATTTTTTGTTCGACTTCTTCCTCGATACCCTTCCCATTATCAGCGATTGTAATTTTAACTAAATTATTTTCGACTGTAGTGGTAATTGTAATGCAGTTTGGATTTGCTTTAATTTCGTCAAAACTTCGATCGATATTCGATTCCTCCAAGGCATCAATAGCATTTGCTAGTAGATTCATAAACACTTGATTTAGTTGTCCAGGGAAACACTCAATTTGAGGTAAAGTGGCGTATTCAGTTATCACTTCAATTGCTGGACGTTGCTCGTTAGCCTTGAGACGATGTTTCAAAATTAAAATCGTGCTGTCGATGCCTTGGTGAATATTAAATGGTACTTTATAATCTTTATCGGCACGCGAGAAAGTTCGTAAACTGGTGCTGATATTTTTCAGGCGATCGCACGCCATCGACATGGCATCAATCATCTTAGGCAAGTCTTCTAAGCTATAATCCAAGTCGATTTCTTGGGCATGGTCTTTGATTTCATCACTCCCATTAGGCAAGGTTTCTTGATAGAGTTTTAAGTGTTCAATTACATCTGTAAAAGTAGGTTTAGCAAGTTTTAGACTAGCAGCAATAAAACCAAGGGGATTATTCATTTCGTGAGCGACACCAGCAACTAAATTCCCTAGCGCTGACATTTTTTCACTTTGCACCATTTGCAATTGGGCGTTTTGCAGATCGGTTAACGCTTGTTCTAAATCTTGTGATTTTTGCTGCAAGGCAAGTTCAGCAAGTTTGCGTTCGGCTTCAAGCCGCGCCCTTTCGCTAATATCTCGCATGACAACTACTGCACCGAGTTTGTTACCCGAAGCATCAAAGATTGCTTGTCCACTAGCTAATAAAATTCTCCTAGAGCCATGCTTCGGCGCAATTACCATTTCGGCATTTTCGACGATTTCTCCTTGCAAGGCGCGAAATAAAGGAATTTCCGTGGTTGATAGAGGTGTTTGACCATCAGGTTGATAGAGTGAGAAGTGTTCTGCCCATTGTTCTGCTGGTAATGATTCTACTGGTACACCATGAAATTCACGAGTTGCTTTGTTAAATAGAGTCAATTTGCCACTAGCATCGCAAACAACAATGCCATCAGTAATATTGTGAATGATGGCATTCAAAAACTCTCGTTCTTTAGCTAGAGATGCTTCGGCGTGTTTGCGATCGCTAATATCAATTACTACCCCATCCCATACAATTGCACCATCGGCTTGTCGCTCTGGCCGAGCCGCAGATTGAATCCATTTCACGGTTCCTGAAGGCAGGATAATCCGCCATTCTTGCTCAAAGGGTGTGAGATTTTGGGCAGAGTAAGCGAGCGCTTGGGCAATAGCCGGACGATCGTCAGGATGATTCATGGCGTAAACGCTATGCGTCCCTGCCATTACCAACTCTGGCTCTAACTCATATAAGTCGAGACAGCCAGAACTAACGTAGGGTGTTGAAGTTGAACCATCCACCTCCAGACGGAATTGGTACACCATCCCAGGAATATTATTTGCCAAATTTTGGAAGCGGATTTCACTAGCTTGCAATTTTGCTAGAGATTGTGCCAACTGTTGAGCATAGTTTTGATAATTTTGGTAAATTCGGGCATTTTCCAAAGAAATTGCGGCTTGGGCACAAAGTAAGTTCAGCAGTTCGACGCGATCGCTTGTAAAGGCTCCGGTTGCTAAATTATTTTCCAGGTACAATATGCCCAACAACTTACCCTGATGCAAAATCGGGCTGCACAAGATACTCTTGGGTTGCTGTTGCTGAATATACGGGTCGTTAATTAATTGCGGATGCACTGTGGCATCAGTAATTACTGCTGGTTGTAAGTTGCGTTTGACGTTATTAATTAAGCGAACTGGTACATCAACTGAGTCTTCAACAGGCTGTGGGTTGAATAACATCGAGTAGAAATCAACTTTGGCAGCTTGGTTCTGTAGACTGCTCAGGGAAAGTTGTGCTAAAGCCTGAACTAGCAACCGCTCTGACTCCAAAAGCATAAATACACATTTATCGGCTCCAGCATTTTCAATGACGATATGCAGCAAAGCTGAAAGCAGTTTTTCAAGTTCGATTTCCCTAGAAAGAGTTTGGGAAGCTTTGAGAATGGTAGCTAAATCTAAAGCAACAGAGACGTTGCTACTATTGGAAGTGGCGGAACTGGTGGAGGTAACACTCTCCAAGATGAAGATAGTTTCGTTAGTTGAGAAGGGAGAACGGGTTTGCTCTAAGATGGGGGCGAGGAGTTGGGGATAGCGTCGTTCCAAGTCGGCGACTTTGGCTTTAGCGCCCCAACGAGCATAGCCATAGTAGGCTTGGGTCATGTATTCTTGGGCAATGCGCTGTTTACCCCAGTCGAGGTAGAACTTAGCGGTCAGTTCATTGGCCAGGGCTTCTTCTTGGGTATAACCGTGTTCTTTAGCTAGAGTTATGGCGCGATCGTACAAATCTATTGCCTCTGATTTCTGCCCTAAAACTCGGTATAGGTCGGCTTCAACTAAATAAAATTTGTGCAGGTAATTTTCTGGAGCACGATCAGCCCACTTTTTCATTTTTTCCTGATTTTTAGCCACCCGTTGCAGAATGTGTTGCTGTTGTGCCTCACAAACCTGAGAATAGATTGCCAGATGGGCTAGAGAATCATAGGTGTAGCAGAGCGGAACGATGAATAAGCCTGTAGCACCACCTATATAATTTTCAGCAGCGATCGCTGCTGACACCGCCAACTCAAACTTGCCAAACATGTAACACAGACCAAGTTGGTTGGCATAGAGATAATACAACGCAGTTTGATCGCCCGATCGCTGGAGAACTGGCACAATTTCCTCTCGATTAAAGGCATTTCCAGTCAGCTGCCAAGGTTCAGCAGAATCGCCCAGCATATTCAAAATTGGTTGCTGAAAAACGGTCAGATGGCTGGTAAGACCTTCTTGGTTGAGCTGCCCAAGCTGATCTCGGAAGGCAACGCTCTCTCGGTTGAGATCGCTTAATTCTTTGCCCAGAAACCAACAGTATGAGATGTAAATGAATCCGCAAATAGCAGCTGATTCTAAATCTCCCGTTTCCAATCCAACTTCGTAGCCTTCCCGGAGAAACGCTAAGGAGTTCTTGAGCGGCTCTTTCCAATGCCACACGCAACAGTAAATTCCGACATAGACTCTGGACTTTAGTTCTTTGGCATTGAAATGTTCCAGCAACAAGTGTGCTAGTTGTGCAAACTCATAGCCAGAGTCAATCTCTCCTGTCATCCCACAAAGTATCATTCCATAGTAGCCATAGCCAATTGCCGAAAATGAACTATTGCCATATTGAACGGATAAATTGACCTGTTCGAGAACAATAAATGGTAAGAGCGCTGGAGTGACAACAAAAGCAGCAGAAGTGACAGTGGCAAGAATCCGTACAACTGCTAATTTGTTAGGATCTGTCATTTGGGGTAAATTGATTAAATCCAGTGGTTGCCTTCCAGCCAAGATGGATTTAGTCGTCTCGAATGCTTTGGCAATATCTGATTGACTGGGTTGCTTTGGAAGGCTGTTTCCTAAACGCTCCACACTCTTGAGGGCAATCTCTACTGCTTCTATAAATTGATGTTGGGCTTGAGCTGCTTGAATTTGAACTTCATAGACCTTAATCGTATCCAACAAGTTTCTAGAGTGTTCTGTAATGATTGCCGCCAATTGTGTCATCCGCTCAAAGTTGCCGCTCAGGTAAGCGGCTTCAGTGGCAGCTTCGTAGAGGGCTAAGGTTAACTCATACTGCGTTTGCCACATATTTTCAGCTAACAAGGCGATGCCCATAGTGGAATACTCAAATGCGGCTGTATAGGCAGTTGCGGCTCTGGCTTTTTGTCCAGCTTTCAGATTGAGTTGGGCGAGTTCTATTTGCTTAGATAAATCGACAATTAGGGATTTGCCGATATTAAGTTGGTTAACGATTTCAAATAATTTTTCGTCTTGTTTGGCAACAGGCGTATGAGTCAGTAATAGTTGCCCAATTTTTAGGTGAGCTATCTGTTTTTGTTCGCCTGGAATCAGGAAATAAGCAGCTTGCTGGACGCGATCGTGCAAGAATTTGTAAACCGTCATTTGTCCTTCGTCATTTGTCATTTGCAAATGACCGATCGCCAATGAGGAATCCTGATAAAACTTGTAAATTTCATTGGTAGGAATGATAAATCCTTCTTGCAATGCTTTCCACAAGTCTGAAGCGGTTTCTGCTTGCGACTTTTCATAAACGATCGCTAACGTCGCCAAATCGAACTGATTGCCGATACAGGCTGCCAGTTTCAGAACATCTTGAGTGATGTTGGGCAATTTTTGAAGTTGTTGTGCCATAAATTCCACCACATCATCAGTCAGAGCAAGCGATCGCACTTGTGCTATATCACACTGCCAAAAACCTGTCTCCCAATTAAAGGTAATCAGCCCATCCTCATGTAGCGCTTTCAAAAACTGAGTTGTGAAAAAGGGATTGCCTTTGGCTTTTCGATCGACTAACTCTGTTAACGGTAATGCCTGTGCCGTCGTACAACTGAGAGAGTCGGCGATTAAATGGTTGACATCTGCTTGACTCAAGGGAGCTAGGCTCAAGGTTTTGATGCCAGAAGAAGTTTTTTCAATTTCATCTAGCGTCAACATCAGTGGATGAGCCGCAAATACCTCGTTGTTGCGGTATGCGCCAATAATAAATAGATGGCTGCAATCGCTCTGAGACATTAACAGCTTCAGCAAATTCAGTGATGCCGAATCTGCCCACTGCAAGTCATCCAGAAATATTACCAACGGATGCTCTCTGGTCGCGAACACCTGAATGAACTTTTGGAACAGCAGATTGAAACGGTGTTGTGCCGCACCGCCTGATAGTTCAGCGATCGCAGGCTGTTTGCCGAGCAACTGCTCCAGTTCAGGAATCACCTCAATCAAGATTTGCCCATTCTCTCCAACTGCCGCTAAAATCTTACTTTGCCATTGCTCCAGTTGAGTATCGCTTTCCCTAAGCAACTGTCCCATCAAATCGCGAAAGGCTTGTACAAAAGCAGACAGAGGAATGTTGCGGTTGAACTGGTCGTATTTGCCTTTGATGAAGTAGCCGTTCCAGCGCACAATCGGTTTATGCACTTCATTGACGACTGCGGTTTTGCCAATACCAGAGAAACCTGCCACTAGCATCAGTTGAGAGCCACCATTGGCAACATCACCAAATGCTTCTAGTAACGTTTGTACCTCCGATTCCCGTCCGTAGAGTTTTTCGGGTATGAGAAAGCGATCGCTAATATCTCGCTGTCCTAAATCAAACCAGGTGTGTTTGCCTGTTTCTCGCCACTGTTCTAAGCAGGTAACAAGGTCATGTTTAAGTCCTAGCGCACTTTGATAGCGGTCTTCGGCGTTCTTCGCCATCAGTTTGCGGACAATTTCGCCCAGCATCAAGGGCAATTTGGGGTTGAAATCGCACAGGCTAGGTGGAAGTTTCGCAATGTGATAATGCACCAACTCCATCGGTTCATAGGACTCAAAGGGCAATTTTCCACTCAGTAATTCAAAGAAAGTCACACCTAAAGAATAGAAGTCACTGCGGTAGTCAATGCCTCTGTTCATCCGTCCGGTTTGCTCTGGCGACAGATAGGCTAGCGTTCCCTCTAGTCCATTGAGGCTCTGAAGTTCCTGGGTTTCTCGTGGTAAGAGTGAGGCAATACTAAAGTCAATCAGCTTGATTTGGTTCGTGTCAGGGTGAATCAAGATGTTGGCTGGCTTGATGTCTTTGTGAATGACGCGCTGTTGATGTAACTGGTGTAAGATTTCTAGTAGTTGCAGAGCAATGGGTAAGAATTGCTCTAATGTCAGTGTTTTTCCTTGAGTAAATTGCCGCAGGGAAACACCACCAAAGTCTTCCATGACTAGGGCATAGCCATTATGATGGGCTTCCAGGCAGTAGGGTTTGATAATGCCGGGAATATCTAGGTTTTTAGCGATCGCATATTGGTTGCGAAACTGGACTAATTCGGTAAAAGTTGGGTATTCTCGTTTTAAGAGCTTGATGACAACTGGTAGGCGATGCCTGCGGCGGGCTGCGCCTACGCATTCTCGAATTGCCCGATACACTTGAGTACGAGAACCTGAATAAAGTTGCTCGATGATTTGGTAGCCAGCAATCCTTAAAGTTCCATCAACTTTTGCGCTCATAAATTTTTACGAAAATCTCTTTATACTAGTGTTATAATTCCCACTACTATAAATTGAGTAACAACCATTAGAAAAGTTACATTGGGTATCGGGCACTGAAGCCAAAGAGTAGGAATGCAAACACCTTTATATAAATGTGGCGAACGCATTTTGATGATTTCCCAAAGTAGTATCAGAACTCCGTCAAAGAGTTTTTGACCTGACAAAGAAAGGCATGAGGCAACATTAAAAAAGTATTAAGAAACTTCCAAATAAAAATATCTCAAAACTGACGCAAAAATTCTTTCTATTTCTTCTCTTTTTGTGTTCTCTGCGCTTGGAGTGGTAGAAAAGCGGCTTCGCCTTTGGCGTTTTCGTAGAGTAGCCGCTTTTCTACGAACGCGAACAGCGTGTCGCAGACAGACGCTTTGCGTAGCTTGCTTCTTTGTAGGAGTATGCGTCTACGTTTATTTGGATAATTTATTTCTTGGAAATCTCTAATTTAGTTGGTGAGTGGCAGTATCTAACGCGCGCGATCGCATTTTTCAGTAACTATGTGCTACTCCCATAAATCATATTGAATGCGCTATTTTAGTCTGGTTTAAGCTCAAAGATTTAGCTTATAAAACTGGTCAAACAATTTATAAAATTATTTATCTTTGCAATTAAAAGTCAAGACGTTATCATGTTTATCGCCTAGTTGTTTGGCGCGCAGCACAACATAGCCGCGCCATTGCTTGTGACACTTGCGTAAGTCCTGTTAAAAATCAAATAGATTTCCTAATTTTTACTATTTGAATTTAGATTTAATTTGGTGGTAATTCTAAACTCATTTCACCCAACAATCCCTTACGAAAATCTGTTAAAAGTTGCCTTGCTGCTCGCTCTACATCACCTTTGTAACGATGCTCTGCCAAGGCGTGTAAATAGGTATCTCCGGTGTCTGATGTTGAATCGAGTTGATAACGAGACTGTAATGGTTTTTTTGGTAATAAATCTCCTGCTACAGCTTCTAAATAGTTGAGTAAATCCACTAAGGCTGCTGCTACTAGCTGGTTATCGTAAGATGCTTCACCGATATCATCACAAATAGCTAATTTCAAGGCTGCGTCTTGGTCTTCTAATCTCAAAGGGATGACACCAGGAGCATCAAGCAATTCTAAATGTTCGGAAATTCGCACCCAGCGTAGTTGGCGAGTTACGCCAGGACGAGCTGCACTTTCCACAACTCGCTTTCCCAACAGGCGGTTAATTAAAGCTGATTTACCAACATTGGGAAAACCAATCACCACAGCTCGCACTGGACGGGGTAACATACCGCGATCGCTTCTTCTTTGATTAAGTTCTACCCCAGCAGCTTGCGCTGCCCGCGCTACTTCTGCTATACCTTTACCATGTTGAGCGTTGGTAAAATAAGGGACTTCTCCTTGACGTTTAAACCAATCGATCCATAGCGATCGCATTTGTGGTGTAATCATATCTACTCGGTTAAGTATCAACACCCGTTTTTTACCTTCTACCCACTCACCTATTTGGGGATGGTGAGTTGCTAAGGGAATCCGAGCATCTCGTACCTCAAACACCACATCTACACGCTTCAACTGTTCTTTGAGCTTCTTTTCAGCTTTCGCAATGTGACCTGGATACCATTGAATCAGGTTTAATCTATAGTTTTGAGTTATAGCCATTTTTTTATTTGTCCTTTGTTATTTGTCCTTTGTCATTAGTCATTTGTCCTTTGCAAATGACTAATGACTCCCTGTAGCCGCTTGATGTAAAATCAGACGATTGCCATCAGGGTCATAGGCATAAATTTCTCTGCCGTGAGAAGCAATGGAAATGTCTCCTGGTGGAGGATAGCCCAAAGCAGTTAGGTGAGCGATCGCATCTTCTAAGTTACTTACTTCTAAACACAAACTTATCTTACTTTTGGCAATCGCTTCAAATTCCGACTCATTTGTGTTCTTTGGTTTAAAAATACCTAATCGCATACTAATTAAATTAAACTCAGCATAGACATTTGGAATCAAAATAACTGGCTTTTGCTCCAGAAATCTAGTATAGAAATTCACTAACTCCTCACAATGAACCGATGCTATAGTAACAAATGCATTAGTGTACTGGAAAACCATATAATCAGTCTATCTATGCAAAAATCTGCTGTAAATTTAAAACAAAACCAGGGAGAACATCTTCACCCGATAAACTTGTGGGAGATTGTAAAACTTCTGGTGCAAGATTTGGGCGATAAATTATGACTTGTTTCTCTTTAGGATTAATCAACCAACCGAGTTGTAAACCATTTGCTAAATATTCTGTCATTTTGGTTTTAGTATCTTCTACATCATCAGTTTCAGAGACTAATTCCACTGCAAAATCAGGACACAAAGGAATAAATTTCTTTCTTTGTTCTGGGGTAAGAGCTTCCCATCTTTGTATCCTTATCCAAGAAGCATCAGGCGAACGAGTTGCCCCATTTGGCAGTTTAAACCCAGTAGAAGAATCAAAAGCTTTTCCGAGCTTATTTTGATTGCTCCAAAACCATATCTGACCTAATAAATCAAAATTACGGTTTCCCGTTTCTCCCCCAGTAGGTGACATGATAATTAATTCCCCTTCAGCAGTTAACTCTAGTCGTAATTCTTTATTCACAGCGACAATTTGTGCAAATTCCTCATCAGTAAATTGCAGATTAGCAGGTAATTGTAAGGTTAAAGCAGTCATAATTAATTGCGCTCCACAAAAATCCTAGTTGCATCAAACCCATGTGCTACTAGTAGAGAAGATTAGCCTCTACCTCTACTTTAAGAATTCCTCCAACAAATGCCCTGTTGTTTAATTTTTTAAAACAATTTTGGGGTAGGTAATAGGGGTGAGAGACTAATGGCACTAAGAAAAGATACAGCCCTTGCTCTGACTGGTTAAGAGCCTCTAGGTAGGAAACCCATTCTGGAAGGGCTGCCGCCTCCAGTAGTTTGACAAGAGGCAGAGCCTCTTTTAAAAGATTCCCAGCCTCCAGGCTAGGAACAAGACGATACAAGCCTTTGGGTTTTTGTTAGTGCCATTCGGGTGAGAGACTGAATGAGAAAACAAAACCTGTAGTGTAGCGTTATATCAATCACCACATACGTACACTAATTTTTGTATTCCAGACTATCCATTCCGATTCTGTCTCATAGGATAAATTAGGTTTATCCTATGAGAGAAAATAAGCTCTCGATTTTGTGGTTAGTCTGTAAAGGTAACGAGCGCGGAGGGATTTGAACCCCCGACCCACAGAACCGGAATCTGTTGCTCTATCCACTGAGCCACGCGCCCTTAATCTTCTATATTATAGCACGTCTGTGATAAAATTCGCAGCTTTAAAGATAATTAGCTGGGTCTACGGGTGTACCATTGCGACGAACTTCAAAGTGGAGGTGGGGGCCAGTTGAGAAACCTGTGGAACCAACAGCTGCGATCGCTTGTCCGCGTTCAACTGCTTGTCCCTCAGAAACATATAACTCGCTGGTATGCCCGTAGAGTGTAGTCATACCATTGCCGTGGTCGATAATTACCGCTCTGCCATAACCACCATACCAGCCAGCAAAAATTACTGTTCCCGAATCGGCTGCCCGAATTTTACTACCATAGCTGGCGGCAAAATCTAACCCGGCATGAAAGCGACGATAGCCAAGAATTGGGTGTACCCGCCAACCGAAGGGACTGCTAGTAGAAGCATCGCTGGGATATGCCATTACACCAGTTCCTCGAATGATGATACCTGTTCGGCTGTTGGTTTTTTCTTGGGCTTCTGCTACCTTTTGTTGAATCAAAACTTCCAGATTTTTGGATTCTCTTTCTAGCTGATTTTGTGCAGCTTCTAAGGCGAGGCGATCGCTATTCAGGCGTTGAATCAATTCTGATTGTGATTGCGCCTGGGTTTGATAATCGGCTTTTTGTGCCAACAGTTGCTCGCGAATTAAACCAATTTCGTTTTTTTGCTGTTCTACTTCCGTTTTTTGTTTATCGATCGAGTTTGCTTGGGTGTTGAGTTTTACCAAAATTTTCTGATCTGCTTGAAACACTAACTTCAACTGATGACGACGGCTGAAAAAGTCGCTGATATTTTCACTTTCGAGCAAAACTGCCCATCCCGCAAAAGCAGGCGATCGCTGGAGATAACGCAATCGTGCTACTGTTGCAATTTGCCGCTCCTGATATGAACGTTCTGCCACATCTAAATCAGCTTCTAACTGCTGGAGGCGTTGGCTAGCAAGTTGTAATCGTGATTCGCTCTCTAGAAGATAGCTATCTGTCGTTTGCAGATTTTGCTTTAAACCAGTCAGGTGTTTTTGGGCCTCTTGTTGGAGATTTATTAAGCGATCGCGCTCTCCAACTACACCCTGACGCTGCTGGTTCATTTGTTGCTGCTGTTGTCGCAGAGTATCAATAGACTCTGTAGATGTTGCGTCGGCTGGAATTAATGCTAAACATATCCACAAAATACAGCAAAATGCAATAGATAAACAGCAATAAATCTGCTTTTTTTCTAGAAATCGCCCTCTCATAGTGCGAACCTAACTAAAACGATGCTTTCAAACACTATGAGGATTATTCCCAAAATCTGATTCACTCACTCCAACGCATTATTAAATTGGCCTGCCAAGTTGTAACACAAGGATTCTAAGTATGTCAGCATTGAGCAGGTTTATTAGCGGCTGAGATGTATGAACGCACGCATAGCAATTCTTTTAATTACCTTAGTTTTTCCAGGTTTGGCGGTGGTGGGAGTATCGTTGTATTGGTTTAATCTCGATTATGCAGCACTGATCAAAGCTGAAAACTATGTGGAAAACGTGGTAGAGGTCGGAGGAATAGTAAATGATAGACAGTTAGAGTATGCCTATCATCGCACCTACATTCATCGCATTAACGTATTTGCCGATGGTACCTGGGGATTGCTAGGAGGTGTAATTACAGCGCTTGGCATACATGGATTAGTCACTATTAAAAAATAGATAGAGGTGGGGAGATGGGGAAATGGTGGGACAAGGGGGATAATCAATGCCCACTTGCCCTGAGCGAAGCCGAAGGGATGCCCAATGCCCATTAATTAAGATTAGCTTTCCAGTTTGCCAAATCAGTTAAAGAGCGATCGCGGTAACGTCCATAACGCTCTGGTTTACTTTTGATTTTCATTCCTAAATCGGGGAAAATTCCAAAGTTTGGCGGCATTGGTTGGAAATGCTTCGGCGAAGCGGAACTAATAAATTCTAATAATGCACCGATCATTGTTGTTGGTGGTAAAACCAAAGCTTCTTTACCCAAGGCTAATCGCGCGGCATTAATTCCCGCCAAGCAACCACCCGCAGCCGCAGCAGTATAACCTTCAGTACCAATCAATTGTCCAGCCGCTAACAATGTCGGACGCTCTTTAAATTGCAAGGTAGGATGCATTAATTGGGGAGCATTAATAAAAGTGTTGCGGTGCATCACTCCCAGCCTGACAAACTCTGCTTTTTCTAAACTGGGAATTAATTGAAAGATTCGCTTTTGCTCGCCCCAACGCAGATTAGTTTGAAATCCTACCATATTCCACAGTTGACCGGCTTTATCTTCTTGTCGTAACTGCACTACAGCATAAGGACGTTCCCCTGTGCGAGTATCTGACAATCCCACTGGCTTTAGGGGGCCGTAACGCATGGTATCTTCCCCGCGCTGGGCTAGTTCTTCTATGGGCAAACAAGCTTCAAAAAATTTCGCCGTTTCTCGTTCAAAGCCCTTGAGTTCTGTTTGTTCGGCTTTACAGAGTTCTTCCCGAAAGTGCAAGTACTGCTCTTTATTCATTGGGCAGTTGAGATAAGCAGCTTCACCTTTGTCATAACGCGATGCCATAAAAGCAATGTCACGATTAATCGAATCTCCGACGATAATCGGACTGGCTGCATCAAAAAAGCTGAGGTATTCCATCCCCGTAAAGCGTTGCAAATCTTCTGCTAAATCGGGACTAGTTAAAGGCCCGGTTGCTAAAACCACAATCCCTTCAGGAATTGCAGACACTTCACCCCGACGGAATTCAACTAAAGGATGACTCGCTAAAGTTTTAGTTAAATCTTGGCCAAATTCTCCCCTGTCTACGGCTAGCGCCCCACCAGCCGGCACGGCGTGTTCATCAGCTTTTGAGATGATAATCGAACCGAGTTGGCGTAACTCTTCATGCAATAATCCCGCCGCGCGATCGCTTGCCATTGCCCCAAAGGAATTACTACACACTAATTCTGCTAAATGTTCTGTATGATGAGCCGGACTAAATCGCTTTGGACGCATTTCATGCAGAATTACTGGCACTCCAGCTTGCGCTATTTGCCAAGCTGCTTCTGTCCCAGCTAGTCCACCTCCAATTACTTCTATCGGTTGTGTTTCCATAGTTAAATTTTAATTCCTATATTATAAGTATCCATCAGCATTACAGAAGTAAAATTAAATCAAAAGTGATGTTAAACCACAACAAGTGCAAATAAAGTATTGGGCCAATTGTAACGTTGAGACTACACTCTCAAGGTTTTTTACAATCGTTTTTGCCATAATATGAAAAGCCACCGACAGCGTTGGGCTAAACATTTGTTAACTGGTACACTGCCAAGAAGTGCGATCGCGTCCTCAGCCCTTGCCTTATTACATTAATCCAAAAATTAGCAAAATTAGTTATAAAAGTAGGCTTTTTCGATATCAACCCTTGATTTTTGCTTTTTCCAAATGATACATTAAGTATGCATTCAATAATTAGCTAACAATGCGTAATTGGGATGTGATTTATGACTAAAAACCAAATCAAAGATAACGTCGATTTAAATCAAGCTCCAGTTATGTTTATTGAAGAAATAACAGATGATCGGGAATTGAAAAGTGTATACGGTGGCGCAACGCCTGCTGATTCAGTATTACTAAACCCTAAGATTATTGCTGCTCTTGCAAAGCGCGGTATTATATTGCCTGACGATCCTAACAACCCAAATACATTAACAGTAGAGGCGTTGTCTGCTTTAAAAGAAATTTTGGCTAATGAGACGTAGTAAATACAAACGATTTCTATTAACTGTAGCGATATGCAATACTAGGGCGTGTTTGAAAACACGCTCTATTCTCAAAAATAGGTTAATCTAAATAATCCTGAAATTATACAAATGGCTTATCAAAGTCATTTGATATTGTAATCAAATCTTTGGCACTACCAAATAACAGCAGTTTTCACTCCTTCCATGCTTGGGCGCGTGTTCAATGGTAACAGACAATAGACTTCTTGGCATTGTAGGGAAAAGGGGAAGGGGTAATAGGGTAAAGGTATGGAATTTTCCTTTACCCTTTAACCTTTAACATGCACCCCAATATCCTGGCATTTGTTATTTTTGCAAGATGTCTAATCAACCCAACACGATGAACAAACACAAGCTTGTCTGAAAGAAAAGCGATCGCTATCCCCAAAAAAAATTAACATTAACCTTAGAAGTGTTAATTTTTCATCACATAAACTCATGGGTTACTACATCGCTCCCCGCTTTTTGGACAAACTTGCTGTCCACATTACCAAAAATTTCCTGAAGCTTCCTGGCGTGCGAGTTCCCGTGATACTGGGTATTCATGGACGCAAAGGAGAAGGTAAAACATTTCAATGTCAATTAGTCTTCGAGAAAATGGGTATCGAAGTCACTAACATATCTGGTGGCGAATTAGAAAGTCCAGATGCGGGAGATCCAGCGCGGTTGATTCGGTTGCGCTATCGGGAAACAGCAGAACTGATCAAAGTACGCGGCAAAATGTGTGTACTGATGATTAACGATTTAGATGCCGGTGCTGGACGTTTTGATGAAGGGACTCAATATACTGTAAACACGCAGTTGGTGAATGCCACACTGATGAATATTGCTGATAATCCCACAGATGTGCAGTTGCCGGGAAGCTATGATTCCACACCTTTACATCGCGTGCCGATTATTGTCACAGGTAATGATTTTTCTACTCTCTATGCACCGTTAATTCGGGATGGACGGATGGAGAAATTCTACTGGGAACCAGATAGAGACGATAAGGTGGGAATTGTCAAGGGGATTTTTGAAGCGGATGGACTGTCACAGAAGGAAGTTGAACAGCTAGTTGATACTTTTGTCAATCAGTCCATTGACTTTTTTAGCGCTTTGCGATCGCGCATTTATGACGAACAAATCCGCAACTACATTCATAAAGTAGGTTTTGAGCAGATATCCTTGAGTGTGGTTAACAGCGCTAAAGGCCCGCCAGAATTTCAAAAGCCAGATTTCAGGCTGTCTCACTTAATCGAGTCTGGAAACTTCCTGGTTGGCGAACAAAAACGGGTAGAAAATTCCCATTTGGTTGATGATTACAATCGTCTCAATCGAGGTAGAAATTCTCAATCCACACCACCTGCTGTTGTAACACCAATTAAACCAATTAGTCAGCCGTTAAATAGCCCAACCCAAGAAGTAAAAACAAATGGATTTCAGAAACAGGAAGCATCCAGTCCACATTTGACTCTAGATACACAAGCTCAAATTAGGGAATTATTGGCTCAAGGTTACAAAATTAGTATTGAACACGTAGATGAGCGCCGCTTCCGCACAGGTTCTTGGCAAACTTGTGTTCATAGCCACATTGATGCTGAGACTGATGCCATCTCAAATTTGGAGGCAACTCTGGCAGAATATAGCGGTGAGTATGTGCGCTTAGTAGGTATCGATCCCAAAGCCAAGCGGCGTGTGGTGGAGACAATTATTCAGCGTCCAAATGGGAACAATTAGGAACAGATGCAGCAAAATCTGGGTGTTTAACGACCAAACTCACCGGACGCAGACAACCTTGGCAACTCAACCGACCAACTTGTGGCGTTCCGGTGCAGCAACTTGTTAGGCGACGCTTTGATAGTGCACCTAGCGAGAACATTGTTGGGCATTTCTACACAGCCGTACGCGCAGCGTACAAAAAGCATCCAGCAATCATTTCTAGTAGGGACTCGAGGCAGGTTCTCCCGCGCCGTTAGTCCAAATGTCGTCTGGCAGCGATCGGTTACGGTGACAAACCCGATCGTGGTCAGGATACGTGATTGTGTCTACTTCCGCTCGAGTGCCGACTATCAGGCATTGCGTTGCCTTGGAGCTACGATTCTCGAGAAAGTGGCCTATCGGCACTCCTGCTTGAAAAGTTGCGGCGTCGCCAGGACGTAGTACAGTCTTTGCGTCTCCTTCGATGAGCACGATCTCGCCTTCGAGGACATAGACCATTTCATCCTCAGCACTATGCCAATGTTTGATTGACGAACGAGAGCCAGGCTGCAAGACTTCGATGAACGCGCCGAACTGGGTAAGTCCTCCTGCTTCGCTGATCCAGAGCATACGATTTGGTTTATGCGCGGCGTGAGAGGGGCTTTCTTCCACGATGAGACTATCAGGAGTGATAACAGTCATGTTGGTACCTCTGGGAATTCTGGAGCAATAGCTATTCCATTGTGTCTAGGGCACGAATTGACGCAAAACTTCGTTCGTGTGCCTAAATGAAGCGTTACTTTCAATTCGGTTAAGGCAAGAGACGCGATGAATCGCTGTTTTTACAAAGTCAATTTTAAATCATTTGCGAAGAACAAGAAAACCTTAAATCCATAAGAAGTTGGGGATTTAAGGTTGTAAATTCGATTCGCCAGGGTTGTTGTTAATTCTTAAACAACTGGAAACAATATGTTTCCTTAATTTGAAAGCTAAATTTTTCCTTTTACCAACAAGTACTGGCTGAAGCTGAGGTCATCGTTCTTAAATCGCTTGTAAACGCGGCTGTGTATTGATAAGGTGATGAACCAGTGCAATACATGGAATTTGTATAGGTGTTACGGGGATTCCACCATGACATTGCTTTCACAGTCAAATTTGCGCCATTCCATGATAGAGACTGAACGAGTAAAGAGTTCGTTTGTCCATTATCTGGCTTTTTAGAAGATAAAAATGTGGCATAATCAACCTGACCATTAGCTGGATTAATCCGGGCTATCACTGCGACTTTTGGCCCGCCTCCATTACCATAGCTAGACAACCACCGACCACTGGCAAAACGGCTAAAATTGTTACCTGTCTGACTGCCTGTAGAAGAGTAAATGCCATATAAAACATCACTTCCATTCCAATACAATCCGTAACCTGTACCATCATCGCCTGTTGTCTCGTAATCATCACGACACCATGCTTTTATCCCATTATTAAAGCGGATAGTTATAGGGTTTTTGTTATTTGAGAATTGCTGATAACCAATGTAAATTCTTGCCGATCCATTAGCTACTTTGGGGCCATTTTTAGCTGCGATTGTCGCTTCACTATCATTGCAACTGAATGTCACAGGTTCGCCGACCGATGTATTTATAGTTTCAGCTAAAACTGGAGCAGTATTTTGTGTGAAAACTAAGTCACCTACTAAAATTACAGACAAAGAAATGCCCGCAAAATACTTGTGTAATTTGCCAGAATAAATCATGTTATGAATCTGCCGAGACAAGGAACGGAAAACACCGTATCACTATAAACTCTAATCAGTATTTAGACAAGTAAAATGGTTGAAAACACTATGCAGCAAGAGTCTCAGTATTCTAAAATATTAAATATAACTATAAAATACCCGATCTAATATGCATGATGATGCATGATAGTAGCTGTATATAATTATTGTTTATCAAAGACCGTTAGTAAATATAAAAAATTGCAATAGATTATGCTTTACCATAAACAATTGCAATAATTGAGAAAATAATTTTAATCAGCCAAGTACCTTTGTTCGTTCTCTACATCCCTTGTAAGAACATTGCTTTCCCTGCTGTTTTATGCTTTTATCCGGGCTGTATTAGGTAGTTTTAGGATTTTTATCTGATGCTTCTCCACCAGCAGCTTTCAAGCGGCTCAATCTGCTTTTGCGAATCCGTTCACTCTCGCGAACCCCACCCGCCATTTCATATTCGCTACTATCTTTGCCATATTTAAAAGCAACCCCTCTGACCATCTTATCTGTAAGATTACTTAGGGTTTTCTCCATCGCATCAATTTTCGTTTTAGAAGAATCAATTACAGTTAACGCAGTGTTATAAGCATCAAGCATGGTTCTTAGCTGTTCAATTGCTTGACTCAGATTTTGCAAATCGCAATCATCACCAAAACTCATATTTGAATCAATTGCTTTTAGTCCAGCGGATCTCAACTCAGCTTTTTCGAGAACACGGGATGTACGTTTTTTACGGGACATCAATATATTCCTTAGAGAGGTTTCTAAAGCTACTTTGGCTTACTCAAGCTGTTTTTTGGTTCAGTAAAATTAGCGATCATTATATTTGTTAAAAAAATTCCAATCAATTTGGGTAATTTCTCTATATTTCCAGTTTTTACCTGTTTTTCTTGGCAATTGCTTTAATATTGATGAGGAATATTGCAATGTTGATGAGGAATATTGCAATGTTGATGAGGAACATTGCAATATTGATGAGGAACATTGCAATATTTATGAAGAACGTTGCAATATTGATGAGGAACATTGCAATATTGATGATTAATATGGCAATCTTGATGAAGAATATTGCAATATTGATGCGAATACAACCGACAGAATCTAGAAGTACAAAGTGCAAAACTCAGATACAACGTTTGCAGCCAATACAAGCAAAGTGCCGCTAGGAATATTTAATCAACAAGTTTGGGCTAAAGATATAGAAGATTTAGGAATAGCAAAAAAACGCCTCAACGACAAATAGAAGAAAAAGAAAGTCAACGATGGTTAGATAGATTAGAGGAAACACAAGATTTAACGTGAGTTCGATGAACCTCTCCCGGACAACCTCCCTCTGTGTCGGCTACCGTGTACACACATCTTGATAATCAAGCCCAAACCCTGGATTTACCCCCTTAGTCCCCCCTTGTCAAAGCTACCGTGTATACACAAGTCGAATCACCCCCCTTAATCCCTCCTTGTGAAGGGGGGAATCCGGAAAATCTAGTTCCCTCCCCAATACATACGGGGAGGTTAGGGTGGGGTAATTCGAGGACTAGTAGCGATTCGATAATTTGTGTATACACCATAGCTTGTCAAGGGCGGAAATAAATATCCGGTTCTCCCCCAATGCATCGGGGGAGTTAGAGGGGGTGAGAAGGACTTGTGTGTACACCGTAGCTCCGTGTCGGAGAGGGGAGCCAAAACCCTAATTTATCGTTGCTCCTCCCTTTCTCCGTGGGAGAGGGAGGTTGTGAGGGAGAGGTTCATCGAACTCACGTTAAGTAAGCTTTTGCACTTTGCGGATTACGCTTGCAGTATGCGCAAAACACAAAAAAAAGGGATAAGCTTTTGGGCTTATCCCTTAAAAAATCAACTAATCAATGTATCAAGTTCCACTTGTCCAAGAATTGATGTACTCAATTTGATCGGGTGTTAGGCTATCAATCGTGATACCAATAGCCTGCAACTTCAACCGAGCAATTTCTTGATCGACTTCAACCGGAATTGAGTGCAAACCAGGTTCCAACTTACCTTTATTCTTCACCAGGTATTCGCAAGCCAAAGCTTGGTTGGCAAAACTCATATCCATTACCGCGCTGGGGTGTCCTTCAGCCGCAGCTAGGTTAATCAAGCGTCCTTGTCCGAGAACGACAACTGATTTACCATTTTTCAATTTATACTCTTCGGTGAAAGGACGAACTTCTTTGATTTCTTTAGCTTGTGCAGCCAAGTATTTCAAATCAAGTTCCAAGTCAAAGTGACCGGAGTTACAAACGATCGCACCATCTTTCATGACATCGAAGTGTTCGCCGCGAACGACGTGCTTGTTACCAGTCACAGTGATAAATATATCACCTTGGGGTGCAGCTTCAGCCATTGGCAGGACGCGGAAGCCATCCATTACGGCTTCAATTGCCTTGATGGGGTCGATTTCGGTGACGATGACGTTAGCACCCATCCCACGGGCGCGGAGGGCTGTACCTTTACCACACCAGCCATAACCGACGACAACAATGTTTTTACCAGCCAACAAAATATTGGTGGCGCGGATAATGCCATCTAGGGTTGATTGCCCAGTACCATAGCGATTATCAAAGAAGTGCTTGGTGTCAGCGTCGTTGACGTTGACTGCGGGGAAGGTGAGAACGCCTTCTCTAAACATGGCGCGTAACCGCACGATCCCAGTGGTGGTTTCTTCGGTGCTACCAATCAAATCAGCAATTTGGTGTTGGCGTTGTTGTACCAAAGTTGCAACCACATCGCTACCGTCATCAACAATAATGTTGGGGCGATGATCTAAAGCTATTTGGACGTGGCGGTTATAAGTTTCGTTATCTTCGCCTTTTTGAGCAAAGACGGGAATTTCATGATCGACGACGAGGCTAGCGGCTACGTCATCTTGGGTTGATAAAGGATTGCTAGCAATTAATAGCGCATCTGCACCACCGGCTTTCAGAGCGATCGCCAAATGTGCTGTTTCGGTTGTAATGTGGGCACAAGCTACAAGGCGTAAACCAGCGAAGGGCTTTTCGGTTGCAAAGCGATCGCGGATTTGCTTCAAAACTGGCATTTCGCGTCCAGCCCATTCAATGCGCTGTCTTCCCAAGGCAGCTAGGCCGAGGTCTTTAACCTCGTGCTTTAATCGGGGAGAAGTTGCGGTCATCAAAAGTTACCTCAAAAAATTAAAAAAGCTACGTAAGTTTTACGCACTCTACTAGGTTATTCTACTATTGGCGATTTTTGCTTGGATGAAAGCAAATCACTAGTCAAGAATCCTCAAAACTAGCTTGACGTTTGATCGCCGGAATGTCAACTTCCTCTTCAGCTTCTTCCTTTTTGTTTTATCTTTGGTAAGCATAAGACTCTTTTCAGGCTGAAATCCTGATTTTCGTCATCTGTCTCAAGATAGAAGACAACGAAAAAACATCAAACTTTCATCAACTCAAGGGAAAACTTCAACTTTAGATAGGTACATCTACCCAAAGGAATTAAGCAGGATAGTTAAAGTAGTAATTGATAGATTTTACTTAAGGAGGTGTTTGAGTGCGCTTTAAATTTTTGGCGTTGGCTTTGCCCGCCGTAGGCATCGCTAGTTCAATGGCTATAGGCATTGTATCTGTGCCAAAAGCCACGGCCCAGATACCTTTGTTACCGCAACTGCAAGCTCCCAGCAGTATTAGTAATGATTCAGATAACAGAGTTGTTTCGGGCTGGATTTATTTAGATGGTCGTCGGTTATTTCAAATAGCGGCAACAAGAACCAACTTTCCTGAGCGTTCAGAAGATATTCAAAAGAAGTTGCAGAAAATTGGTCAAAATTACTTTCAATCACCAGCAAAAACACCAGTCAAGGTAGAAGTTCGCAAAGTAAACGAATTACCAGTAATTTATGTCAACGGTCAATATCTGATGACCGTTACTTCGGAAGATGCGGAACTGCGACAGGTAGATATATCGACATCGGCAAATCAAGTCGCCGAATCATTACAAGAAGACTTGCAACAAGCCAAGCAAGAAAGGCAAATTCAATCTTTAATCGACCAAGGTAAAATTGCTGGCGGTATCGGACTAGCAATGATTGTTATGAGTTGGGGGGTATATAGCTGGCAGCGGCGTTCCCAAAAGAATTTAGAAAACTCCATTGCCTCTCAACCCCAAAGAGAACTCTTCAACTACTCAAAACCAACAGATCAAGCAATTACAACACAACTAAATCAACGGCAACAGCAACATCTCCAAGAAGCCAAGAGACGATTGTTTCAGCTCAGTCAAGCCGGAATTTGGGGAGGTGGAAGCTTCTTTATTTTGGGTTTATTTCCCTATACACGAGGTTTGCAGGTAGCAATTCTCACAGCCGCCCAGTTTCCTGTGCGATTAGGTGTTGTATCCTTGGCAACCTATGTAGCAATTCGTTTGACCTACGCCCTGATTGACCGCTTCGCCTCCACACTGATTAGCAGTGGTGCTTTCCTCACTCCAGAAAGTTCTGCACGGTTGCAACTGCGTGTTTCCACTTTTTCTGGTGTAACTAAAAGTATCACTACTGTGATCTGGGTAGGAGTAGGTTTCTTGATCGCGCTGGTATCCTTGGGGATAGATATCGTTCCCTTACTAGCGGGTGCGAGTTTAGTTGGTGTTGCATTGTCTTTGGCATCGCAAAACTTAATTAAAGATGCGATTAACGGTTTTTTGATCATTTTAGAAGACCAGTATGCTTTAGGCGATGTGATTAATGTGGGGAACGTGGGAGGCTTAGTAGAAACTCTGAATCTGCGGATGACCCAAGTGCGGGATTCTGAAGGGCGTTTAATCACGATCCCCAATGGTGAAATTAAAGTTGTTGCCAATCTTTCTAGTCGTTGGTCGCGAGCCGATTTAACAATTCCCATCGCCTACCAAGCCGATACAGAAAAGGCTTTGAACTTGATTGCAACTATCGCCGATAAGATGAATCAAGAAATGCAATGGCAGAGTCAAATTTTGGAACCACCGCAAGTTTTGGGAATAGATCAATTTGGCGATCGCGGTTTGATTATTCGTGTCTGGATTAAAACACTGCCCCTCAAGCAATGGGATGTAGCACGCGAGTTTCGCCGCCGCCTAAAAGTTGCCTTAGACGAAGCTGGAATATCCATCTCTGTACCTCAACAAGCAATTTGGGTCAATGACGAGCAATCGTTAAATTTTTCGAGTAATGGCAAAGCTAATTAGAAATTTAGATTCATTACCGCATTTTTCAGTTGATGCGACTAAACGGTGACTTTTCCTAGCAGGGGAGCATACTTCGACTACGCTCAGTAACCGGGGGAGCAGGGGAGAAGTTGCAGTAAGTCTTTCCCCTCTGCTCCTCTGCCTCTGTCCGCCTTTGCTCCTCTGCCTCTTGTACCCAATCCCCAATCTTGTGCGATCGCCGACATTAAGCCTTAATAAATCCTTATATTAATAAAAAGCTACTACGTTCCTAACCAGTCTGAAACAATTCCATTATTGCTTGATTTATGTTTGTCAATACCTTCATCAGGCGGCCAGTGCTGACGACGGTCTGCACGTTCATTATCTTGCTGCTGGGAAGCATCTGTATACCGATTCTTCCCATTTCTCAGCTACCAGACCTTGCCCCAGTACAAATTACAGTTAGCTCTAACAATATTGGTGCAGATGCTCAAACAACAGAAAATACTGTCACCAACATTATTGAGCGACAAATTAATGGTGTTAAAGATGTATCTTATATATCTTCTAATACGGGTAATGATGGTTCCAGCAATATAACTGTCTCGTTTCCCACTAATGTCAATAGCGATATTGCTCAAGTAAACGTTCAAAATAAAGAAGCACTGGCTTCACCTCAATTGCCTGATACCGTTCAACGAACAGGTGTAACTGTTGAAACGGCATCGAGCAGTTTGCTGCTGGTCTATGGGTTTTACTCAGAAAATAATGAGTATGACAACATTTTTATCAGTAACTATGTCGATTTGTATATTTTCGATCAGATCAAACGGCTTCCTGGTGTAGGAAGTGCCAGGGTTTTTGGAGAACGCAAATATGCGATGCGTCTCTGGCTCGATCCCAACAAGCTTGCCCAACATCAACTAACTCCTCAAGATGTAACAGCTGCCCTGCAACAACAAAATATTCAAGTGGGTGCAGGGTCGATTGGTAAGGAACCAGCACCAGATAATCAAAGCTTTGAATTTGCTTTACGGGCAACCAGTCGATTTAAAGATGCGGCTGAATTTGAGGATATGGTGCTGAAAGTTACTCCAGGCAGTACTACTAGTAGCACCAGTAATAACACTACTAATAGCACTAGTAATAGCACCAATAGCATTTTAGTTAAAGTCAAAGATGTCGGTCGAGTTGAACTAGGAGCAGAGAACTATCTGGCTGATGCCAAATTCACTATTCCAGGAAATGCTCCCAAGGCAGCCGTGGGTTTGGGGATATATCAACTTCCCGGTAGTAATGCCCTGAACGTTGCTCATGCTGTTGAAGAACAGATCAAAATATTAGAGAAAAGTTTTCCACCTGGACTCAAAGCCGAGTTGGCATTTGATACCACTCCGTTTGTAGAAATTTCTTTAGAAGAAGTTCTGCACACTCTGGTTGAGGCAATTGTCCTAGTGGTCTTGGTAATTTTTGTCTTTTTACAAGACTGGCGTACCACGATCATTCCGACTGTGGCGATTCCCGTTTCCTTGATTGGGACGTGTGCGGCTCTGTTGGTTTTAGGATTTCAAATTAATACACTCACCTTATTTGGTTTTGTTCTCGCGATCGGGATCGTCGTGGATGATGCCATTATTGTGGTCGAGGCAGTTGCAGTCAAACTAGAGCAGGGTATGAGACCCTTTGAAGCGGCTGTGGAAGCCATGAAGGAGTTAACTGGGGCAATCATTGCCACTTCACTTGTACTCATGGCGGTATTTATTCCAGTTGCCTTTATTCCAGGCACTACTGGGATTGTTTACAAACAATTTGCCTTAACCGTTGCTTGCTCCATTGGCATTTCCACCTTCAACGCCTTAACCTTCTCTCCGAGTATGGCAGCCATCCTCATGCGCCCTGCTCAGACTCCACGCGGCCCTTTGGGGTGGTTTTTTACCCAATTTAATCGAGGATTTAGCTGGTTCACGCGGCGATATGTCGGGTTTATTAGCTACCTTACCCATATCAAGCCGATTGTAATTGGCGTTTTTCTCACTGGTTTATTAGCAACAGTTTTGATGTACAGAGCAGTACCTACCGGATTTATTCCAGAGGAAGATCAAGGTTACTTCTTTGTCATTGTCCAGGGGCCTGACGGGGTTTCTTTGAAATATACCGAATCTGTGATGAATAAGGTAGTCAAAGAAGTCACATCGGCTCCCGAAGTTAGAGCTAGTTTTATGATCAGTGGCTTTGGTTTCGACGGTAATGCTTCTAATTTAGGTATTGCCTTTGCTAACCTGAAACCCTGGAAAGAAAGAACTGAACAATCTCAATCTGTTTATGGCATACTTCAAAGACTGAACGCAAAGCTATCTACAATTACAGAAGCTAGAGCGATCGCAGTCAATGCTCCTCCAGTGAGAGGATTAAGTACTACGGGTGGTTTTGAGTTTATCGTTCAAGACAAAACCGGCAGTGCGCCGATTGAAAGCCTAATTGATGCTGCTCAAAAATTGATTGGGGCAGCACGTAAAAGCCCTGTTCTCCAAGGAGTCTTCACTCAGTTCACCGCAGATACTCCCCAATTTGACATTCAGGTAAACCGCAACCAAGCCAAAGCTCTCAATGTTGAAATTAACGACATCTTTGGGGCATTGCAAACTTATCTGGGGTCGCAATATGTAAATAACTTTGTGCAGGGACAGCGACAGTATCGGGTATATGTCCAAGCAGATGGAGTGTTCCGTTCTAATCCAGAGGATATTGGCAAGCTGTATGTTCGCTCTGCCAATGGGGCGATGATTCCGTTGAGCAGTTTGGTGAAAATTACTCCCTTTGTGGGGCCGAAAACCATCGCCCATTACAACTTGTACAGGTCAATCAAAGTACAGGGCGCTCCGGCTCCCGGTGCTAGTTCTGGACAGGCGATTAAAGCGATGGAGCAACTAGCAGCAGAGAACTTACCTCAAGGGTTTGGTTATGAGTGGACAGGGACTTATCTCCAAGAGAAGACATCAGGGGGAGCTACGGGCTTGATTTTTGCCTTAGCGATCGTTATTGTCTTTCTGGTGCTGGCAGCTCAGTATGAAAGCTACGTTGACCCGATTATTATTTTGCTGACAGTTCCTTTGGCAGTTTTGGGAGCAATGACAGCGATTTGGCTGCGTTCCAATATTTTCATGGTAGGTAGCCTCTTTCCAAAAGTGGTCGATGATATCTATTGCCAGGTAGGTTTGGTAACTTTGATTGGTCTAGCTGCAAAAAACGCGATTTTAGTCGTGGAATTTGCCAATCAACTGCACGAGCAGGGCATGAGCTACACAAGGGCGGCGGTGAAAGCGGGACAAGAACGTTTGCGACCAATCTTAATGACTTCCTTTGCTGCACTGTTAGGATTTTTGCCCCTGGTGATTTCTCAAGGGGCTGGAGCCAGCAGCCGTTGGTCTTTAGGAACAGCGCTGTTTGGGGGGCTGATGCTTTCCACATTCTTGAGTTTGTTTTTAGTGCCAATTCTCTATATTTTGGTTAAGAGCTTGGCTCAGGCTATATTACCTGGGAAGCGAGGAGGTTCAAATCCTCCAGATTCACCAAATGGAGCTTCGAGAACTAGACATGAAGTTCTACCTGCTGGCTCAAGTCATCCAGAGACGCAACTTAGGTCTCAGGAGGATGGGATAAGCTCTTAAGTCTCATAAGAGGCAGGGGCACAGGGGGCAGAAGTTCTTTAATTTTGAATTTTGAATTTTGAATTTTGAATTTTGAATTGATTTCTCCCCTGCCCCCTTGCCTCTTCTCAACTATGCAGCTTAAAAGCGTATCAGCTTATCCACAACATCTCTAACTCTGATACCATTTTCTGTAATTTCCTGCTTGCTAAAAAAATTAGCCGAATAGAATTAATACTTAGATAAGGAAGAGTGAAATGGGACTTAGTGAGGGACTTTTGAATCCGACCAAAAAGGCTATGGTCGTAGATGATTGTTGCAACATGATTGAAGGACAGCTTGCATCCAAGTCAGGCATGAGCGGCATCGCTTTGAAAACTGCCTTTGCTGCTTTGAAAGGGATTAAGCCAGGGTATATTCCTTATGTCGTTGAGCAGATATTACCGCAATGCTTTACAGCTCTCGATCCCATCTGGAGTAGAGGCGTAGAGAAAGGCGATCCAGTTGAATATCTGAGTGCAAATCGCTCTGATACAGCAGACGCGCTACTGAGTGTTACCGATGCGAGAGTCAAGAACTCAACCCGCCAAATTGTGCGAGGAACCTATGAAAAACTTCGCGGTTCCGCCAAAAAGCACGTAGAAGAAGCAGTGCCAGATTTAGCTAAGGTAATCAATAATTACACTAAGGTCTGAGCCAAAGGTTAGAGACGCGATTAATCGCGTCTTCTAAAAAAGTGGGAAGCGCAGATGCAAAGTAGCTTTTCACCAGATATCGCCTCAAAATTTTACCAACTTCAAATCAAGTCCCGCCCGTTGGATGGCTCTTTCTTTTATAGCAACAGCCAAAATGGTTAGGACATTAACAGATGATAAAATTTAGACACAAAAAGGCTTTTCACCCAGTCCCCAGTCCCTAGTCCCCAGTCCCTTGCTATAACTGTTCTCCAAGATTGACTAAGGCTTTTTGAGTAGTATAATATTGCACAGCTTCGTTAATGAATTGACTGCGATCGCCTACCCTTCTTCCTTCTTTTAATATTTAAGCATTTGCACCCAGAATAGAAGAGTCATAGTGCTGTAGTAAATCTTCTGGATCGTTGTAAATTGCGATCGCAAGCGATAGTTGTTCATCGCTAAAACCACCGCAACGCAAAGCAATTACACCTACTCCTGCTTTGCCGGCAGACTCAATATCATAAGGAGAATCACCTAGCATCACTACTTTATCGGGGGTCATTTGCCCTTTTTTCAAGGCGGCTTGTACAATGTCAGGGGCAGGTTTAGACGCTTCGGCATCATCGGATGTAGTTACTTCCGATATTAAATCATCTACTTGAGCAATTTTGAGTAATATGTCAAGTTCTTGAGAACTTGCTGAACTAGCAACAACTAGATGTAATCCCGATTTTTGCATCTTTAATATTAAGTCTCTGGTACCATTGGCAGGAGTAATTTGCGATGTAAATTTGTTCAATATGAGTTCTTTGCGCCGTTTAGCGATCGCTTTGCCAGTTCCTTCTTCGCTATTTAATTCTGGCGCTACTTTGGGAATCAGTTGATCTCCACCCATACCTATAAGTGGTCTGACTTTTTCAAATGGCACTTCTAAGCCATAAGCTGCAAATGCTTCTACCCAGGAATTTGCATGAACATCATTACTTAATACCAGTGTGCCATCAATATCTAAAATCACTCCCTCTAAAGCCATGAAAAACCTCGACTGACGTTTTGTTTCATTGATGATGGCATGGCAAATATTTTAGTTCATCGTCCCATCAGAACAGAACAGGGTAAGAGTTGAGAAGGCGATCGCTTATAATTACAGCAGATTGCAAGTAAGTGAACTACAAGCAGCACTGATTCATCAAACATAAAAAGCTTCTTTCTAATTCCTGCTCCCTGCCTCCTGCCTCCTAAACGAATCCTTGAGGTCAAGATGGTACAAACACCCGCCACTCCAGAAACCGAAACCCTATTGATTGAGTTGCCTAAGTCCATTGGGCTGTATGTTACCCAAGAACAGTTTGCTGCTTTAGCCGCAGCCAACCGAGAGTTGAGGCTGGAAAGAACCGCACAAGGAGAGTTAATAGTGAACCCACCAACAGGCTGGGAAACTGGAGAGCGAAATTGCAGTATTTCTGGCGAATTGTATTTGTGGTGGCGTAATGCGGGCGAACCTGGTAAAGTCTTTGACTCTTCTACAGGCTTCATTTTACCCAATGGTGCGACCCGCTCCCCCGATGCCTCTTGGGTGAGTGGAGAACGATGGCAGGCGCTTACTTCGGCACAAAAAGGAACGTTTGCTAATATCTGCCCCGATTTTGTAGTTGAGTTACGCTCTAGTTCAGATACCCTCAAGTCCCTGCAAGATAAATTGAGGGAGTATATCGACAATGGCGCGAAACTTGGTTGGTTAATCGATCCGCAGCAGCGACGGGTGGAAATTTATCGACTGGCTAAAGATGTGGAAGTGTTAGAGAATCCTGCTGAGTTGTCGGGTGAAGCGGTGTTACCAGGTTTTGTCTTGAATTTGCGACGGGTTTGGGATTGAAAGTATCTTGCTCGCTACGCGTTAATTAAATAGTTTTTATATAAAAAAATAATAGGGAAAATCCTGATGCCTTATAGTAAATTTACCCTCAGTAAAGCTGTAGAGGATTTTCAACTCACTATCATTGAAGGCGATCGCTTTCTGCCTGAAATTTCCCCAGTCAATCCAAGTTCTTTACTCAAAGATACACTGAAAGAAACGCTGCCTTGGGCGATCGCAGTCAGTACTGAAAAAGCGCGTTCTGAAGGTATTATCAATCCAGTTTTGTTAGAAGTCAAACGTCAGTTCAAAGGACAAATTAGTGTCTTTTCGGGTGAAGAGTTCAGTGTGCAGCCAGAAATTGATTTGACGGGTTATGTCGATTTTCTCATTAGTCGCTCTCCAGAGCAGTTGTTTATTAAGGCTCCGGCGGTAGTTTTGGTGTCAGCGAAGAAAGAAGACCTTAAACCAGCACTGGGACAATGTTTAGCCGAGATGGTGGCAGCTCAACGCTTTAATCAACAGAAGCAGCAACCGATTTCAACCATCTACGGAACGGTAACGAGTGGTACAGTTTGGCGGTTTCTGAAACTAGAAAAGCAAACTCTTACGATTGATCTGACCGATTATCCACTGCCACCTGTTGAGCAAATTTTGGGCAAACTGGTTTGGATGGTGCAAAATGGCTGATGCAGGCGATCGCATCTAGGCTTAAGGAGTAGATGAGACTGCAAGTAAACCCCGATCGCAGACCAAAACACTTGTAGAGACGGCGATTTATCGCGTCTCAAAACCCAATATTTTGTACCAATAACCCTTAACCCAACCGTATTGGGCTATAAAAGCAGAAGAATTAAAGAAGCGATCGCCTAATGGACAAGTACAAGTAGTGCCATCGCGCTTTGGTTAAAATCGCTTTGATTCACTATGAGAGGGCGATCGCAAAATATTGCTTGAGCTACATCGAATAGATAGAGGCGATCGCCTATCCTATAATGAAAATCTGTTTTCAGGCGATCGCATTGCTACCGGATCGAGCTTGTGATTGCTTCTCTTTTCTACGAGACGCTTTGCGATCGTTGCACCCGCAATCACGTTTTATCTGGCTAGCTGATATTAATCCGGCGATGCATAATTTTTCACTTGGCTTTTACTTGATATCGTCGCACAGATGCTTGTCCCTCTCACCCAAATTCGGGTTATTCTGCAAATAATCATGCAGCCAATTGCAACCCCGCACTAGCAAGTGGTCTAAATTCTCCACAGGCCACAACCGCGCTGTGTTGTCATAAGATGCCGTGGCGATGGTTTTGCCGTCCGGGCTGAAACTCACACTTTTAAGATAGCTTTGATGCCCTTTGAATTCTTGTAGCAGTTGCCCTTGCAGGTTCCACAACCGCGCTGTTCCGTCATCTGATGCCGTGGCGATGGTTTTGCCGTCTGGGCTGAAACTCACACCTAAGACATCGCCTTGATGCCCTTTGAATTCTTGCAGCAGTTGCCCTTGCAGGTTCCACAAACGCGCTGTCTTGTCATAAGATGCCGTGGCGATGGTTTTGCCGTCCGGGCTGAAACTCACACTATAGACATCGCTTTGATGCCCTTTGAATTCTTGCAGCAGTTGCCCTTGCAAATTCCACAACCGCGCTGTGTTGTCAGCTGATGCCGTGGCGATGGTTTTACCGTCTGGGCTGAAACTCACACCCCAGACATAGCTTTGATGCCCTTTGAATTCTTGGAGTTGTTGCCCTTGCAAATTCCACAACCGCGCTGTCTTGTCAGATGATGCTGTGGCGATGGTTTTGCCGTCTGGGCTGAAACTCACACTATAGACATAGCCTTGATGCCCTTTGAATTCTTGGAGTTGTTGCCCTTGCAGGTTCCACAACCGCGCTGTTTTGTCAGCTGATGCCGTGGCGATGGTTTTGCCGTCCGGGCTGAAACTTACACTTAAGACTTCGCCTTGATGCCCTTTGAATTCTTGCAGCAGTTGCCCTTGCAGCTTCCACAACCGCGCTGTCTTGTCAGATGATGCCGTGGCGATGGTTTTGCCGTCCGGGCTGAAACTCACACTATTGACAATGCTTTGATGCCCTTGAAACTGGTTACGTTCTTTAATTTTATTGAGAATACTATCCAAAGCAAAAATAGGGCTGATAGCTGGATATTTTTCTAAAGGGCGACCATCTTTTACCAGACTTTTTAACTCTTTACCACTCTGCACTGCTGACACCAGCGATTCTAACTCGGTATACTCAAACTGTCTTAAGGCATTAACTCCCGCCCGTTCTAAGTTTGTTCCTTGCTGTGCTTCTTTTTGTGCTGTCTCTGCTTTTGTCAGGGCTACTTCTGCTTGACTCAAAATAGTTTGAGCCTGTTTAGTTTTAGATTCTGCTTCCTGTTGTTGTCTATTTGCCTGTTGTGCTTTCTCTTGAGCAGTTTTGACTTGTTCGTTAGCTGTTTGAATTTTTTTCTCTGCTTGGGCGTTTTTCTCTTGTAGTTTTGTTGCTTGCTGATTTACGTTCTCTAAATCTGCTTTGGCAAGACGCAAGCTTGCGTTTGCCTTTGTAGTTTCTGCTTTTGCTAGTTTAGACTTTTGCTCTGCATCTTTCTTTTTAACTTCTAATTCTCGCGCTTTCTTCCGTATCTCTACCTGTTCTTTTCGTGTAGCTTTTAGGCTTTGAGTTACTTGATTGTAGTTTGCTTCAGCCGTTTTAAGTGTATTTTCTGCCAGTTGCCTTTTATTACCAGCATTGTTAGCCACTTGAATTTGATTCAATGTATATAAAAATGATATACCTGCAAATAATAATAGACACACCGCTAAACCAGAACTCACCTTCAGCTGCATCTGCCCTTGGCGAATTTGTCGCTTGGCTTCTTGTTGAGCATCAACTAATATCTGCCTTGCATCTTGTTCCCGCTTCAGCTTTTCTTCTGCTTGAAAGCGTTGTTCTCGTTCTCTTGCAAGTTCTGCTAATATTTCATTGCCCTGTTGCTGGCGAATGAACGACACGAGGTAATCATGCACCAATTGATAACGGTCAGCAGGCGATTCTGGTAACTGCAATACTAACCTTGAGTCCACAAAAATCTCTAACACCAAATCTAATTTATCGGCTTCTGCTGGCAAATCTGCTGCTAACTCAGCACGAGTCTTCAGGGGACGAGTACCATTTTCATCTGTGAGTAAATATAAAACCAGTCGAGCAACCTGTTCATTCTCCGCGCCACAATCTTGAATAACTTCTTCTAAAAATCGCTCAACCAGTTTTTCTTTAGTGCCAAACTGACGATACTTTTCTAAAGTTGTAATTTTCTCAGTTTGCAATTGCGTCCCCACAATTTGCAACTCAATTGGGCGTACCTCCCCCAATTCACCTGCTAAATCCCGCACTAATTGATCGATGAGCGCAGGCTCAAGATAAAATTGAGAGCGTTCTGTTAAACTCTGCACCACAGCCATCGCATCGGCTGGCGAAAAGTTACCTAAATAATAGCGAATATTTTTATCGAGAATATTATTATTAATTGCAGTCAAATTAAACAGACGGTCTAACTCTAATAAATAATGTAAATAATCTTCTCGCAAAGACAGAATTACCTTGACAAAAGGAATATCTAGACAAACTCGTAAAAACTCATAAAATGCTCGTCGTTGACCTTGGTCTGGATAAACAAAGAAGAACTCCTCAAACTGGTCAAACATTAAAACCGTCAACACATTTCGGTCAGCATTTCTCCGTAATTGTTCTAAAATAGCTGCTGAAGAATCAAGATTAACAGATAATTGATTACCTCTGACTTCCTCAAAAGCCTTAGCCAAACTCTGCCCCAACATCCCCACCCAATCTGTATACACTCGCAACAAAACAGGTAAAGCATCTCGCTCACCAATTGCTTGCTGTTGCAACGCCGGAATTAATCCACCCTGCAAAATTGAACTTTTACCCACTCCTGACTGACCATGAATTACAGTCAATTTATGCTCAGTCCCGCCAATTCTTTCTCGCAACCGCTTCACATCTTGTCCCCGACCAGAAGCAGCAATTTCTTCAGCTATTGTTTCAGAATTTTCTACTTGCAATGCAGAACTAATTGCCTGTCGCTGCGGATTGAGATAAGATGCACCAACAAAAGCACGGAAACCATACTGTTGTTCAATTTGTAACTGCTCTTGCTTAATATAAAACGCTTTGAGATATTCACCTTGTTCAAAATAGAGTAAGCGCAACCTTTCTAATATAGATATATATAATTGTGGGTTATACTGATGATTACTTTCAGCTTTTGCAGTTTTTAAACTATTAATTGCTACTTGATATTGACCTAAACCCTGTTGAGATTTGGCTAAAATAAACCGATACAATCCAAATTCATTTGATTGTAAGTTAGGTATCTCAGCTAATATTTGCAATGCTTGCCCTGCGAGTTGATGAGCTTCATCCCAGCGTAACTGCTCTAAAGCTATTTCTGCCAAAAAGCCATAATCTTTAGCCAACTGCAACGGCGTGCCATAATTTTGATGTAGCGGCAGAGACTTTTCCACAAGGCTTTGCAACTCTGACCATGTTTGTAAACGTCGTAGCACTCCACCCAGTTTAGTAATATGTTTTGCGACTAAATCTGAACGTTGTGCTTGTTCAAAAATTTCAATGGCTTGCTCAAGGTAATTTCTCGACTCTTGCCAATAGCGTTGATTTTCTGTCTGATTTTTTTCGGCTTGGCGGTTATAAGCTGAAGCAATATTAACAAGTAATATACCTTGTCGCTCTAAATAATTACTTCGTCGCCAGAACTCCCAGCTTTGTTGATAATATGCTAAAGCAGAATCTATCTGGTCATGTAGATAATCATTCAAGCCCAACAAAAACTCTAAACTTGCTTGAAGTGCTGCTTCTAATACTTCTCCTCGATTTAGCAAATCTTCACGAGCGGTTTCTAATTCCCGGCACATTTGGGCATTGGGCGTTACATTACCAGCAAAGATTTCATCAGTTTTTTGCTGAAGGAAGTTGACTAATTCATCCGTAGAGTTTTTAAACTCAATGATAGTTGCCCAATTCTCTAAATCAGTTGCTAATCGAATAAATTTTTGCAGAACTGAATCATTAACCCACAACAATATCGGAAACGGGAAGTTTTTTCTAAACTCCTCCCGTACTTGGTTCGCTGAAGTCAGAACTGTATCAATATTTTTAACTAACTCCAAACCAAAAACCATCAATGCAGGTGGCTGTTCATCTCCCAATTGTTCGCGTATATTTGTGTAAAGCGTTTTGACTGATGCAGGTAAAGTAATTTCGTGAATCTGTACAGGAGATAATTGGTGCAGCCGTTCTACCATTCGCTGACGTAAAGCAGCATAGTTACAGCGCAATATAATCAGCGAAAACTGCCCCTGAGAAAAGGTAATTGCTCTGACTAAAGTTTGTAATGAACTCTGATTATCAAAAGCTAAATTTTCCGGTTTTTGCTGATTACTCATAACATACAGCAGTTTTCTTTTGCATAAAGTATAAAATTATGGGTTTGGAAGCAGGGGGCAGGGGGCAGGGGGCAGAAAGGGCGATTTTTGCTAGTTGTAAAAAGCTGTAGTTGTGAAAATGACAACTGACACGGCTCCCGCACTTGTCGATCTAGCTCCCGCACTTATTGATCTAGCTCCCGCACTTATTGATCTAGCTCCTGCACTTGTTGATCTAGCTTCCGCACTTACTGATCTAGCTCCCGCACTTGTTGATCTAGCTCCCGCACTTGTTGATCTAGCTCCCGCACTTACTGATCTAGCTCCCGCACCTGACTTATCGCGGTATCTGGAAAACCTCACTTCTATTTCTCTCTTCCTTTAAGGCTACGGTGTACACACAAGTCTGAAATAGCTGATTAACCAGGGTTTTACCCCACCCTAACCCTCCCCTTGCAAAGGGGAGGGAATTAGATTTCCGGCTTCCCCCCAATGCATCGGGGGGATTGAGGGGGGTAATTCGACTTGTGTGTACACCGTAGCCCTTTATAAGGGGGGAGTAAGGGGGGTAATTGTTCATATACGCCGATTTATAACCTAAATTCCTTGGCTTCAGCCAAAATCGGATTGACATCAAACCAAGAACCATCTTCATTTCGGTATTCAAATACAAACATACTGCGAAGCAAAAGTTCGTATCTTTCATGACCTCTCAAGCTTTTCTTTTGCGCCACCTCACGCAGTACTGCCCATTCATCAGGCGTAATTGCCAAAGTTAGCTCATTACGGCGTTGTTTAATCACCCTGTCTACGCACTCCCGCGACAAAGGCGGGTCTTCTTGCTGAAGACAGCGAAACAATAACATCAACAAGTTACGCAAATGACCGCCGCTAACTCGGCAAAGTCGCTCTAAAGTATCAGAATTATCAAAAACCTCGGTAATTAAATGCTGGCTTTGTTCCCAACTAACACCAGGAAAAGCCCTCGCCATCACCATCTGTTGCAGCAGCGTGATTCCTTGTGAGAATCGCAAACCATCTTGTAATTGCACAGGAACCATCGGCAAAACCTTGGGGTCTACGCCAAAGCGATTTGTTAATCTTCCTAAAGCGTTGGAAAAAATCAACACTAAGGGAATGGTATAAACAACATGACAATTTAGCTGGTTTAACTGTTCGCCCCGTTCCACAAAGAGATATTCTGGCTGATAATAACCCGAAGGCTTTAAAGAATTATCTACTCTGTCGAGATTATCTATAATTACCACCAGTCCTTTTTTACCTTGCTGCTTAAGTTTCTCTCTCGCAGGCTTGAGCAATTCTTTGTTGATTGATTCTAAAATGCCGTTGGTGCGCGGTTCTAAATATTGCCGTAACTGAGCGCGAAGTTTGGGACTATCTTTAGTTTTGGCAGTAATTTTGGCAATACCTACAGATAACTCTCCCCCAAGCTCTATCGGCGTTTGCAAAAATTCACCAAGTTCAGTAAACAGAGTTTGAAAGTATCCAGGCTTGAGGTTAATTTTGATTGCTTCTAGACTTTGACTAACCTCACGAGCTACTGCTAATAAAATATCTGTAACATCAATATCAGCCATATCCAAGCTTTGGCTAGACTCGAAATAAACCACGTGAAATCCCTGCTGTTCTAACTCTGCCTTTAGCCGCAGTAATTCAGTGGATTTGCCACAGCCGATATGTCCGGTAAACAATTGACAAGTGGGTTCTTCAGGTGAAAGGCGGGTGATAGTTCGCCCAAGTTCTTCAATAATCTTGGCACCACGCACTTTAGAGAAATCAATATAATATTGTCTATCCTCCGGTTTGCTCACAATCAGAGTTTTACTGGGGTTGCAAGCTTGAAAAAACCTGACTAAATCTAGTTTCATCACAAATTACCCGAAATCAGCTTGACGCTCTAGCCCATTTCAGTGATTATACAGACGATAAAGCGGCTATTTCGGAAAAAAGTCTTTAAGCTGGCTGATTAAGGGACTTCCAATAGACTTATCCTTAATATAAATAACATGGGATAATAAAAAGCTGGAGTAAAA
>NZ_JAVRCA010000013.1:0-175716 GCF_034530995.1 Nostoc sp. DedQUE04 | reverse complement strand
AAACTAATATATCTTCTTGAAAAACTCCAGTTCTCAAGGTGGATGAGGTTTAACTCCAGAAATACTTATAAAACTCATAGGTGATGGCGAAACTCTGACTGTAGAGTTTAAGAGCGATCGCAAACCACTACCTGAGAACGAATTGGTAGAAGCTGTAGTATGCCTTGCTAACAAGCATGGTGGCAAACTAGTTATTGGTGTGGAGGATGATGGCTGTATAACAGGCTTAAATCAAAAGCTTGTAGAATGTTCTCCAGGTTTGTTGTCTGCTTTGATAGCAAGTAAAACAACACCATCTCTGTCTGTAGAAACGGCAATGATTGATTTGCCTGAAGGACGCGTGGCTGTGATAAACGTACCCACTGCACCGCAATTGGTATCAACAAGCAATGGTCGAACGCTGATACGTCGATTAGATACGCGCGGAAAACCTCAATGCCAACCACTTTATCCCAGTGAAATAGATAGTTGGTATGCTGACCGAGGTCAGCGTGATGTGACAGCACGGCAGATAACTGGAACTACCTGGGATGACCTTGATCCACTTGAATTTGTTCGTCTCCGGCGATTGCTAAGTGAATATCGTGGCGATATATCGCTTCAAGATTTATCCGATCGGGAATTAGCACAAGCTTTGGGTTTTGTACGGGGAGATGATTTAGTACCAACACTTGCAGGTTTACTTGTTATTGGGCGAGAAAGTGTCTTGATTGAGCAAGTTCCGACGCACGAAGTAGCTTTTCAAGTGTTAAGGGGTCAAGATGTTGCAATCAATGAATTTTACCGTTGGCCTTTATTGCGCGTTTTTGAGCGCATTATGGAAGCATTTAGCTTGCGAAATGAAGAAAATGAATTAACAGTTGACCTCTTTCGTGTAGGTGTTCCGGCTTACGATCCACGTGCATTTCGAGAAGCTGTTAATAATGCACTTACCCACCGCGATTACAATCGTATAGGAGCAGTTCATATTCAGACACACGATGATGCGTTAGTTATCAGAAATCCAGGAGGTTTTGTTGAAGGCATTCAATTGGATTCTTTATTAGTTAGCGGCCCTTTACCAAGAAATCCATTACTCGCTGATATCTTCAAGCGAATAGGTTTGGTAGAACGTACTGGTCGTGGAATTGGACTTATATATTCTGGTCAATTACGCACTGGACATCCACTGCCAGATTATTCCGCTACTACCAATTCAAATGTCATCGTTCGGCTACCTGGTGGAAAAGCTGATTTAGATTTTGTGAAAATTATTTTAGCTGAGGAGAGGCGACTAAAACGGCTGCTTACCTTGGATGAACTAATACTCCTCAATTATCTTAGGCAAGAAGGAGAAATAAATATCGTTGAAGCAGGGCGTCTGACTCAAAAAGGAGAAGCTCATGCTCGCCATCTCCTTGAGGAATTAATGGAGAATGGTCTGGTAGAACGTATCAAAACCGCAAAACAGCGCGAGTACCATCTGAGTGCATCTGTTTATCGTCAAATGGGTCGTCCAGAAGCATATATTCGCCGTCGTGGGTTTGATCAACTACAGAGAGAACAGATGATTGTGCAGTACATCAAGACCAATGGACGTATTACACGAGGACAAACAGCAGAATTATGTCGCATCAATCGTAATCAGGCAAGATACTTACTAGGTAAACTTGCTGGTCGAGATATTTTAAAGCATATGGGTATCGGAGGGCGTAGTGGCTACTATATCTTGAGCGAAGACGCAAAGGCATCTATAAGCCTGACTGAAGAAGCAAAGATACCTGCAAGTGATGACTCAAAAGTAAGTAATTTAAAACCCTCGGATACAAAATCGCAGCCTGAGCAAAAAGCGCCAATACAGCTTAAGCTTGATTTGTAAATACCGACTCTAATTTTACCGTATTTGCGATAAAAATATCTTGAACCTTGAAAATTTTTAGACTTTTGTTGAACTTTAATTCATCATCTTGGGTCAACAATCCTACAACAATATTCGTATCAACTGCGACTATGCAATAAATTCTTTACACCTTGGCATATTGCATTATTCATATCCTTAAGCTTTGTGGCTACGACGCGCTACGTCTATGCATTGCTTGACGGTAGAGTAATTAAGCCTCTGTACTGAAAGCTAAGAACTAGGAAACTCTAACTCACCGCTTCCCCGTCCTAACTGCACTACCTCAGATGGTAGGTGTCGCTCCAACCAATCTTCTAAATCAGCTAGTACCTCGCGATAATTGAGGTCACTCTGAATCTCATGATAGGCTCCCGGATACTCAATTCTCAGCTTATCTTTGCAGTTTACCCGTTGGTAAAAAATATCGCTTCCTGCTGGCAAAGCCACTTGGTCTGCGCCACCATGCAGAATCAACAATGGTAATTGCCAATCACCTGCGTGAGCATTAATCCAATCAACTGTTGCAAAGAATTCTGTAGCTAAACGGGCAGTAGCAAGGGTATGTCGCAGTGTATCCTGAGCGATCGCAGCTAAAATCTGCGGATCTCGTGAAGCAGTACTGATGTCAATACCTGTATTCAGTGTGAAACGCGGCCACACCCGTGAGAGCATTTTTCCTAAAAGTACCCGAATCGGTGAAACTCCAACTTTCCCCAAGGTTGGCGCAAGAGCGATCGCACCCTGCAATAATGATGCTTGTTGGGGATAGCGCAGAATGTAATCTAAGACAATCACCGCGCCTAAACTGTGACCCAAGAGAAAAACTGGACATCCAGAATTCTGAGTCTGGATTAACTGTAAAAAGGCTCCCAAGTCTTCACGAAACTCACTCCAAGCGTTGATATAGCCTTGCTGACCCGGTGAGCGTCCATGACCGCGCAAGTCTAAGGCATAGACAGCGTATTGCTTGGGTATCAACTGCTCAATTATATTACTGTAGCGATCGCTGTGCGCTCCAAGTCCATGCACAATGGCTAATATTGCCCGGACTTTACCCTCTGGATGCCAGCTTTGGTAATACAGTTCAAGTCCTCCAACACCTGTAAATCTGCCTTCTTTACGAGAAGCTAGGCGATCGCTATGGTCAATCATAAGGTTAATTTTTTACGTATTTTCCCAACAAGCTACTAAAAAGTCAACATTTATAGTAATTACAGTTAATTGAGTTACCCTCATCTATTTAAAGTATCTTGAAAATAATTCCCCAACTTCTAACCGCGGGTTGGTTAATCATATAACCTCAAGAATTACGATTATTTTATGAATTCAAAGAGGGTGTTATCAAAAGTTCTTCTAACGAGTCAGTTCAAGAAGACTTAGCTGATGGGGCAACTTCCGAAGTTCATAGCGACTCAAAATCTAGCCATCAGCAAGAAAATAGAACACAATCAGAAACTTTGCCAGCCTTGAGTACCGCCGCAATCAAGCGGGTAAAAGAGGGTGTAGCTGCGGCTAGCAATGGCGCTGTTCGCCAAATTATCGAAAAAACTCTTAATCGCCTCAAAGCTATAAGTCAAGGGTATTCCGAACCTAGAGCCAACTCCGGGCTGCGTCGCTTTGTAATGCGATCGCTCATCCATTCCTTTTTCAAAGTAACCGTCGAACACCTCGACAGGATACCTCAAAAACCTGCAATTCTAGCAGTCAATCATCTCCACCACATCGATCCCTTACTCCTTTTAGCTGAAGTACGGAGCTTTTTCAGAAATCAAATACTAGTCCTATAGCTTGCTCGTATCCTTCTCTATTACCTTTTTTCTTTAACTCCTGTGCTTCTTGAAATAGCTTGACTCCCTGTTGATATAACTTTTGCTGCTCTGGATTCAAAGGAATTGACGGGGTAGAGGCTGGCTGCTGTGCAATATATATTTTCTGGTGATTCTGATAGCTTCTCAGTAATACTTGCTTATCTCCAGCTTCTAAAGACGGGAAATTATCTCGATATTTATTTAATAAATTTTCTGGCGATCGCTTTGGTGAATAGTTCTGTAAATCACCAAACTTTGCATCCACCGTATCAGATAACAAAACCACACCCAGCAACGCAGTTAAACTATAACGATAAACACGAGAAAATGAGCAGCAAAAATTGCGCTTAAACTTAGCGATTTTGTTCATGCTGAAGCCTCAATAACCTATGAGTTACTTGAGTTTAGATATTTATGGTTGAATTATTTTACAGATATCAATTATCAATTTTGTTCTTGAGGTTTAAGTCTCTCATAAACAAAGTGGAACGCTTTGGTGACAGGTTTAAATCCCTCACCATACGCCTGATAATTGTTTGCTGGTTTAATAAATCTCTTTCTGATTCCAACGTTGAGTTTATAACGTTCATTGACCTGAATTGACATTGTTTCCAAAATAGAAACAAAATTTTGCCAAATCTTTCGGATTCCTTGTTTTGGCGTTCTCTACCGAGATTTTATCTGGATTTAGATCCCCGATTTCTTGAAGAAGCCGCATATCTGAGGGTCAACTGATGTGATACGAAGTAATTTTGTTAAACTCTAAACCAGAGTCAGGAGTAAGTGTGATGTTTCAAGCCTTACCAAAAACGATCGCTTTTGAAGAATTCCTCAATTGGAAGCCAGACGGCGGATGTTATGAACTACACGATGGGGTAATTGTTGAAATGCAGCCAGTAGGAGATCATGAAGAGATTAATGGTTTTTTAGCGGGTGAAATCACTTTAGAGTTCAAACGATTAAAACTTCCATACCTCATACCCAAGCAAGCGCTGGTTAAGGTTCCTGACAAAGAATCAGGTTATTCGCCTGATGTGATAGCGATCAATCAAAAGAATCTTTCAGCAGAACCGATGTGGAAAAAGTCTTCAACGGTTACTCAAGCTGCGTCGGTTCCACTAGTTATTGAAGTCGTCAGTAGTAATTGGAGGGATGATTATGCATCCAAGCTGGTTGACTACGAAACTTTTGGCGTTCCTGAATACTGGATTATTGATTATTTAGCTTTGGGCGGTAGAAGGTACATAGGTAATCCCAAACAACCTACTATTTCCATCTATTATTTAGTGGACGGTGAGTATCAAGTTAACCTATTTCGGGGTAATGACCGGATTGTATCGCCCACTTTCCCAGAATTTAATTTGACCGCCGAACAGATTTTTCAAGCTGGGCGTTCAGAAAATCAATTATGAGCGCAGTGCTGATACTCCCATAGGGCCACGAGTCACACCCAGTTGATTTTGCAACTTCAACTCGCGCCAGAGTTGGGAACCTGTAATCTCACCTTGCAATAATTGACTATAAAAATGTATTGTTTTACTCACTTGTTCTGGTGTTTCATTCACAAATTCGATGCGAAACTGACGTAATCCCAGTTCTATGAGGCGCTGTACGTACTCGGCTCCCGTTTGAGCAGTGCCGTTAAATACAGTATTTCGGCAACCTACATCTGCTTTAATAACGTGTTCGCTACCTACACGGTCTTTTAATTTCACTTCCTGTTTTTCACAAGGTCGTCCACAGTTAGTATAGTCTGTACCCGTTGAGAGAAAGGCGCAAAAAACACAATGCTCCATGTGAAACATCGGTATATGCTGATGGATTGTTACCTCAAACCACTGGGGTGGACAACTAGTGAGCAGGTCTTGTAGTTGGGTAATATTCAGGTCATAAGATGCCGTCAGCCGTTCTAAACCAAAGTGTTGCTGAAAGTAGTCTGCTGTTAAGGGATTAGCAACGTTGAGCGAAAAATCTCCGATACAACGGTCTGCTGCAAAGAATTGCAATTGGTCATAATTTCGTATCAGATAGCCATCCGCTTCCGAGGCGCGTACTTGCTGCAAAATCCAATTTTCTCCCGGTTTGGTAATTCGGGGTGGTGCAACCCAAATTGTGGGGAGTTGGGAATTAGGAGTTAGGAGTGCTGAGTTATCAGTTAAAAGTGAAGAATTTTCTGCTTTGTTTTTTTGCTGTTGCTGGCGCACCATTTGCACTGCTTCTTGGTAGGCACGGGGGTCTTCAAATTCACAATACAGTGTTTCAATACCAGCTTTGAGGGCGGCTTGGAGTTGCTTGAGATTTCGTACTAGGACGATGAGTGAAGGAAATGTAGCTTTAGCTTCCCGCAGGGTGGGAGATGAGGGGAGTAAGTTTTGGAAAGAGACATCAGAAGCTAATTGCCAGCGTTTGGGTTGACTTCGCAATTCTTCCAACTGTGCTACGATTTCCCGCCGCATCCGGTTCAACTCACTTACGGGTAGCATAATAGCGCCGCTGAGGCGGTTGGTTAGTGTTCCTAAACAGAAAGGGGTGTTACCGAGACGACCGAATTGTTCTTTTAAACGGTCTGTATCTAGTGGTTTGGTGTGCGCTTCAACTAGAGAAGTTGCAGATTCTACCTGTACAATATTACCGAGTTGATCGCGGGCGATCGCAATCAATGCCTGACCAACTTCTCCATAAACCTCTACATCAATCGGACGTTGAAATTGAGGATTCTCGCCAGCAAAACTCTGCCGCAATTGCTTATCGAGTTCTGGATCGCTGGTTTTCCAAATGCGATCGCCTATATGCACTCGGCGCAGGTTCAAGTCATTTCGCCCAAATGTCAGCATGGTTTCTTTACCTTTGGATACCACAGCATAAACCCGGCCGCCTTCTTCCTTCGCCTCTGGATGACCGCAGTCAAACACAATTCCATCTCCCGGTTTTACAGGCGCTTCCAGTTTGACTGTTACCTGTTCGTTGTGAATGCGGCTGACTTCACCTAAATAAACCCCACGTTTTTTGCCAAAGCGGGCGTGAACTAATTCCTGATTATTAATCCCGCCAAACCAGCCCGTGTAGAGTCCGCGAGAAAATGCCATTTCTAGGTTGTAATGTTCTTGGTCTGATTGACCTCTCTCCCAGTCTCTCTCTGTTGGCGTAAGCCTGCCGTTAGGCATAGCAAAGATGGGAGCTTTTATTCCCCCTTCCCTAGTAGGGAAGGGGGTTAGGGGGTTAGGTCTTTCCAATTCCGTCATTACACTATCCAAAGCTTGCCGATAAACACGGGTAACATTAGCAACATACTCTGGAGCTTTCAGACGACCTTCAATTTTGAGACAAGTTACTCCTGATTTCACCAAATCGGGCAGAACGTCTAACCCTGCTAAGTCTTGAGGACTGAGTAAATATTTGCGATCTTTTAAATTCACAACTTCCCCATCGGCGATTAAATCGTAGGGCATCCGGCAAGCTTGGGCACATTCACCTCGGTTAGCAGAACGTCCGCCTAAAGCTTCGCTAGTCAAACACTGACCGGAATACGCTACGCACAAAGCACCGTGAACAAAAACTTCTAAGGGCAGCGAAGTTTCTTGTTGGGCAATCTGCTGCTGAATTTTATTGATTTCTTTGAGAGAACATTCACGTGCCAGCACCACCAATTGACAGCCAAGAGATTTGGCAAATTCGACTCCAGCCGCACTGGTAATTGTCATTTGCGTGGAAGCATGGATGGGAAAATCGGGGGAAAGTTGACGGATGAGACGGCATATACCAATATCTTGAACGATCGCTGCATCCACACCAGCTGCAATAATTGTGCGGAGATATTGCTGTGCTTCTGCTAGTTCTTTGGGAAATATGAGTGTGTTGACAGTGACATAACCCTTTACGCCCCGACGGTGCAGGAATGTCATCAATTGAGGTAAGTCCGCCTCAGTAAAGTTTTGTGCCCGCATTCTGGCGTTAAACCGATCCAAACCGAAGTAAATCGCATCTGCCCCATTTTCCACAGCAGCTTTAGCACATTCCCAATTACCTGCTGGCGCAAGTAGTTCAGGACGTTGAAGGGAAGGTTGGGAAGGGGAGCGATCGCTTTTCATTAGATTTAGGGAGGTTTAACTAGCACCATAGTGATTTTATCGAAGTTATTGGGGGATGGAGCGATCGCTCTTTCATCTGCGGTTCATTCAATCTTCTGGAGGATGCCAACCCGCAAGTACCCAATAACTATGAACTTCTAGTGCATCTGCATCATCACTCAAATGTAGAACTGCAACAGTTGCTCTACCAGTCGGCGTTTTGCCAACAATACGTACACCATCTTCACTCCAGCCAAAATGCTTAAACCAGACTTGAGTACGAGGGTTAAATAGCTTTACCGTTTCGCTCGTCTCTGGATCAAACCCTGTAGTTTTATCACTTTTGTAGCGATTACATAGGGGACAAGCTAACCACAAGTTTGATTCATCATTGCTACCATTTTTAGATATGGGAATAATATGTTCGATTTCCAAACGTGCCATTACTAAACGCTGAGGACTCAAACAATAACCACATCGGTTTCTAGCAGCACTGCGGACACGACGTTCTATTTCTACAGAAATGTAAAAACGGGCCATTGTTATTAATTGAGGGCGGGTTTCAAACCGCGTTCAACAGCTACTTTTAAAGCTCTTGCTTTACTTACTAAGCCATGTCGATAGACCTGCATGAGTTCATCTAGTTGACGAACTTCTGCATCATTCAACTGTCCCTCTCGATGACGCGCTTGCAAGTCACTGAAAACCTCTTGCTGCTCAGTTTCCATCTGCATATCGCACATAGCCAAAATCCGATCGTCCGGTAGAGACTCCAGAGGTAGTTCGGTAATGGCGCGGTCAATGCATTCTAGTAATACATCTTCAAGTCGCCGATGTGTAAAAGCAGCGATTTCCTTTGCTTTTTGTGCCAGTGTTTCAGGGAGTTGAAGGGTGACAATTTCAGCCATTTTCTACCTACTTGCTTTTACTTATGATTGTATCTGCGATCGCTCTGCATCTTCTGGTTAAAAAGAGCGATCGTTTTTCTTTATTAGCGTGGACGGTTCGTTAAAAAGAGCGATCGCTATTGCATAAACTACAACTCAAATTGGGAATATTAAGTGAAGCGCAGGTATTTGCTGCGTATAAGTGGCTTGCTATAAAACATCAGACTGCTGATGCTTTACCAAATAGGAGAAGATTATGGACGCACTTACATTAACTTTTGCACTTGCTCCTCACATTGTTAGGGGGTTAGCTAGTGGTATATATGTACGCAATGGTGGTGTAATTCAGTATGCTGTAACGAAACAAGTTGTTGCTTGGTTAAGAGATTTAGCGCCTACGCCAACTAGTTCTTCTAACAATTTACTTCACCTTGCTTTCTCCAGTGCAAATCTTGTTGCTTCTGGGGCAAATACTGCTGCTACAAGACAAGGGTTAGCTGATGTCAGTGGACGCTTAAATGGAGTTGAACAAACAAGTTTAGGTAACATAGCTGTTTCAGGGGTAAATCTGATTGGAACAGTCGCTAATGCGGCTATTTCTGGGAAAGGCTTCGCCGATGTCAATGGACATTTAGGTGGGATTGAAAATCAGTTAGGGGAAATTGGGCAGAATATGCAATTAACTCAAGGTTTTTTGCAAGTAACTACTGCTGCTAGCGTACTTAATCTAGGTGTTTCAGTAATGGGCTTTGCTGTAATAGCACAGCGTCTCAATGAGATAGAAAACCTATTAAAACAAGCAGGAGAATTGTTAAATAAAATTAATCGCAAAATTGACCTGAGTTTCTATGCTAACTTCCATGCTGGAATAGAATTAGCACTTAATGCCTTCACGATGACTAAACCTGAAAACCGTAGAAGCAGTGCCTTACAAGCTATCAATCGCTTCTTAGAAGCAGAACATATTTACAAAGATTACACAGTTAATGAACTTTCCCAGAAAAGCCCAATTATTGACAAATATATACTGACATTATCTCTAGCCTATATTGCGGAAGCACGTTGTCATTTAGAACTAGAAGAACATGAAACAGCGCTTCGTCGTTTTAAAGAAGGGGGAAAATTTCTCAGGTTGCTGCTTCAAAAATATATTGAACTCATGCTTACTTCTAATCCAGCAGCATACTTACATCCTCAGTTTAAAGGTCAGATTGATTTGTATAAACTAACCCAAATTTACCAATGGATTGATCCGAGTTTTAATGAGAATAAAGTTTTCGAGATGCAACGCGAGAATATGTTTAAACTAACTCAAAGTCATGATGAATGGCTATCTTCCCTTCCATCAGCAATTGTAGATCGTAGTGAAATTCAATGGGGCATATTCGGAGGAAATCCTACACCATTCACAAAGAGATTTGAAAAAGAAGCTTACAAACGTCTTCCCCAAGTATTTGAAGTAATGGAATCTATGATTGAAACCAATCGCCGCTTTGAATCTTACCAAACAGAATTGCAAGCAATATCCCAATTAGGAATCAGCTTTCATGATTGGCTTAAATTAACTCCGTCTACAGAAATTAAACCAGACGGTGCAGAATTAATGTATATTATTCCATCTAAACCTTTATAGTTACAGCTTCCCATGTGAAAGAAGTACAGGATTAAAGATGAATTAATCAAGGTCAAGAAAGTCTCTGGGAGTAATAATCTGATTTTGATATTCGGCTAGGGTTTTGAGTGATAAAAAGTCTTGATATCCTGTGATTAAAAATTTTGCATTGGCATCTTTAGCAAGTTCTAAAAATTTGTTGTCCTCCGGATCTCTATAGGTGTTTATTTAAGATTTTATTTCTATAAATTGACTATACTTTTTAACTATGTCCAAAAAATCTTGTCGGTCTTCGTCTGAGATATATTTATCGAACTTAGGTTTATAAATTCGTGTGTTTAATTCTTGATAAGTTTCATCGCTTTGAGCAATTTTAAATTATTTATAGACTTTATCTAGGGCTTTACAGGCTGTTCCATTAGGACTTAAAGCAGCACTAAGTAAAACATTTCTGTCAATGACAATTAGTTTATGATTCATCGGCGAGTAATTCTTCTAGAGTTTCTTCGGTTAATCCTTCGGCTTGAGCATTTCTGCCGATTTTGTCAAAAACACTAAGTAAATCTTCATCTTTATTATTTGAAGAGGTTTTCTTTATTTCTTGAATAAGTTGTTCTTGTTCTTGTGCGGGAAGTTGTAGGACAAGATTAAGAATTTGCTCGAAGGTTAGGGGGAGTTGATAGGTTTTTTGAGTCATGGGGAGTTCTAGAGTTAGGGAATAGAAATCTGTTAGCTTTTTTAATCAGGTTTGAGCCAGTTTTCTACTTTTAAATCACAATTTCTCTATCCCTTGGCAAATTGCATTATCCATATCCTCAATTTTGGGTTTACCTTGATATTTTAAGCAATCTGCTACATCATCTAATTTAGTTTCTGGAAAAAGTTTCTTAGGCTTTAAAAGAATTCCATCACCTATATCAATAATAATAAAATTTGGCTCGTTTTGTAGTCATGATTGCATTTTAAATTACTTTAATTCATAGATTCAAATTCAACAAGAAGCAAATTTATCCCATCCATTATTATTGGAAATTTTTCTTCAGGTATATTTAATTCATGAAAACATTTATCTCTATATTTTTCTTTTTTGGTAAAGTTAGTGATGGCTTTAACTAATGGCTTTTTTACTTCGTAGCTTTCTTCGGCTTTAGCAATTGCACGTGCGGGGATTTCGTTATTTACACGCAATATTGCTAAGTCAATCAAATCTCTAGATTGTGTACTCGAATCGTTCCATCGGTCAGCATTAGCCATTAGTTTTGATGTAAATCTATCGCTTATACTCAGACAAGGTATTTTTGTCCATTCTGGATAAACAGGAGGGTCTAAAGTAAAAATCCCATTGGCTACAATTTCTATTTTAATAGTTGTTTCATTGACTACAACAAGGAAACGAATACCATATTGATTTATTGTACTGTCGCCTAATTCGATATCTGTTGTACTTTGAAATAATGCCACAATTCCTTCATCGTAAATTAAATTTCTTAAATATCTGTAATTTTCCGTTCCATAAGGGAAGAGGAAATCAATATCTTTACTAAGCCTGTATTCATCATATTCTAAAGCCAAGAGTGTACCACCACCAAAGTATGCATAAGCTTTTTTGAAAACTTCTGGATTGAAAGTATTAAGGATTTTAAGTATATTATTATGATGATCGAGATGAAACATTTCAAAATCCGGTAGTATCCAGGAGTTATATTTTTTTGCTAAATAATGAACAAAATCTTTCTCTTCTTGTTTTAAATTATTGAAGGTAGTTTGATGATGCCAATTGCGTTGATACAATTGAACAATTTCTTTCTCACTCATTTGATATACATTTTTTAGCTGCCAACCAATAGACTCTAGAAATGGTAGCTTTTGTAGATTGAGCTTAAGCATAATTAACTCTAATGGTTGAATTTTCTCCAATTTATGATTTAGCGATATCCACCTGATTGTAACTATTGTTAGGCGATTTTCCTTTGCGCCTTTGTGAGACAAAAAAGGCGAACTTTTTGGGTTCGCCTTAATTATATGCTGTTGCTCAATCCAAACCCAAATCTAAATCTTCGCTTCTTCTCTCACCAACTTATCCCAACCCAAATCTTTCAAATTATTATTCCGACGTAGCGGACGAGTCACCAACTCTAATATGTCACGCGCATTCGTAAAGCCGTGAATTTGAGCAAAAGTGAACTCTACAGACCACTTAGTATTAATACCCCGTGCTTCCAATGGGTTAGCGTGAGCCATACCAGTAATTACCAAATCTGGTTTCAACTCATAAATCCGTTGAAGTTGATTGTAATTATCCGGCTTCTCTACAATCCTTGGCAGAGGTGAATTCATTTCCTGGCAAGTTTTCTCCAACAATGCCAACTCAGCAGCTTGATAGCGCTTATCCATGTAAGGAATACCGATTTCGTGAACAGTCATCCCACAACGGATTAAGAATCTTGCTTGGGAAATCTCCAGCAAGTTATCACCCATGAAGAATACAGACTTACCACGAATCAGTTTCACGTAATCTTCCAAGCCTGCCCAAATTTGGGCTTCCCGTTCATCCAAACCCTTGGGAGTAATACCGAACACCGAGCAAATTTTCTCAATCCAAGCACGGGTTCCATCGGGGCCAATGGGGAAGGGTGCGCCAATGAGTTTACACTTGCGGCGGCGCATCAACGTAGTAGCTGTGCGGCTAAGGAAGGGGTTGACACCAGCGACATAATACCCTTCTTCTAGTACTGGCAATTCTGTGAAGCGCTTTGCGGGTAGCCAGCCGGAAACTTTGATGCCTTGTTTCTTCAGTTCCAAGGTTAACTGAGTCACTACGGGGTCGGGCAGGGAGCCAAAAAGAACTAAGGGTGGATGATCTACGTACTCAGATTCATCTTGGGCGACATCTTCTTTCTTTTTACCGAAGTTGAGCAATTTAGCGATCGCATTCCGTTCACTTTTCTCTGTTTCCGCCACAGGAGCCTTATCAGGGCAACGGTTAGCCATTGCGGCTAATACCGTATCTTCCCCTTGGGTAAAGGCGTAATCTAGACCATTTGCCCGCGCTACAACGATGGGAATCCCGATTTCAGATTCTAGCTTCGGTGCCAAGCCTTCCAAATCGGTTTTGATAATTTCGGTAGTGCAAGTGCCAATCCAGACAATTACACTAGGATTGCGATCGCGTTTAATTTGCAAGCACAACCGCTTTAACTCTTCATAATCATTCAGCTGTGCCGAAATATCGCCCTCTTCCAACTCTGCCATTGCATAGCGGGGTTCAGCAAAAATCATTACCCCCATCGCATTTTGCAGGAAGTAGCCACAAGTTTTTGTCCCAATCACCAAAAAGAAGCTATCTTCAATTTTTTGGTATAACCACGCCACGCAGCTAATTGGGCAAAAAGTATGGTAATTCCCGGTTTCACATTCAAAGTTTAAAGCTTCTGGTTGTTGAGCGACAGTCATTTTGGTTTTTTCTCCCCTTGATATTTAATGGCAGTTCAACCAATTTCAGATTTTAGATTGATAATTTTGGATTGAAGGCTGGGACAACAAAAGTATCCTCTGTCTAACGACAATTTCCCTAATTCCTCATCCAAAACCCCAAATCTAAAATTTAAAATTGCGAAGAACGGCAATAATTAAGCATTGGGGAAGAGGCGGGCAATTTCTGATTCATCAAAAACGCCTGCTGGCAGTTCTTCCCCTAAAAAATCGTTATTTTCTTCAGGCTTTTGTAAAGCTGTTTCATCACCCCAGACATCTGATAACACGTCTTTAAACGCATTCTCATCTAGTGGACTATCTCCAAGTGCTTCTTCTTCATCCAGCTTTACTTCCGTTGCAGCTGTTGTATCGAAGGCAATTTCCCCAAACTCATCTGCTTCTAAACTAGAGCTTTGGAGAGATTCATCTTTTGAGTTGTGTCCGTTGGTTAAGGAAATATCGCCAAAGCCATTTTCCGTTTCTTCCAACTCGCTGATTCCCAGGCTTTCATCCTCAGAATCCACGATTGCGAACTCTTCAACTACCGCCACCGCCGCAAAGCCATTTGTATGAGCGTGTGTCAATGTTTCATCTTCAGGCTTTTCATCAATGACAGATGCTGCTTCTTCTACGTATTTTTCTACATCTTGGTTGACGACGAAGCGATTACCGAGAGCTAAATCTGGGTCAAAATGCAAATCCAGGACTTCAATCAGGGTATCGGCGTCAGGATTGAGTTTGGCAAATGGCAGCATTAACTGCGCTAGTTTTGGCTCTAGGGCGTTAAGAACTCCCAGGATGAGGTAGGAAGGTGGTCGCTTCCCGCCATCAGGGGTGTACACCGATTCCACTTCCATGTGAAGGGTAATCCAGTCTCGATTATTCTGGAAAAATTGCAACCACTTTTGCTTTATTGAATCTGTAAAGCTGTGAAAGAATGCCATGTTATTGTCCCCCATCCTGAGAACTTGGTGATTTATACAATCATCAAGTCTAGTTCCTCTTCTGAATTAGGAACCTGGGGTTTACCCGGATTTAGATAAAAATCGGACAACAAAGAGAACAACTCCCGATCTGGTGAATCATTAGGTACAACACCTTCGGGACGCGCTAGAATTTGGTCGGCGATGTTGAGATAGTAGTCGCAAACGTAGTCTAGGGAAGGATCTTGCTCTGCCATCTCAAACAATGTCTTACCTTTCACACGGGAAACGCGGATATCTTCAATTAAAGGTAGAACTTCTAAAACTGGCATGGGCACTGCTTCTATATATTTTTCAATCAAGTCGCGCTTGGATGTGCGATTGCCAATTAACCCAGCTAAACGCAGTGGGTGAGTTCTTGCTTTTTCGCGGACTGAAGCAGCAATCCGATTAGCCGCAAACAACGCATCAAAGCCGTTGTCTGTAACGATCAGGCAGTAATCTGCATAGTTGAGTGGTGCTGCAAAACCACCGCAAACAACGTCACCCAGAACGTCAAAAAGAATTACATCGTACTCATCAAAGGCGTTGAGTTCTTTAAGTAATTTTACGGTTTCACCGACTACGTACCCGCCACATCCAGCACCCGCAGGTGGGCCACCAGCTTCTACGCAATCAACACCGCCGTAGCCTTTATAAATTACATCTTCCGGCCAGACATCTTCGTAGTGATAGTCCTTTTCTTGGAGGGTGTCGATAATTGTCGGAATCAAAAACCCAGTCAGGGTGAAGGTGCTGTCATGTTTGGGGTCGCAGCCAATTTGCAGCACTTTCTTGCCACGTTTAGCTAGGGCGACGGATATATTACAGCTAGTTGTGGATTTACCGATACCACCTTTTCCGTAGACTGCTAGTTTCACTGTTGTTTCCCTCTTATAGCTTCTTGTCAAACTTGTGGCTCAAACATTTGCCTTCACCTTTCCTGAGATGGCGATGCGTGAGGTCTGTTGATGTCATTATTGGGCAAATTACCTAGAAAAGAAAGTGGCTCCTAATCTGTAAAACAGTCTTAGACGATGAATTCAAGCTTAATTAAATTTATTTAGGTTTTTATGAATTTTAAAGACCTTAAAAGATTTAAAAATAGGTAATAAAAAGTTTTTATTACCTATTTTTATAAAAAGAGTTACAAAAAGCAAAAGCTGAAATCGTTTTTTTTGAATGCTTTTCATAGAATTAGCTAATGTTTTTAGAACCTGTTTTCAAGGCATTGGGGTGCAGGGTTAAGGGGAAACAGAGGTATATACAGCCTGATGCTGGAAATACTACTGCAATTTGCGTTAGCGTAGCTCACCAAAGGTATCGCAGATAATCTGGCAGTTTTCAATCGGTAGAGCAAACCATTTAATTGCTGCTTGAGAGTGAGTTAGTGTGATTTTGTAAAATATTATTAATTTGCAAGATATAGCGTTTCTGGGTTGAGTCCTATGACAGACTTAACCGACTTAACCCCCCTTCCCTACTAGCGTTGGGGAGTAAGATTCAAAGCCTCCTTCCTAAAAGAGAGAGCAATGGAAGTGAGGTTAAAATCTTTTGGCTGTGCGGCTTAAGGCAATTAGGACACCTCAGTTTTAATTTCCTGGATTTCTTGTAATGTTTGCCAACCAGCTTGCCACTGGGAGTTATCTTGTAATAATTTGGCATTTATCCAAAAACGGACTTTAGGATCGCAAGCAGCAACCATTTCGGCGTAAACCCACTTCCCCTGATTTTTCCGATTGACAACTTGGAAATGCCGCCAGCCATCAACTTTTTGCTGTGCTGTCCACTTAGAACCAACTAGGTAAGGAAATTTTTGTTTTTTAGTCATTTGTCATTTGTCATTCGTCATTCGTCATTGGGAAAACACTTTCTTTATTCCCCATTCCCAAATTAAGATGTCACCAAATCACCGTTACGGGTAAACTTCTGGCAATCCAACTCATTATCTTGCTGAACGCATAGCGAAAACCATCTGATATGGCTCCAACAGGTGTTGATGTTGTTGGTAATTTTGCGCTTTTTCTTAGAAAGGCGTTGTCTTACGACTTCATTAGGACAAAGAATTTCTAACGTACCCGTACCATCTTCGTCATTGACGATGCGAAATAGACAGTCTTGCAACATCGCACGGCTGCTACTGTCGAAGAACCGCTTAAATCGCTGTAGCTTTTCCCCTTCAGTCATTTGGCTGATGGGTTTTATTTTCAACAAATCCTCATCCTCTAAGTCAAAGTCATTATCTTCAAAGTCGTAGGGGTCAATCATTTTTAGCATCCACTAGGCGACCTGGGATCGTGGTAACTCTGTATGGGGGCAAGGTAGATTTAATAAATAAGCATCTCTATAGCAATCCGATTTGATTTCTGAATTAATCGTAGGGACTAGGGACTGGGGACTGGGAAGAAGGAATAAAGGTGTACTGAGTTTTTTTCACGCAATCAAATATGAGTCCTATAGAATGTTATCAATATTAATCGAAAAAGCTTTGAGCGTTTCTTTGATGGCTGCTGAATTCAATGAGATTTGGCTTCATGGTATTACTGCTGCGATCGCCATTTACTTTGGCTTTATTGCTACACCAAATTTATTAGAACTGAGTTCCGGGTAAAACCACAATCTTAGCCAGAAATAAATAAAAGTTATATCAAAATTAAGTAAGCGAGCTAGTCATTTCATCGTATTGACTTAATAAAGAATCGTATACCAAATTAAGTATACGATTCTTGATAAAACATAGAACTAAATTGTTTTCTACCCACGACTGGAATGCTTCAGTTGTTCAACCAAGGGATATTAGAGCTAATTACGGGCAGTGTATGCCATACAATTGGCTTTGCTTAAAATTAAGGGGGTACGCCCGTCTTTTTTAGTTACAGCTAGGAAGGAGCAAACATTTTTGTACTAAGCTTTTTGTACTAAGCAGTTTTACCTGTTACACCAAATAGGTTTTTTAGTATAACAGGCGTATACTTACTGCAAACCTAGTTGTTTAGACTGTGATGCTACCAGCGTAATGGCAAACTTAGTCCCTGGCTCAAAGTCTGCAATAGTTGCATTATATTCCAAGGACTGGTTCGCTGGTAAGTAAGATGGCCCCCCGCAAGATACATTTAAATCCGTACCATCTTGAACTTTTAAATTAGAACAGCCATAAATGACTGCTTTATTGCCTTCATTATCGACTTTGCTGATCTGAAGGCTTTTAACAACCCCAGTTACACCCTCAGGCAACTCTATAATAGCTCTTTCAACCCTCAGAGCTTGTGATAACTTCATCGCGTTAGCACTGAAGCTACATCCATCGGCATTGTTAACTATCACAGTTGGTGGTATAACATCGATTTCATTGGGGTCATTTGGATCTGGTATTATTCTTACATCACCTACGACGGTACAATCTGACTTGAAAGGCGCAGTCTGTGAATCTGCAATTGCCATTCTAGGAAAGAAAGTTGCACAAATTACGAGTAAAACAGCAAGAACTCCAAAAATCTTTTTGGAATATTTGAATCGATTCATTATTTTTCCTCCTTAAGTAAGTAGATGTTGAAAAAACCTCTAGCTAAAGGAATATTCAGTAATTTTTTGATTAAATATGCAAATATGCAATTTGATTTTCAAAATTAGATTTTTCTACGGGTGTAGACATCGCCAAAGCACCGCAAAAGTTTTCGGATGACTGGCACGAACACTGATTTCCAGCATTGTTACATTAACTGCTAGTCTCCAACTCAGCACACGCAACACTTTCTCCTCCAGCGCTGTCAAGTAAGCACTATTCGGCTTCTAGGGCGACTCCAAAAACCTCTGTACCGACTCCTAAGCGCTCACTGGAATAAACCCACCTAATGCGATCGCCTACGTGGGCCCTTGCGCCATTGCATACAAGAACGCATCTGCTGACATTCCGCAGACAGGTAATTGAAACCCACATAGGAAAATCGGAACTAGGGGAAAATACCACTTTTACAAGACGTGAACACCGATCTAGGCGATCGCTCCCCTCTTCATACAATATCTATTGAGAGCAGAAATTATCTTTACTTGGTGTTCTGGTGGTAGCCTCTGACAAGCTACTGCACCTTTACGTTCCTGAAAAAGCCTATGCAACCTACTAATCCTAACCAATTTACAGAAAAAGCCTGGGAAGCGATCGCCCATACCCCAGATATTGTTAAACAATATCAACAACAACAAATTGAAAGCGAACACCTAATGAAAGCGCTGCTAGAACAAGATGGTCTAGCAATAGGGATTCTCACAAAAGCGGGTGTTGACCTGCAAAAACTGCGCGATCGCACTGAACAATTTTTTCAACGTCAGCCGAAAGTATCTGGTAATAGTACTTCAGTATACTTAGGACGCAGCTTAGATACACTTCTAGATCGAGCAGACGGATATCGCAAAGAGTTTCAAGACGAATATATTTCAATTGAACACTTATTGTTGGCTTACGCTAAAGATGACCGCTTTGGCAAAGCTTTATTCCAAGAGTTTGGTTTAGACGAAGGCAAACTCAAAAATATTATTAAACAAGTTCGTGGGAGTCAAAAAGTGACCGATCAAAATCCAGAAGGCAAATACGAAGCACTGGAAAAATACGGGCGTGACCTTACAGAAGCCGCGCGTAAAGGTCAACTCGATCCAGTAATTGGACGAGATGATGAGATTCGTCGCACTGTGCAAATTCTTTCTCGCCGCACCAAAAATAATCCTGTGCTAATTGGCGAACCAGGTGTTGGTAAAACTGCGATCGCTGAAGGATTAGCACAACGTATTATCGCAGGTGATGTACCTCAATCCCTCAAAGACCGCAAGCTAATCGCTTTAGATATGGGTGCTTTGATTGCAGGGGCAAAATTCCGGGGTGAATTTGAAGAACGCCTGAAAGCAGTATTAAAGGAAGTTACCGAATCTGGCGGCAATATTGTTTTATTTATTGATGAAATTCACACCGTTGTCGGCGCTGGTGCAACCCAAGGCGCGATGGATGCGGGTAATTTATTGAAACCAATGTTGGCGCGGGGCGAATTGCGTTGTATTGGGGCAACAACGTTGGATGAATACCGCAAATACATCGAAAAAGATGCTGCACTCGAAAGACGTTTCCAGCAGGTTTATGTCGATCAGCCTAGTGTAGAAGATAGTATTTCGATTTTGCGCGGGTTGAGAGAACGTTATGAAAACCACCACGGGGTGAAGATTTCTGATAGTGCTTTAGTTGCCGCCGCCGTATTATCGAGTCGATATATTAGCGATCGCTTCCTACCAGATAAGGCAATTGACTTGGTAGACGAAGCCGCCGCTAGACTGAAAATGGAGATTACCTCCAAACCAGAAGAACTCGACGAAATCGATCGTAAAATTCTGCAATTGGAAATGGAGAAGCTATCGCTGCAAAAAGAAAGCGATGCCGCTTCTCGCGAACGTTTAGGAAGATTGGAAAAAGAAATTGCCGATCTCAAAGAAGAACAAAAAACTCTGAATACTCAATGGCAGTCTGAAAAAGATATCATTGACAAAATTCAGTCTGTTAAAAAAGAGATTGAACAGGTCAATTTAGAGATTCAGCAAGCAGAACGCGACTACGACCTTAACCGCGCTGCGGAGTTGAAATACGGCACTTTAACCAGTTTGCATCGTCAATTGGAAGCAATAGAAGCTGAATTGGCAAACACTCAAAGAAGTGGTAAATCACTATTAAGAGAAGAAGTCACAGAAGGTGATATTGCTGAAATTATTTCTAAATGGACAGGAATTCCGATCAGCAAGTTAGTGGAATCTGAGAAAGAAAAACTGCTGCATTTAGAAGATGAACTCCACCGCCGCGTGGTTGGACAAGAAGAAGCAGTCACAGCTGTAGCGGATTCAATTCAGCGATCGCGCGCTGGATTGGCCGATCCCAATCGTCCCATCGCTAGCTTTATTTTCCTTGGGCCTACGGGTGTAGGTAAAACCGAATTGGCCAAAGCGCTGGCGGCGTATATGTTCGATAGCGAAGATGCGCTGGTGCGAATCGATATGTCAGAGTACATGGAGAAACACGCCGTCTCTCGTTTAATCGGTGCGCCTCCGGGATACGTGGGTTATGAAGAAGGCGGACAACTTACAGAAGCGATTCGTCGCCGTCCTTACTCAGTGATTCTCTTCGACGAAATCGAGAAAGCACACCCCGATGTCTTTAATATCTTCTTGCAAATTCTCGATGATGGTCGCGTCACTGATGCCCAAGGTCATAAGGTGGACTTCAAGAACGCTATTATCATCATGACTAGCAACATCGGTTCGCAGTACATTCTTGATATCGCTGGGGATAACACCCACTACGATGAAATGCGCCGTCGAGTCATGGAAGCAATGCGAAATAGCTTCCGTCCAGAGTTCCTGAACCGGATTGATGAAATCATCATCTTCCACGGTTTAGATAAGAAGGAATTGCGGCAAATTGTGCTGTTGCAAGTGGAAAGATTGCGGCAAAGATTGAGCGATCGCAAAATATCTCTCAAACTATCGGATGCTGCGCTTGACTTTTTAGCAGAAGTAGGGTATGACCCAGTGTATGGGGCGCGTCCATTGAAGCGGGCGATTCAGCGAGAGTTAGAAACTCAAATTGCTAAATCCATCTTGCGCGGCGAATTCAACGACGGCAACACTATCTTTGTAGATGTGCAAAATGAAAGGTTGTCTTTTAGCCGTTTACCAGTTGAAGTCTTTACCGGATAATTACACCTGATAAATCACACACAAAAACCCGTTTTCTCACAGAAAGCGGGTTTTTGAATTATCGAGAGGTATAGCAAGGGACTGGGGACTGGGGACTGGGGACTGGATGAATGGTTAGTTACCCTGCGGGATCTTGCTACAGTCGGGGTTTAAATCCCTATCTGAAAATGTCTAAAATGTTTGAATTTTGAATGCGTGATTTTTGAATTGTTAATGACTCTTACACATAACTTGTCGCATTTTACGCATATTTGCAGGCAACTCTAAATTCATCGCTTGTTGAATAAAAATAGATGGAATCGGAATTAGAGGTGTCGCTTGCACAGTATAAGCAAGTATTGTGCCATTACCACAATCTTGTAGTTCTAAATTGGCGTTAAAGTCCTCAAAAGTCCCATTTACCATGCGAAATTGGATTTGCTGCCCCAGCACTTCTACAACATTGAGGTAAATTTCCACTTGAGCCGTGAAAAAGAAGAAGGCTTTTTGTGCTGCTTGATACAGACGTTTGACTTCACCTTTATGTACTACCTCACTCTTGGTGATATCGGGAAAATATTGCACCCAGCGGGGATAATCAGTTAATTGCTGCCAAACGTGCGATCGCACCATCGGCAAATACATCCAGGCTGTCACCGCGCCACCCGACATCTTGTGCGATCGCGTTTCTACCAAAATTTCACCCTGTACCAGCAACTTTTGCTTGTCTTGACTCCAAGCCATATCTGAACCTGCAATAATTGAATCTGATATATAAGACGCAGACATAATGATTAAGTTACTCCTCAACTCATCCACCTAAATAGAGTTGAAATTACAAGCCATAAAACTTGATTTAGATCCAACCCATTATTAAATTAGTTCCAGTTTAATACTTATCTTTTCCGGAAAGGATAATTTTTTGCCCATCATTTCAGTTACTTTACTGAAAAAACTGTGTTTCTTATCACAATTAACATAATTAATACTCCAGTGAGTTTTGTCAAAGTAATACTTGTAGATGAAAAACTGCGTTGTTAACAGCTAGAATGGCACAAACACGATTTAACATCAAGTCCCTTACCCTAACATTTAGACAGTATCTCTCGGTTTTACGTGTTATTTCTGATGAAACTATAACTTCATCGTAACTTCATATTTTAATTATCAATATCAAGTGTAATTTCTGTTGAATTGAGAGGAAAATTAGGTGAATCAATCTTCTTTAAATCGTAGATTAATCCAGATTTTTGGTATACTTCTCGGCATTAGCGTTGCCGTCTGGGTACTGAGAGGTATTGGTATTCTCACTTTTATCCCAGGTGGAATTATTTGGCTACTGCTACTTGGGGCGATCGCGATCGGGATTATCAGTTATGCCCAAAGGACATGGTGGCGTTTTTAGTCATTTGTCATTAAATGACTAAGCCTTTTTGACTAACTGCCAAAAGTATTTAATACTGAAGCAATGCCAATAATTTCCGAGGGTGAACGACGAACATGGCAAAGTATAAATGTACTGTTTGTAGCTATATATATGACCCAGCAGAAGGCGATCCAGATAGCGACATAGCGCCGGGAACAGCCTTTGAAGATATCCCAGAAGATTGGTCATGTCCAACTTGTGGTGCGACAAAAGCCGACTTTGAACCTGATGAAGAGTGAAAATAACAGCTAGCCTAGAAAGTAGGTGCTGTAAAAGAGACATTTTTGAAATTGTTACCGTTACAAATTGTAGTTATTGGGGGTGGGGCAGCAGGATTTTTTGGCGCGATCGCTTGTGCTAAAGCCAATCCTGATGCCCAAGTTACTTTACTCGAAGCCAGTCGCCAACCCCTAGCGAAAGTGCTAATTTCTGGTGGCGGACGCTGCAACGTTACTCACGCGTGCTTTGAACCGGAGGAGTTAGTGCAAAATTACCCCAGAGGTGCAAAAGCTTTGCGGGGTGCTTTGACTCGGTTTGGGCCTCAAGATACAGTAGCTTGGTTTGCTGCTGGTGGAGTCTATCTGAAAACGGAAGCTGATGGCCGGATGTTTCCTGTCACCAATACTTCAGAAACCATTGTGGAATGTCTAATTAAATCGGTGGCGAAATCTGGGGTAAAACTCCGCATCGGTACGCATGTAACTTCCGTGAGAACCGCAGCAGATGGGGGTTTTGATATCCTTCTCAAATCGGGAGAGACAATTAAATGCGATCGCTTACTTTTGGCAACCGGTAGCAGCCTTGCGGGTTATAAAATTGTCCGAGAGTTAGGTCATCAAATTGAACCGCCAGTACCCTCGTTATTTACCTTCAACATTGTCGATCAAAAGTTGCGGGAATTGGCTGGAGTTAGCGTTAACCCCGCTCAATTGCGTTTATCTGCGGGCGGAAAATCCCAATTACAACAAACTGGGCCATTACTAATTACCCACTGGGGTTTGAGTGGCCCGGCTGTTTTGAAGCTTTCTGCTTGGGGTGCGAGAGTTCTGCACGAAAGCCGCTATGAAGCCACATTATTGATTAATTGGTTGCCTAATTTGCACCATGAACAAGTGCGAGAAAAAGTTTTAGCCGTTAAGGATGAATGGGGAAAAAAAGCGATCGCATTGCATCGTGGCGTTGACCTTCCCCATCGTCTCTGGCAATATATTATTGCTCGTGTAGGCATTACTACAGAAGACCGTTGGGCAGAAATATCTAGTAAAACCTTAAATCGGCTGCTGCAAGAATTGACTCAGGGACAATACTTAATCAACGGCAAAGGAGCCTTTAAAGAAGAATTTGTTACCTGTGGCGGCGTCAAGCTTAAAGAAGTCAACTTCAAGACGATGGAAAGTAGGTTAGTTCCTGGTCTTTATTTTGCCGGAGAAATCTTAGATATTGATGGCGTTACCGGTGGGTTTAACTTCCAAAGTGCTTGGACAACAGGGTATTTAGCAGGGGTAGCAATGGCGAATAGCGACTAGTACCACCATAGGGATTATGACAGATGAAGAGAGTTTGTAGTAAGTACTTTAGTGCTTAGATGAGCGCTTAATATTGACCCTTTTTACCAGGTTGATTATCTCAGTCCTTTCCTTATCCAATATTCAGCGTCTTCTACAAATCCCTTTATCCAATCCATCACAGATTTACTGGCCTCTTTAATTGTTATGCAATCGTCATGCAGAAAATAAACAGAACAGTCATCTTGTCCATCGGCAATAATAAACCACGGATCTCCATTTCTAGCACAGATACAAAAAGCATTATCAGGCAAGGTTGTACATTCGTCTCCTTCAGCAATTGACTCAAGGAGACTCTCTCGCCGCCACTCATTCATTTTGATAATTTGGTCGAAGTAAAACTCAAATTCCGATCTGCTAACAAGCTTTCCGCCACTATGCCCAAGTAAGCCTAAGATTTCCCTGTAAGTCCTTGGTAAAACTCCATATTTACTTTCAATGTATGCAATTCCCTCTGAGGTACATCCTTGTAGGTCTTGCTCATTTTTTACTATTTCACTAGCAAACAAGCGCTCTCTTAATTCTTGTATATTATTAATCATTTTAAAATTTGAATTGTTTAGAGGATAAATAATCTCTATCTTAATTATTAATTATCTGACTAGTACAAAATGGCAAAAGTCTACTCTTAAAACTTGTTACCAAGAGCTTCTCCGTGTTAACCTCAACCCATTTACCAGTTCTTTAGGAACAGCGATCGCTACTTAATTATATTTACTTATCAAAATTCTTATTAATCCTCCAGCATTTCCCACCTTGCCACTCTATATTCACACCAGCCACTCTAGAGAAGACAAATTTTTCTGGGTGTATTACTTTTTTCATAAAAGATATATGGATACTGATAAAAATCCTACGTCTGAAATTACGTTGCAAGAAAGCCAGTATATGCTGCATGGCTTTCCAGTGCTTGGTATTCCTGATGAGGAGCGTGCTGTTAAATACTTCAGCCTCAATCCATTTCTACCAAATGTTCAGAATCGTTGTCCGGTTGAATGTGCCTATTGTGTCTGTCATCAAGACCGTGATTGGCATCATTATCCACAAAACTTTCAGGATGTCTCAGCTCCGGTTGACCTGCTCGATCTTTTGCTAGACTACATTTTTGCTACCCCAGAGGGACAAAAGGGCTTTCCGATTTCACTGTGCGATTACTCTGATCCTTTTATTCCAGCCCATCGAGAACGCGTACTATCAATTCTGGATGCACTGATTGACCGCAAAGCCGCCAATATAGTCTACATAACTACCAAAGTCCATCCTGGTCAATCTTTTCTAGAACGCCTCAAAAAAACTCTAGAGCGACCTCATTCACTTCGAGTCACTGTCTTTGTTAGTCTACCACCCTTGAAACCAGGCTATGAGCAAGCCTCAATTCAGAGTCGGGTACAGTTGCTGCAAGATTTAGTAAACCTTGGCATTCCCTGTTGTTGGTATCTGCGTCCACTAGTTGAAGAGTGGTTTGATGAAGCCTTAATGTGGCAATTAGCACGTACATTATTACCTCATGTTTCCCGTCACGTTATTCTATCTGGGCTTGTGATGTCTGAAGAGATTGAAACGAGTCTGTTAAAACAGGAATTAATCGTTCCAGAATGGGATCGCACACAACCAGGACGTAAGCAATACTTATCATTAGAGTTCGAGTCCAAACTGCGCTCAATTCTCAGTACTGTAGCTAGCGAGCAAAATATTTCTCTCGGCCCGGTGATGGGACATCGGTTATGCGGTAGTAACGGCAATCATGCTTATGGCTGCTTGATTTGCGCTAAACAAAATCGGTATTGCCAGCTTTTTCAACTTCATCACTATGGTGAAACGATCGCTACCGAAGATAATCAACGCCTCAAGACGCTATTGAGACAAGATGCAGTGAAAGTAAGCTCACGAGAGCCATCAACAGAAGAATGTCACTAAAGTTATCCAACTTGAAGCGAAACTAGGAACAGTCTGATTGCTTCACCACTACGCGTCTACAAAATTATTGTATTGGAGCATAAAGAGGGAAAATTATCTTGCGATTGTAGATCAATTTTGAACACACCCAACAATGAAATTCAGCGAAATCCTCCGTCAATTTGGTGACGCGGCTACCAATCATAGCCTGACTAGCAACCCAGACCAAGACCCAGAAATTACAGGGGTAGCAGCCATTGATGAAGCTACCAACGGTACTCTCAGTTACGTAGAAGGTGCAAAATTTGGGTCTTTTGTTGGCAATACCAATGCTAGTGCTTTAATTTTGCCCCAGGACGAAAAATTACAAGCGCTTGCACAAGAAAGGGGTATTGTCTGGCTAGCAACCTCAGACCCACGATTATTGTTTGCCAAAGCGATCGCACTTTTTTATCAACCATATCGCCCTACCCCAGAAATTCATCCCACCGCTGTGATTCACTCCACCGCAAAAGTTGGTAGTGATGTTTATATTGGCCCCCATGCTGTGATTCAACAAGGGGTAGAAATTGGTGATGGCGCAATTATTCATCCCAATGTAGTGATTTATCCAGATGCCAAAATAGGCGATCGCACCACTTTACACGCCAATTGCACCATCCACGAACGCACCCACATCGGTGCAGATTGCGTCATTCACAGTGGTGCTGTCATTGGTGCAGAAGGCTTTGGTTTTGTTCCTACCCGGACTGGTTGGTTCAAAATGGAACAATCAGGCTATACAGTCTTAGAAGATGGCGTGGAAGTTGGTTGCAACACTGGTATTGACCGCCCAGCAGTCGGAGAAACACGGGTAGGTCGCAATACAGTAATTGATAGCTTAGTGCAAATAGGTCACGGTTGCAAAATCGGTTCTGGCTGTGCGATCGCAGGTCAGGTTGGCATGGCAGGAGGGGTTCAACTGGGAAATCGCGTTATTTTAGCTGGACAAACAGGAATAGTCAATCAAGTGAAGATGGGAGATGGATCGATGACATCTGCTCAAACTGGAATTCACAGCGATGTTGCACCAGGAGAAGTTGTCTGTGGAACTCCAGCCCTTCCTTACAAACTGTATCTCAAGGTATGTGCTGTCTATGGTCGCCTGCCAGATATGTATCAATCGCTAAAACAATTGCAACGTAAATTCCAAAATAGCAATGAATAAGCTGAAAGTTATCTAAATTACATAACCAAATTCAAATTAATTCTTGTGGGGCGTGAATCTTGCACGTCCCATTCTGTATTCTTCTTCAAGAGGATTTTATTTTTATTCCTATTGACAGATGACAGAAAAAGTTGGTCATAATTTTATACCAACTTTAGAAATTTGTCGAAAAAAATAAAGATTTAGTTAATGATGTTTTTTTATTTGCTTACAAAAAAATAAGACACTAGAATTTTTATTAAGACAAAGTACGAACTTGTACGGAATATTTGCAAAAGAGGTAATAAATTATTCATAATGACTGTACGTACATTTCAGCTAACCAAAAACAAAAATTTTTGGAACGCATTATAGTTAAAATTTGGCCTTAATTATTGAAGATAATCTCAATTTTCCAGCTTATCCTAACCTAAATAAGGATTTGCAAACTTGTGAAATATGGTTACAAAAGGTTTGCACATTTTACTATGTGAACTGCTTGAGTAATTGTTCATTATTCACATCAAATCAGTCAATCAAGTATTTGTTAATCAGCATTTGCAAACATACTCTAAAACATAGTTGCAAAGAGTATGCATTTTTTGCTATGCAAGCTGCGTGAATAATTGTCTAGATATTCACGCCCAATTAGACAATCAAGCATCAACAACAACCCACTTATCTGCTAAAATAATGACTGCAACTCTTTCTTTGGATGCTAAGATATCCAACCAATTACAGCAAGTTTTATTAGAAATCACAACTGCGCAAGATTTGTCTCTACATCCCTTTGTTCAACGCTTTGCCAAAGGAGAATTTTCACAAGATGCAATCCGCCAGTTTGCAATGAAAATGCTACCTGGCTCAAACAGATTCAATATGGCTTTTCTGAAAGTCGCGTCTAAAATGGATAGTTACCATGCTAGAACGATTATGCTAGAAAATGCATTTACTGAGCATGGAGAACTCAACTCAGACCTTGCTCATGTAGCATTATTTATGCGTTTTATGAAAGGTATTGATTGTCCTCAAATTGATATCAATGCCGAGGATGGAGCGTTTCTCATTCCAGCATTACGCTTTAAGAAATTTGAATTTTGTGATGATGAACCTATAGTACGTTCTTTAGGAAGATTTGCAGCAATTGAGCAAGTCTTACCTGGAATTTTCATCAAATACATCGAAGGACTTCGTAAGATATTTAAAGGTATTGATGACCATACCATCGAATATTTTCATCTCCACTGCCACTTAGATCCAGAACATACAGACGAATTGATTCAAGTGGCTCAAATTTATACCAAGTCTGAAAAAGATGTAGAACTCTTCCGTGAAGGAGTTGAAGATATGGTTAAATCAATTGGCGATATGTTTTCTTGGATGGATGAAAACATCGAAAAAGAAGCGTTGACTTTACGAAGCTAATACCAAAGCGATTCTCAAAATTAAAGTTTAATTAAAGTTATCCAAAATTACCAGTCTTATATATTGTAAGTTGGTTAATTTTGGAAATTTTTTTATCAAAACAGCAATATTGGCGTTAGTTGTATAGAATAACCTTGTTGTATTCTATACGACTAACGCCTTGGCGCAGTTGTTCTTGCTTTGCTCCTGAATTCTTCGGCAATTTTTGAAAGTCTTTATTAAAAGCCTTAGCTCAACTTTAATGAGTAAGTCAAATGACCTTTTGCTTGCGGTAAACATCAAGTTCTCTGCGCCTCTGTGGTTAAATAAACGTGAGTTCGACAAGCCCTTTTTTGACCTCTCCCCCAACCCCTCTCCGACACGGAGAGGGGAGCCAAAACCCTAATTTCTCGTTGCTCCTCCCTTTCCCTGTGGGAGAGGGAGGTTGTCCGGGAGAGGTTCATCGAACTCACGTTAAATAAAAGACTTTTGAACCGCACAGACGCAAAGGACACAGAGAGAAAAAAAGAGATTTTACCAGTCAGATTAAAAAGGCTAGTCCTAAAACTAAAATCCTAATTTTTCCAACACTGGCTTTGTGGAAACAATGTGACGGTCTAAACCCAGTTCTTTTGGACTAACGCCAAGTGCTAAAGCAATCAATTGGGGTAAATGCAACACTGGTAAACCTAGCTTTTGTTCAATCACTTTTTCTACCTCTGGCTGACGGGAATCTAAATTTAAGTGGCACAGAGGACAAGGTGTAATCATACAGTCAGCACCAGACGCTAAAGCGTCCTGAATATGCATCCCTGCCATCTTAAAAGATTGGGTAGTGGCATAACTAGCAAGAGGCCAACCACAACATTGTGTCCGCCCTCGGTAATAAATTGGTGTTGCACCCACCGCCCGAAACATATTTTCCATCCCTTCCGGTTGGAAAGGGTCGTCATAAGGCATAGATTTTTGGGCGCGTAGGAGATAACAGCCATAAAAAGCCGCACATTTTAATCCAGTTAACTTCCGGGTGACGCGTTTGGTAATTTCCTCTAAACCGTAATCTGTCACCAAGGCATAAAGAAGATGTTTAACGTCAGTACTGCCGCGATAAGGCGAACAACCTTCTTTATTTAGCAAGCTATTAACCTGTTCAATGTAAATAGGATTAGAAGTCTGACATTCTTTCAGGTGTTCATTGACGTGACCGATAACACCTTGACAAGTACTGCAATGGGTAAGCAAGGGCAGATTTAATTCTTCTGCTAAAGCAATATTTCTGGCGTTGACTGTATCTTCTAGCAGTTGCGAATCTTCTTTAAATGTGCCGGAACCGCAGCAAGCAGCTTTTTTGAGTTCAACTAGTTCAATGCCCAGTGCTTGGGTGAGCGCTTGAGTTGATTGGTAAAGTTCCCGACAGGCCCCTTGAGCAACACAACCAGGGAAGTAAGCGTATTTCAGTGTCTGAGGTAGCATAGAAGTATGTTTGGGTTAGAGCGATCGCTCTAAACAATAACTGTTTTATCATTCCTTGTTAGCATCATTCTGATGTTTGACGTTTAGCTACCTTTTAAGCGTCTAGGTTAAAAGGTCGCAGCATCTACATATTCTTAATTGCTAGCAAGGCTGTAAATACCGATGAGACATTGTCAAAAATTTTAGCAATAATTGGAAAAGCAAAGCATTTACACGGAATCGGCGATGGCGTAACGCGCTCCACAGTTCAAGTGTTAAGAGAAAACTTATCCGATTTATTTTAGGAATGGGAGAGGTTTTCTAGCAGAAAAACCCTTGGAAGTATGCGGGCGATCGCGCTTGACGATAAGATGTATATGCTCAAAACAATGTCTCCTCTAAAGAGCAGATCGTAGCAAGTGGTTAAGGACTTTTATTTATGAGCCAAACGGAAATTTTTGAAAAGGTCAAGAAAATCGTCACCGAACAACTGAGTGTTGACGACGATGCCAAAGTTACACCACAAGCCAAGTTCATGGAAGACCTGGGAGCAGATTCCCTCGATACCGTTGAGTTAGTGATGGCTTTGGAAGAAGAATTTGATATCGAAATTCCCGACGAAGCTGCCGAGCAGATTACATCGGTTCAAGAGGCAGTAGATTACATCAATAACAAAGTAACCGCCTCAGCTTAACTGGGGATTGGAATTGGGGATTGGGATTGGGGAGATTTTTCTCTAATATCTAGCCACTCTTCGCGTGACGCTGCTAATGTCACTAATGCTGACGTTAACGACACTCACTTGAAGTCAGCAAATCCGATGCCAGTCGCTCGTAAAGGAAACCTTTAAGACCGCGCTGGCTCACCAGTACCTAGTCGCTAACCTCAAATTTTTTGCCTGCTGCTTTTTCGCCATTTTTAACTGAATCATGACAGATCATACACGTAAACGCGTTGTTGTAACTGGTGTTGGCGCGATTACACCTATAGGTAACACAGCAACAGAATATTGGGATGGATTATTGAGTGGACGTAATGGCATTGACTACATCACATTATTTGATGCGTCTAGCCATGATTGCCGAATTGCTGGTGAGGTGAAAAACTTCGATCCGCATGATTACTTGGAACGCAAAGAGGCCAAGCGTATGGATCGGTTTTCCCAATTTGGGGTTGCGGCAGCAAAACAGGCTCTAGCTAACTCGGAGTTAGCGATTAATGACCTGAATGCAGAACAGGTAGGTGTGATGATCGGTTCTGGCGTTGGTGGGATTAAGGTATTAGAAGACCAGCAAACTATCTACCTCAACCGTGGGCCCGATCGCTGTAGTCCATTCATGATCCCAATGATGATCGCCAATATGGCCGCAGGATTAACGGCAATTCACACGGGTGCTAAAGGGCCAAACTCTTGTCCTGTAACTGCCTGTGCTGCTGGTTCTAATGCCATTGGAGATGCTTTTCGCTTAATTCAAGGGGGATATGCCCAAGCGATGATTTGTGGGGGAACGGAGTCAGCTGTCACACCATTGTCGATAGCTGGGTTCGCCGCCTGCAAGGCACTGTCTTTTAACAATGATGACCCGACTCATGCTAGCCGTCCTTTTGACCGCGATCGCAACGGATTTGTTTTGGGTGAAGGTGCGGGAATTTTAATTCTCGAAGAACTGCAACACGCCCTAAGTCGCGGCGCTCACATTTATGCCGAAATGATCGGCTATGGTATGACCTGTGATGCCTACCATATCACTTCCCCCGTACCTGGTGGACTTGGAGCCGCTAGAGCGATCGAACTAGCGCTCAAAGATGCTGGCATAACTCCCGAACAAATTAGCTATATTAATGCCCACGGCACTAGTACCCCAGCTAATGATTCAACTGAAACCTCAGCAATCAAAAAAGCTTTGGGAGAACATGCTTATAAGGTGGCAATTAGCTCCACCAAATCGATGACAGGTCATTTATTGGGCGGTTCTGGAGGTATTGAAGCAGTTGCAACAGTACTAGCGACCGCTAATGACCAAATTCCACCGACAATCAATCTGGAAAATCCCGATCCAGAGTGTGACTTAGATTACGTGCCTCACTCTAGCCGCGCTCAAAAAGTCGAGATAGCAATATCCAATTCTTTTGGGTTTGGCGGTCATAATGTCACACTGGCCTTTAAGAAATACGTTTAAAAGAGGCAGGAGGCAGGAGGCAGGAGGCAGAAGGCAGGAGTCAGGAGTCAGAATTCAATAGTTTAATCCAGCTCTGCTCGTTTGCCCAATGCCCCATGCCCAATGCCCAATGCCCAAAGTATCAGAAATATCATTCCGATATAATTTAAGCGTTCAGCATGACCCAATTATCAGCTTGATTTATCACCAGAAACTCAGGAGATCCCGCTTGTCCATCGACAAGCGGGAGTGGGATGATGAGGATACTGTGGGGAATCTAAAATAACCCCAGCAAGAGAAGCTACGAAGAGTGCTAACCCGTCGTTAAAAACAAGAGATTATGACTGTTGCAACCCAATCCGCCAAAGAATTGTCCGTCGAAGAACTGGCTATTAACTCGATCCGCTTCTTGGCTGTTGATGCCGTAGAAAAAGCAAAATCGGGACACCCAGGACTACCAATGGGTGCGGCTCCAATGGCTTTTGTCCTTTGGGATCGCTTTATGAAGTTTAATCCCAAGAATCCCAAATGGTTTAACCGCGATCGCTTTGTCTTATCTGCCGGTCATGGCTCGATGTTGCAGTACGCCCTACTGTACCTGACAGGCTACGATAGCGTCACCATCGAAGATATCAAACAATTCCGTCAATGGGAATCCAAAACCCCTGGACACCCCGAAAACTTCATGACCCCAGGCGTAGAAGTCACCACTGGCCCTTTAGGTCAAGGAATTGCCAATGGAGTTGGTTTAGCGATCGCCGAAGCTCACCTTGCCGCTAAATTTAACAAACCCGATACCAAGATTGTTGACCATTACACCTACGTAATTGTGGGTGACGGTTGTAACATGGAAGGAATTTCGGGTGAAGCTGCTTCTTACGCAGGACACTTGGGATTAGGCAAACTCATCGCTCTGTACGACGACAACCACATTTCCATCGACGGTTCCACAGATGTGGCATTCACCGAAGATGTTTCCAAGCGCTTTGAAGCTTACGGTTGGCACGTCCAACACGTTGAGGACGGCAACACCGATTTAGAAGCGATCGCTAAAGCAATTGAAGCAGCTAAAGCTGTCACCGATAAGCCTTCTTTCATAAAAGTAACAACCATTATTGGTTACGGTTCCCCCAATAAAGCAAACACTGCTGGCGTTCACGGCGCTGCCCTTGGTGGAGACGAAATTGCCTTGACTCGGAAAAATTTGGGTTGGGAATACGAACCTTTCGTAATACCCGAAGAAGCCCTCAACCACACACGCAAAGCAGTTGAGCGCGGCGCAGGCTACGAAGACGAATGGAACAAAATATTTGCCGACTACAAAGCTAAGTATGCCGAAGAAGCAGCTGAATTTGAACGTTACCTAAGCAGCAAACTACCCGACGGCTGGGATAAAGTACTACCCACCTACACCCCCGAAGACAAAGGACTGCCCACCCGCAAACACTCAGAAACTTGCCTCAACAAACTGGCGGCGGTTTTACCTGAATTGATTGGTGGTTCGGCTGACTTAACCCACTCCAACTTGACTGAAATCAAAGGCAAGGGCGACTTTCAAAAAGGGCACTACGAAAACCCCAACATCCACTTTGGGGTACGGGAACATGGTATGGGCGCAATCTGTAATGGTATAGCATTGCACAGTTCGGGATTAATTCCCTACGGTGCTACCTTCTTAATCTTTACAGACTATATGCGTGCTGCCATCCGCTTATCCGCACTTTCTCAAGCTGGCGTGATTTGGGTGATGACTCACGATTCCATTGGGCAAGGTGAAGATGGCCCCACCCACCAACCCATTGAAACTCTGGCTTCCTTGCGAGCTATTCCTAATTTAACCGTGTTTCGTCCCGCAGACGGGAACGAAACCTCTGGTGCTTATAAAATAGCGATCGAGAAAGCGAAGCAAAACGCTCCGTCTCTTTTGGCGTTTACCCGTCAAAACGTTCCTAACTTGGCTGGTACATCGGTTGAGGGCGTGGCAAAGGGTGGATACACCGTGGTGGATAGCGAAGGTACACCCGATCTCATCCTGATTGGAACTGGTTCAGAACTGAGCCTCGCCGTCGGCGCAGCCGAAAAACTCAAGGCTGAAGGCAAGAAAGTCCGTGTTGTCTCGCTACCTTCATGGGAACTGTTTGAAGCACAGGATGCGGCTTATAAAGAGTCCATTCTGCCGAAAGCTGTCACCAAGCGTTTGTCTGTAGAAGCTGCCGCTAGTTTCGGTTGGCATAAGTACATAGGTACTGAAGGCGATACTGTTAGTATCGATCGCTTTGGTGCTTCGGCTCCAGGCAGTGTTTGTTTAGAGAAGTTTGGTTTTAGCGTTGATAATGTGTTAGCTAAGGCTAAACAATTGTTGGGTTAATAGCAACAGAATATTCTCAAATTTATGTGGGGTGGGCTGAAAGGCCCGCCTTTTTTTTAGGAAGCTTTTTTATTTATGTAAGCTTTAATTTTTATATTTATTTTGGGAATAATGAAAATGTAGAGAATCAAACCTAACTATGTCTGTAGATTGTATTCTCAATAAAATTTTTGTCATGTTGGATTTGAATAATCAAGCATTATATTTAAATCGATTAGGGTAGACAATGAAAAAGTACCGATGTGAGTTTTGCCATGAATGGTTGGATGAAGAAGATTACCTAAGGCATCACCAAGAACATTTAAAGTTACGTCCAGATGGTCAACAAAATGAGTATGTCACCTTACCCCCGGACGAGTGCGAACAAGCTTCTCTAGAAGGTATTCCATGTATTTATTATCATGCTAAATGCGATAGTTACACTGGAATGCCAGAAGAGATTATTCGCAGCTATTTAAAGAACCCATATTTATATTCAGCAGATATGAGCTTTTGTACAGGTTGTAAAACTCATGTACCGTGCCTTGAACTTGTTTGGACGGAAACGGGTGAGAATATGCAAGTTTATAACGATCGGTTACGTGCAGAATTCTCATACTCTCAAGAACAATCGTTTTTGAAGCGTGTCTGGCAATGGTTCAATCAATCTATTTGAAAATACAGCGATATATGATTTTGTGAAATACCCAGTGTGTTAGCAACAGCGAAAAAAGTTTTGGGTTAATAACAACAAATTAATTTCTAATTTATATGAGTAGGATTGATGTAATTAATAATACTTATAATCTAAATAATATTGTAGTAAATATTAAAAGTTAGTATTATGTCTAGTCAAGAACAAAATTCCAACAAAGCCTTGAAGCAAACGCAGGCAAGCACAACAAAGAAGAAAGTACAACCTCCGCCAGACCTCAAAAAGCCAAAGAAAACTGAATAAAAAGCATTAGAGTTACTTGCAGGGGCTTAAATTAAATTAAGTCTCTACAATTTTCATTAAAAATAAATCAGGGAAGAATTCAGCACCCAGGAATCAGAATTCAGAATTTAGAAGGAATGAAGCACACTTGATATATTGATTTATCAAATGTTCTCCTGATTCTTTAACTATTCTGACTCCTGAATTCTGACTTCTGAATTCTTCCGAAATCAGCTTATTTATTTTTCGCTTGAGTCTTTGCCTGTTCTAAAGCTATTTCTTTGATTGCCTGATATGAATTAACATTTGAAGTACCTTCAATAGCTTTAACTGCCAAATCCTGAACTTGTTTGAGAGCGGATTCCAGTTGTTTAGAAAGATTTTGAATTCGCGTCTCTTGATTAGTAATAGTTTGTTCTAGAGATTGCAGTCTTTGTTCATAGAAACGCTTTTGCCCTTCTACTTCCTTAGAATATAAATCTGATTTGACTTTAGCTTGGTAGTGGGCGATGCCTTTACCTTCTTCTGTAGCTTTTTTGATGGCTGCTTCTTTATCTTTCGGAAAAGCCTCTACTTTAGCTTTTAACTCTTCAAATTGTTTCTCTCTCTCAGAAATTGCTTTCTCCCGTTCAGCCCACTGCTTTTCTGTTTCTTGTAATAATTCTTCTAATTGCTTATATAGCGCTTTTTGCTGTTGCTCGTATTCGTCATTTTGCAGTTGTCGTTGGAGTTCTAAATTATATTTATACTCTGCTGCATCGCGTTGCCGAGTTTTATTTAAGTTTTCATTCCGTTCTTTTATCGCCCGTTGCTGTTCTTCTTGTTCTTTTCCCCAAGTATTTCTTTGCTCTAGTATTTCTTGGAATAAAACTTCAGAACGTTGGCTATATTCTTCCTGATAAGCTTTAGTATTATCTTCATAGGCTTGGATGAGAGTATCCAAGATATCATCAGAAATTTCTAAATTATGCAGCTGTGTTAATTGTTGGATTTCTTCTTCTAAAGTTCGCCTAATTTCTTCCAACTTAGAGGCTTTTGTGGTTAGCTGTTCCGATAATTCATTAGCAGCACTGCCAAAACCTAATTGAATCTTTGCCAAGCTTTCGATTGTATTGTTCATCTTCTGTTGGACACTAGAAAGCTGATTCATAGCTATTTTTTGTTCTAATTTAGGCTGTTCTTTAGTTCCAGACTGGCTTTCGTTGCCAACTTTATCAAGTTCTGATTTCAATGCTGCTTTTTCTTTTGCCAACTCTTCATACGCCTGAAGAATTTCTACTTTAGTATTCTTATCAGTCGGTTTTTTCCCCACCACAACAAACCTCCTCTTCAGGAATTCAAAATTATTAAGATGCTACGAACTCACAACTATTTAGAGTTAGAACTACCAAAAGCCCTCATAGCTAAGTCTTGTGCTTGTTTTAATGCAGTTTGCAATTGAGCAGAAATGCCTTCTATTTGCTCAGATTGCTTCTTAATTGTTTCTTCCAGAGATTGAATTTTTTGTTCATAACTCTGCTTATTAGATTCCCATTCTCTTTCAAATAAATCAGCATCAATTTTAGCTTTTTGGCTTGTTTCTTTAATTGCTTCTTCTCTAGCCTTCTTAACTGCTTCTTCCAGTTCGCTAGGAAATGTAGTTACCTTTTGTTGATAATCTGCAAAGAGTGGTTGGCGTTCAGCGAAGATTTTTTCTCGTTCTGCCCAATCTTTCTCTTTCTTCTGAGAGTTTTCTTGTATTTCCCTTTGTTGTTGGCGCTTTATCCCTTCGTAGCTGTCTGTATTGAGTTTACGAGTAGTTTCTAATTTATACTGAAATTCTTCTTGTTCTTTCTGGCGATCTTTGGCTAATAAATCATTGTATGCTTTGAGTTTTTCTTCATACTCTGCTTGTTCTTTTTGCCATTCTTTTCGCCTGATTGTAATTTCTTTCTCTAGTGCTTCCCTTTTGCTAATAGTATCTTGTTCGAGAATTTTTAATTTTTCTTGATGTTCTTGACTTAAAACATCTAGAGTATCCGCTACAACTCTAATTTGTTGCAGTTCTTGTAGACGTTGGGTTTCAATTTCTATAGCTCGGTTCAATTCATCTAACTTGGAGTTTTCCTGAGCTAGTTTTTCAGATAATCCGTTGAGAATACTGCCAAACTCCAATTGTAAATCAGCTAAACCTTTGACAATACTATCAACTGTATATGCAGAAGCTGCTTGCAGAATTTCTTGACTTTTTGCCTTCTCTGCTTCCTCTTGTTTGGTTGCTATTTTAGATTCAAGTTTTTTTCTGTGGATAATAATTTGTTGAAATGCTTGCATTAGTTGTTGTTTGCTGTCTTTGACTCCAACTGTAGTCATCTTCCAACTCCCTTCAATAGGCAAATGATTTATTGGGTAGCAAGCCATACCAATGACTACCCTATGCAGACATCAGAGTAGCTTTTTAATCAACATTTTTAACGCCGTGGAAATACTGAAATGATCCACATCTAACACTTAGTGGGTAGGAATTTTCCACATATATGTCTTTCTGTTTTTTAGGTATAGTTTTCCCTTTGGGGCTTAATAGTACATTTGTACTAAAATAGATATACCTAAACTAATCTCCTCTGTCAAGATAATCCTTCATCCAATAATGTCTTTCCATCTTGTGAAGACAGAATCGAAAATTCAAAGTCTTTAATTAAAAACTATTTAGAAGCTTGCTGGCACAGTGATTTATGATTTAGGAGACTGCTGTGGTGTATGTTACTTTATGTAAATAAAATCTAAAAGAATTAACTCTAGTAGAAGCGCAGTTGCAGTAAGGCGAGATAATAGACTTAATCATCCTAATTGATACAAGCACAGTCCTAGACTTTTGTGATATCAATGTATACCAGTGAATCGACCAAGTACTCTGCCAGAACGGACATTGGACAAACCAGCCGTATTCTAGTAGTAGAAGATGAAGAATTAATCCAGGAAATGCTAGCTGTAGCTCTGGAAGAAGAAGGTTATGGGGTGATAACTGCTCCTGATGGGCGGTCTGCTATAGAGTATCTTAAAAGTTTTGAAACCAATTCAGGGGAACTTCCCTTCGATCTGGTCATTCTTGATTTGATGCTACCGCAAATCAATGGGCTAGATATTTGCCGTTTGCTGCGTCATCAAGGCAACCCAGTACCTATTTTAATGCTCAGTGCTAAGGGTAGTGAAACTGACCGTGTTTTGGGGTTAGAGGTGGGTGCAGATGACTACCTGACCAAACCCTTTAGTATGCGCGAGTTAGTTGCTCGTTGTCGCGCTTTACTCCGCCGCCAACGCCTAAGCAATTTACCACCAATACCAGTATTAAAATTTAAGGATGTCTCCTTAAATCCCCAAGAATGTCGCGTGCTAGTTCGCGGTCAAGAAGTGAGTCTTTCTCCTAAAGAGTTCCGTTTGCTGGAACTGTTTATGAGTTATGCCCGCCGGGTATGGTCACGAGAACAATTGCTCGATCAGGTTTGGGGGCCGGATTTTGTTGGCGATAGTAAAACCGTAGACGTTCACATTCGGTGGTTGCGCGAAAAATTAGAGCAAGACCCCAGCCATCCCGAATATATTGTGACTGTAAGAGGTTTTGGCTATAGGTTTGGATAATTAGCTGGGATAGTTGTTAGTTTTTAGTAGTCACCAAGAAACTAACAACTCAAATGCTTTTATTGGGATTTTTTCTGGGTTTAGCGGTAGGCATTGGGTTTTGGGTTTGGCAACAGGTTCAACTTAACCGCTACCTGAGGCGCTTACTCCGACCGTTAACCTCGCATTCTGACAAGATGGGACTGCTGCTGATTCCTGGGTTGCGGCAAGAAATAGCGATGGTGAAACAGCAGCGGCAAGATTTGCAGCAGTCGTTGCAAACTTATCAAGACCTGCTAAATTTGGCTCCAGTGGGATACTTGCAGGTGGATGAGGAAAATCAACTGCTGTGGTGCAATCGACAGGCGCAGGAAATTTTGTATCTGCAAAGGTGGCAACCAGAACAGGTGCGCTTGTTATTGGAGTTGGTCAGGTCTTATGAACTCGACCATTTAATTGAGCAAACTCGCGATCGCCAAAAACCCCAGACGGGAGAATGGGTATTTCATCCATCTTGTGATGATGCAGCAGAGATGGCAACAATTAAATCTCTGGCTTTGCGGGCCTCTAGCTTGCCTTTACCTAATGGACAAGTGGGAGTCTTTTTAGAAAATCGTCAACCCCTATTAGATATAAATCAAGCACGCGATCGCTCTTTTTCCGATCTAGCACACGAACTCAGAACGCCCTTGACTTCGATTCGCTTAGTTGTAGAAACTTTACAAAACCGTTTAGAACCACCTTTAAATCGCTGGGTTAACCGCCTGATGCAAGAAGTTGACCGATTGATCAACTTAGTGCAAAGCTGGTTAGACCTTACCCAAATGGAAGCAAACCCAAATATGCAATTGCAAGCCAAAGCTGTAGAATTGCGATCGCTGATTGCATCTGTTTGGGAAACGCTAGAACCTTTGGCACAACGCCAACATTTGTCTTTTTCTTATTCTGGCCCCGAAAATCTGTGGATTAAGGCAGATAAACCCCGGATTTACCAGGTTTTTCTCAACTTGCTAGACAATAGCATTAAGTACAGCCCTCCTTGCACAAGTATTCATGTTGAAGCGAAAATCTTATCAACAAAGGATAACGATCCTGCTTCCTCAATCTTGGAAATAAATCTTATTGATTCTGGAGTCGGCTTTTCTGAAGCAGATTTACCCCACGTTTTTGAGCGATTTTATCGAGGAGATAAAGCGCGAACTCATTCCCCCCAAGATAGTAATTCTATAGGAGCGATCGTTGGCAATGGATTAGGATTAGCGATCGTTGAGCAAATTCTAATTGCCCACGGTGGTTCAATCAAAGCGATGAACCATCCAGAAACTGGTGGTGCGTGGATGCAACTCCAATTTCCTGAAGTTATGGCAAACTCCCTAAGCCAAGACTATAGTTAGTAATATCTTCACCTTTGAGACAACAAGTGTGAAAGCCGTCGATAATACTCCCAATCCTCAAAGACCACAACTCGCACGCGCCATTAGGCGCTTAGAACGGGATGTATTACGCATGGGTGCCTTGGTAGAACAATCATTTCGCCTCAGCCACCAAGCGTTATTTGCTCGTAACTTAACAGCAGCTGAGGAACTCCCCCGATTAGATAAAAAGATCGATCGCTTTTATCGTCAAATCGAATCAGACTGTACGGCAATTATGACGCTACAAGCGCCTACAGCTCCCGATTTGCGCTGCTTGAGTGCCTTTATGCAGCTGGTGCGAGATTTAGAGCGCATTGGCGATTATGCTGAGGATTTAGCTGAAATTGCGATTAAAATTTTTCCTTACGCGCCTCATACGTCGATGCCCGACATTGAAGCTATGTCTCTTCACGCGCAGGCGATGCTAGCAACTAGCTTAAAGGCTTTAGGAGATTTCGATGAAGCGAGTGGACGCCGTTTAAAGCATCTGGATGATACTGTAGATGATGCCTACGATCGCGTTTATCAGACTTTAGCCCAACAACGAGATGTGTCTGGTGTAGTCGAGCCAATTATACTGCTGGCACTGGCAATTCGTTGTCTGGAACGTATGGCAGATCACGCTACGAATATCGGTCAAAGGGTAGCATATATTGTCACCGGTCAACGCTCCTAATTGATATGCTGCAAAGATCCCCGACTTCTACCCTCCAGATATCTGTAAGAAGTTGGGGATCTAAATCCAGCGATTTAGTATAGCCGTAGTCACATAGGTTAACGTGAGTTCGATGAACCTCTCCCGGACAATCTCCCTCTCCCACGGGGAAAGGGAGGAGCAACGAGAAATTAGGGTTTTGGCTCCCCTCTGGGTGTCCAAGAGGGGTTGGGGGAGAGGTCAAAAAAAGGCTTGTCGAACTCACGTTAGGTTAGGACAGTGTTGATACCTCAAAGCCTTGACAAAACTGGGTTTTTACTCAGCACGGGCTAAACGCCCCGCTGACGCTAACAGCACTCAGCACTTTACTATAAGTTATAAGTGCCATTCCACCCTAATATCTTCATAATTTTTGCGCCTACATACTTACTTAGTCTTCAGAAAATACCAAATAATAAAAAATAAGTTAACTAAATATTTTACTAAAAGCTTACCTATTCTTAAACTTACACAATTAAAGTAGCAGATAAACAACTTAAAATTTTGGCTATATCTTACTGATAAATCCCTTAAGTAAAAGTTGTTACCATCAGAAGATTTTGAGTTAGTTCCTAGCTCTGAATTGAGAAGAATAGACTTTCAGTTAAGACAGGTAAATTTTGAGACAAATTGTTAGAGTTTCTTAATCATTGTAAATAGCGAGATTCCCTAATAATTATGTAGTTACGGTTAATGATGTATTCCCCAAGTCCTACTTCAAACTCTTCTATTGTGTTAAATGGTTCTGCTTTGGGCGAACAATTACCCCAACAGATATTTATCCGTCGGGAAGTAATTCCACCTTACAATGACATAATTTGGCGAATTGAATATGGTGCAGTTCGTACTTTAACGTGGAGTGAAGATGGAACATTCATTACTCTTGGTTATTGGGGACTAGGGGATCTGATTGGCTATCCTTTGTCTAAGGTGAAGCCCTACCAGATTGAATGTCTTACGGGCGTGGAAGTAAGCATTGTGCCACCTCATTTGTGGCATCAGGATATTAATGCTTTGTTGTCTCATATTCAACAAACAGAGGATCTACTAAGCATTGTGCATCAAAAACCAATTTCGCTACGCTTATGGCAGTTTTTAGTTTGGTTAAGTGAAAAATTTGGACGTGACATAGATAAGGGCAAGCTAATTGATTTAAATATTACCCATCAGGATATTGCTGAAGTTTTAAATACTACGCGAGTAACTGTTACTCGGCTATTACAGCAGTTAGAAGAAGAAGGAACAGTTTTACGTCACAAACGCCGCATTATCTTGCGATTACCAAATAAATTAATGAAAAACTATAGTTCAGCAGCGTGTTAAATGAATTGCTTGTAATAATCACAGGGTAAAGGTATAATCGTTGCTGTGATTGTGTGTGAAATCCACGAAAGAAAAGTGTTTAAAGCATTTTATCATGACTGGATTATTGTAGGTGTGAGTGAAAGTAAAAACATGACAAAACGATTCTGGAATCTTTTTAAGGTTAGTCCAATTGTATTAGCCGCTACATTTTTCGTTGCTAATAGTGCCTTAGCTGCTGAAGTTAACGAACAGGTAACAAATGTTGGCGAGTTATCTGAAACTCAAGAGTCTAACGACATGAGTCAGGTAACATCAGTTTCTCAGTTTTCGGATGTGCAGCCTACAGATTGGGCGTTCCAAGCTTTACAATCTCTAGTTGAGCGCTACGGCTGTATTGCAGGTTATCCTAACAGTACCTATCGTGGAAATCGTGCTTTAACCCGTTATGAATTTGCCGCAGGTTTGAACGCCTGTTTAGATCGGGTTAACGAACTGATTGCTACAGCTACTGCCGATTTGGTCAGCAAACAAGATTTAGCTACTTTACAGCGCTTACAAGAAGAATATTCTGCGGAACTAGCAACTCTGCGCGGTCGTGTAGATGGATTAGAAGCCCGCACTTCAGAGTTGGAAGCTAATCAGTTCTCCACTACCACCAAGTTGGTTGGAGAAGCAATTTTTGCCGTGTCTGATGTTTTTGGTGACAGTAGAGCAGTTCCTGGTGGTGCTCCTACTCAAGACTTGAATTATAACACCACTTTTAGCGATCGCGTTCGTTTGAACTTGTTCAGCAGTTTCACTGGTACAGACCAGTTGCAAATCCGTTTGAATGCTAACAATACCATTTCTAATGCTGGTAGCGTTGTTGGTGGTGTTGCAACCGGTACTGGTACTAACATGACCCGCTTGGCTTTTGATGGAGATAACGGCAACGCGGTTGTGATTGATAAAATCAACTATGCTTTTAACTTTTCTGACGCGGTGCGTGTCAAAGTTGACGCTAGTGGTGGTGAATTATACGAAAACGTAAACACCTTCAACCCTGACTTTACAAGCTCTGCTAGAGGTGCGCTCTCTCGCTATGGACGTTTTAGCCCCATTTACCGTCAAGGTCAAAATTCTGCTGCTTTGACTGTTACTTTGAATCCTAACAAAGCTATCAGTTTGACTGGTGCTTATTTAGCACCTTCAAGTGGTACTAATGGTATTTTTGGTGCTAATAATCCCGGTCTTAATAATGGGCTGTTCGATGGTGATAACACCATCTTCGGTCAATTAACTTTCAAACCCAGCAAAGCCTTCAATATTGGTCTAACCTATGCCCATAGTTACTTCGCTGGAAATGCTGCCAACAGTCTCTTCCAAGGAACAGGTAGCGCTTTTGCCAATAACCCCTTTGGGGCTGGTACTCGCACTGAATCCAATAACTACGGTATCGAAGCTTCCTTGCAACTTGGCTCTACCTTGACTATTAGTGGTTGGGGGGGTTATACAACTGCTGATGCTCTTACTGGTGCGAATGCGGGTACAGACGCAGATGTTTGGTACTGGGCTGGATCGCTTGCTTTGAAAGACTTTGGTGGCGAAGGCAGTGTTTTAGGTGTGATCTTTGGTCAACCACCCAGAGTTACTGGTGGTAGTATCAAAAATGTCGCTGGCAATACTACCTTCGACGACAGTACTTCTTATCACTTAGAGGGTCTTTACAAGTACAAGGTTTCCGATAATATTCAAGTAACACCTGGCTTGTTAGTAATTTTCAATCCAGAGCACAACGATGCTAACGACACTGAATATGTAGGTACTCTACGTACTACCTTCACCTTTTAAAATTGGCAAAGCTCAGAATTAGATAAACAAAACCCCACTTTTAGGTGGGGTTTTGTTTAGGAAGAAAATTGGCTATGTAGGATGGTAATCTGGCTGATTGGATATATCTTTTGGGGGGCGATCGCTACTCCAAGCCCACCACACAGAACCACAGTGACAGTAATAGAACTCTTGCCATTTACGACGACGGTCTTCTGTAAGTACAGGCGATCGCCGATTTAGCCAAACTTTCTCAGCTTCTAGGCTACTTGAGTGGCAGTTAGGACAGCAAAAATTGTATGCATGTATTGCCTTATTCGTCCATTCAGGTGGGAGGGTAGCAAAAGCGTCCATGTAGTTACAAATGTAGTCTTAATGGCAAGCCAAAACTTTGAGGTTTGGAATTTGGCGGCAAAGGAATACTATAAAATCCCGCCATACTATCAAACTGCTGAATAAATATTCTTATAGATCGATCTGAATTTATTCAAGACTGTGAAATCTTATAAATCAAAGGTTAACATGAAAACTTTATTTTTTACACACCTAGTTACTATGCACATTATGGCTAATAATTAAATTTATGGAGCCAAATGTTGAAATTCGCCGTTTGTTAGATGTGATGCCTGCTTCTGGTCGGATGACGACAAAAATCGTCAGTAAGCCAGAGCAAGCAAAAGTAATTGACGCTTCCTTTCCCCAACCCTGGAACCAAGCGCGACCGATATATATTAATTTTGATTTGTGGCGTCGCCTGACAAAGGCGCAACGAGACTTGTTGCTGTTGCAGATGGTTAGCTGGTTGACGGGGGTAAAGTGGTTTAAACCCGACATTTATCAAGGCGTGGTGTTGGCTGGGCTGTTAGGCGGATTCTTAGAAGCAACACAATCAGATGTAGTAGGCGTTGCTGTCGCTGGGGGATTAAGTGCGATCGCTGCTTTTCGGATTTGGCGCACTAATAAATCTCAAGAGTCAGAGTTAAATGCCGATGCAGCCGCAATTAAAATAGCGCAGCGGCGTGGTTATTCAGAAGTTGAAGCAGCCCAGCATCTGTTATCAGCAATTGAAGCCGTAGCCAAAATTGAAGGGCGTTCCGGTTTGAATTTTACTGAGTTGATTCGTTGCCAAAACTTACGAGCGATCGCAGGTTTATCACCAGTGGGTATACCAGAAAGTTATAAGTAAAAATAAGTAATAATCAAAATTCAGAATCCATCTGTCTGAATAGTTACAGAATCAGAAGAATATCTGATAATAATCGCATTTATAGCAATCTTGCCGATCCAAACAAATTGGATTCTGAACTAACAATGTTAAACAATAAAATTAGCAAATATACTTCAAAATTACCTTTTAATTCTCCTTGGTTTATTATTCTTCTTTTTTCTTTTCTTGGTTTAATAGGTATTCTTAATCATTCCATGTGGCGAGATGAACTAAATCCCTGGCTGATTGTCAGAGATAGTGAATCGTTCGGGGATTTAATTGCAAATATTCATTATGAAGGTCATCCTGTTCTATGGTATTTTTCTCTGGCAATTCTGAGAAAAATAGTCGATTCTCCTATTATTATGCAAATTTTCCATTTGACAATTACTGTTGTTTCCGTTACACTTTTTTGCCTATATAGCCCTTTTAACTATCAACAAAAATTTTTATTTTCTTTTGGCTTCTTTCCTTTTTACGAATATCTTTTAATTTCTCGAAACTATGCCTTTAGTATGTTATTTGTTTTTGCATTTTGTACAGTTTTTGCATCTAGAAAAATAACTTATGCTTATTTGGCAATTCTATTGGGTTTACTAGCAAATAGTAGTGCTTATGGTTTACTAGTATCATTTTCTTTATTATTAACTTTGCTGGTTGAATTTTGTTTTGATAGCGAACATCGACAGCACTATTTTAGTCAAACCAAAAAGTACGACTTATTTTTAAGTATTTTAATTATCATATTATCTTTCATTTTATCCATTTATATTATTACTCCTCCAATAGATAGTTATCTTCACGGTGGGTTAAATAATGGTTGGCTAACAGAATTAGATATCCGTCATTTGTTAAGAAGTGTTGGCAGAATATTTGGTAGTTATTTATTAATTATTCCTACACATAAAAGATGGCTGGATTTAATTGTTTGTGCGACAATTGCTTTATTTATTGTAGTTTTAACTTTAATAAAATTATCTGAAAAGCCAGTTATTTTCTTTTTCTACATGATAGGAAATTGTATATTATTTGCCTTTACATACTTGAGATTTATAGGTATGCCACGGCATTTTGGACATTTTTATTTAGTTTTGATAGCAGCTTTATGGCTGGGAAGTTATTATCAAAAGTCTATATTTTTACTTAATAAAATCTCTATTTCTGCACGTTCAATTACATTTATTCACAAATGGCATTATCTGGTTTTGATGCTCATTCTTTATGTCCAGTTTGGGGGAGGAATTTATAGTTTTTCAAGAGATTTAGTTATACCATTTTCTGCTAGTCGCGAAACAGCCCAATATATTCACAAATCTGGATTAAATAATGAGTTTATTGTTGCCAGTCGAGATGCGAACATGGCTCCTTTATCGGGTTATCTGAATCGAAAGTTTTACTATCCAGAAATTGCAAAAATGGGAAGCTTTACTTTATTTAAAAAAGGTCGTCAAGAAGTGGAACAAGCAGAGATATTAAGCCAGGTTAATTCTCTACTTCAAAATCAAGATGAGCGAAAGAAACTTTTGCTGATTTTAAATAAAAAACTGAATGTCAACCGCAATGATTTGAAAATTGTTCCGATTAAAGATTTTCAGAGAGGCTGGGTGGATAATGAAAGATATTATCTTTATTGGGTAGATGAAGTATAAAAATAATGCACCACAGAACTTTGTAGTTTAATATGGTATAGACTTTTTTGTACTAAAGGATCGGCATTTACATTTGAATGTGTCGCCAAAACACCTCAAAAATAACGCTTTTGCATCCTTTGACTAGCTTGCCACCGCTGATAACTAGCTGGGATGCGTGAGGCTAATCTACACTGGAATAAGAGAATGTGTGTTTAACTGGCTTATATATCCAAAACTGGGGAGTTTTGTCATACCTTCTCGGTGTTCCTTATGAGGTGATTACCTCGTGTGTTAAAACTTAACTTAAATTCTGTCAGTTACTAACGGAGTTGATGGGAATGAGTACCTTAATTTTTATTGGCTTGATAGGAGTTTACGGAGGCGGCGCTTGGAAATTTTGGAATGGGTTTGGACGGACTAATTTTAATCCAACTTTGACTAATCGGATTGGTTTATCTTTGCTATGGCCAGCTTTGTTTATTACAAATCAGTCTTATCGTCGAAACTTTAGAAAGGCGTTGAAGGGCTAGGGATTACTATTAAACCTAACGTCATCCAATCCTGACGGTGGTATATATCTCAAATAAATCTAACCTACAACCTCGCTCCCCTACTAGGGAAGCGAGGTTAGGTTTGCTCCTTTTACGAAAGAGAGCAATTAGGGAGGGATAAGTTCGTTAACCGTTGGAAAATATTTCAGCTGATAAATTTACCAATTATTTACCGTTGGTTAATAGATGGATTGCTCCACCAACAGCTGCACCATCAATAGCATTGCCAAGAGTATCTCTTTTATCGCCAGTAATTACACCAGTCAATGCACTAGCCCCTGCACCGACTCCGACATCTTGAGCAGCGTTCCGGTGACGGCGATTGCGAGTATTTCTCAAACCATTTGCGCCATTGACGGCTGCACCAGTGACACCACCTTTAACAGCATTCCCTAATACACTGCCATTTCCCCTAACAGCTCCGGTTACGACGTTGGTAACAGCCCCAATACCTGCATCTCTTAATACTTGGTCATCAGCAGCAGCGGGTTTGGCGGGAACTAAGGTTACACCAGCTAAACTTGCAGCCATGAGGCTGGGTAAAAGTGCGCGTTTTAGGATTTTATTCATTGTGTTACCTTCTCAAAACATCAAACAATTTTTTAAAAACCAAAGTTACTAGAGTCTGATAAAATTTAAATTTTTATCTCGAATCACAGCAACTATATTGTTTGAGAACACATTCATTATTGCATTTGCAAAGTTATAACTGCATCTACTGAAAGCATTAATATAAATTCAGTCTAGAGAAGGCCTTACTGATTTTTTAAATCATACAAGGGATTACATCTTGACAAAATCGATCAAATATGAATTTAGATTTTTTCCAATTAACAAGGGATTTGTAATCATAAATAATGTAGGGTTTACCTTATCTATCTAAAGATAGTTGTCAAAATAATTAAACTAATATCAATTCAATTAATGATTGCAATACATTCTTGGTTAAAGACGCGATTCATCGCGTCTCTACAAGATGGTCTATTTGTCGCATCCTTGATTATCTATCCCACGAGCGCAACCAGGGTAATTCTAGATTTTGATAGCGAACTTGCCAAGAAAATGTCAAGCAAAGGTAGAAAAACCGAGATTGGGTGGAATATCCTGAATTCGCCCCGGCCCGATCGCTCGTAATGCTTCTTTGAGTAAAATATCCCCAGTATACAAGGCACGTCCGACAATTACGCCAGTCACGCCTTGAGGTTCTAACGCCAACAAACTCAACAAGTCGGTGACAGAACTTACCCCGCCAGAAGCAATTATCGGGATGGAAATTGCTGCTGCAAGTTCTCGCAAAGCTTCTAAATTTGGCCCTGTAAGTGTACCATCCCGGTGGATATCTGTGTAAATTATGGCGGCTGCGCCCAATTCTTGCATTTGTACAGCCAGTTGAGTGGCTAAAACTTCTGAGGTTTCTAACCAGCCGCGAGTTGCTACTCGACCATTACGGGCATCAATACCGATAATAATCTGTTCGGGAAATTCTTGGCAGAGTTCTTGGACTAACTGGGGTTGTTCTACGGCAATGGTTCCGAGAATTGCCCACTGTATGCCTAGATTAAATACTTGTTGTACACTGGTGCGATCGCGCAATCCTCCACCAATTTCAATGGGTACTGACACTGCTTGAGCGATCGCTTCAATTGCCCCCAGGTTTACTACTTTACCTGCTTTGGCACCGTCTAAATCAACTATATGCAATCTAGTAGCACCTTCATCTACCCACTGTTTGGCAACATCAGCGGGATTTTCGCTAAAAACTTGCGAGCGATCGTAGTCTCCCTGATACAGTCGCACACAGTGACCTTCTAGTAAATCAATCGCTGGAATTACGTCCATTTACTTCTTCCTCATAACTTATTGCAATCAAACACTAAGTCGTCCTTTGTCCTTAGTCCTTGGTCATTTGTATTTACAAAGGACTAATGACTAATGACTAATGACTTTTCATTTGTAATTGCCTTACAGCTTGCCCAAAACCCAGCACAAGCAAGATGTTAGAAAGCGTCAAAAATAGTTCTGCACCACCGTGCAACCAATCTACATTGGCTAAAGACTCGCCATAATGCAATACAGCATAAATCCCCGCCGGGATGGTAATGGCAACAAAGACGAGAGTGCCGTAAAATCCATACAGCGCCAAACGCGGCATTTGCGGACTGCGGCTGATAAACCACAAGAAACCCAAATAGGGAAACAGTGAAAGTGCAAACAGGGTTTCTTTAGAAATCATTGCTCTGATTTGATAGGGTTTGATTCAACAGTGTTAACAGATTTGGTAGAACGCCAAATCAAATACGCTGCCGCCCAAAGTGTAAAATTACCAACTAAAGTCATGGTAGCTTGAAGCGTTACCAGCCATTCCAGAGATTCGGCGTTGTCGAAATAATGCCAGGTACAAGCACACATAGCGCTGACTAAAGCTGGTAACATCGCCAGGGATAATCCCCACCAGCTGCGGTTATTAGTCAGTTCGCCGTAAGTCCAGATTAACCAAATGGCGACAATCCACTCAATAACGCTAGAAACATGAATAATCCAGGTAGGAATCGAAAGGGCGTGCATAAGAAAGTTAGGAGTTGGGAGTTAGGGATTTGAAGTGGAGAGTAGCACTGTCAAGGTGATATATATTGAATTTTATATTTGTTTAAACAAACCTTGATTATGCAACGCCAAATAAAGATTCTTATTTATAAACGTCTTCTAAATTATCTAGTTTGTCAGAATTGCTCGTTGAGTTGAAGGATTTGCGCTCAAAACCACCTACTTCTGACAAAGTGTATAGGGGTCTGGCTTTAACTTCTTCGTAGATGCGCCCTATATATTCACCTAAGATGCCAACACTGACTAACTGCACAGAGCCGAGAAAGAAAATTGCCATTAAAATAATCGTAAACCCAGTTAAAGGCGAATGGGGGACAAAAAGACGCCAATACAAGACTAATAAAGCCATGAAGATGGCCGCCGCTGCTGCTACTAAGCCTAAGTAGGTTGATAACCGCAGTGGCACTATTGAAAAAGACACTAGACCATTGATAGCAAGGGCTAAGGATTTGCTAAAAGTGTATTTAACTTTCCCAGCAAAGCGGGGGTTGCGCTCGAACTGAATTGCTGTTTGCTGAAAGCCAACCCAAGAACGCAAACCACGAATATAGCGGTTACGTTCTGGCATAGAATTGAGAATATCTACAATCTGCCGATCCATTAGACAAAAATCACCAGTATCAGTAGGAATCTCTACATCTGCAAGCTTCTTAAGGATACGATAAAAGAAATAGGCAGTAAAACGCTTAAACCATCTTTCTTTAAGGCGTTGAGTGCGTTGAGCGTAGACGACTTGATAGCCCTGTCGCCATTTTTCAACCATGTCGGGGATTAGTTCTGGTGGGTCTTGTAAGTCTGCATCAAGGATGACAATAACTTGACCGCGGACAAAATTAAGACCAGCAGTTACGGCAATTTGATGACCAAAGTTACGAGCAAAGCTCAGATAGCAAATGCGTGGGTCTTTTTGATGGAGGTCTCGTAATAATTGTAGGGAGCGATCGCGGCTACCATCATTGATTAAAATTAATTCGACAAGCCCATCCATCCGATTCATTACTGCATTCAGTCTGCGGTATAGTTCTGGAATAATTTCTTCTTCGTTATAAATTGGAACAATGAATGAATACTTTGGTAACATCTAAAAATATTGTTTATTTTTTTTTACAGCCAAGATAACAGGCTGCCTGCGATCGAAAAGGTGTGGTTCACAGTATACCTAGTAACACTTAAGTTTCATTCTTATACTTTATTTATTTATTCTTCGGATTTATGTTATCTGAAGAGTCTGATTTTTTCAGCCTTTCTACAGCTTTTTTGGGAAAAGTTCGACGATGGCGATACCAAGTAGACCCTGCTACCAGGGTTCCAGTTAAGCCTAATGCAAGTATTAACGGCAAAAAATCGCCTGTATTCACTGCCTTCAGACCAGAACTACCTAGTAGTACAAAAGGTAAAACACTAGGAACAGTACCAAGTGTTGTACCTAGAACATAATCTTTAAAACCGATTGAAGTCAGTCCTGCGGCAAAGTTGACCAAGCCATAGGGCATGATTGGTACTAATCGGATGGCAAACATATAAAAAAGCCCTCCACGACGCACCTCAGCATCCATAGCTTGCCAGCGTCCTGCTAGTCGTTTTGCAACTGCTTTGCGTCCAATAGTTCGAGTAAAAACAAAGGCAATTATTGCCGCAATGACTGCTCCAACACTAGTCCAGACAGTACCCAGCCAAGGGCCAAAAATGGCACCTCCAGTCAAATTTAGTACCGTTGAGGGCAAAACTAACATGGTTGCCACAACGTACAAAGCAATATAAATAATAGGTGCCCAGATACCAGAAGATTTCAGCAAAGCTTGAATTTGTACTGGTTCAATGCCGCCAAGAAGATATACGGTTATACCAGTTGCAATTATGCAACTCAGCGTGAGTAGCAAAATACCAGTTTTCAAGTTCCACATTAGAACTTTACTCCTACTTTTTGTATAACAAAACCATCTTTTGAAAATTTAAATCCTTGTATAGAGGCGAAATTTAGAGTTTCTACAAGGATTTTTTACTAGATGTCTATTGTATTAGCTAGTTTTAAAGAGAAGCGATCATAACCTTTATTCAAGTATAAAAGTATCTAAGCACAGATCGAGAAACTGCAAGGTAGAAAGACTTTTGTCGATGAAACCGGAAATGAACACTTCGGAATCGAAAAAATGTAAGTAATCATAGCGGCTTATCCTGCTTCAGACAAGTCTGCTATGGATAGCTGTGACAGTAATTCTCTGATGATTTGCCAATGAATGTCCTAAGTTGTTTAACCACTGCTATAGAACTTGGGAATGAGTTTACCATCTATATGAGGGGCAGAGATTCATTTAACAATAGCTATTAATTAATCCAAAATCCAAAATCCAAAATCTAAAATGGTCAACATACGGGCATTATTGTCTGGATATTACGGTAAAGGTAATGGTGGTGACGAAGCTTTATTGGCAACGCTTTTGCAAATGTTGCCATCTCACGTAACGCCTGTGGTGCTTTCTGGTAATCCAAAAGAAACCCGCGATCGCTACAATGTAGAAACCTACGATCGCATGGCTCCCTTAGATGTACTGCAAGCTTTACGCTCAAGTGATGCCTTAATTTGGGGCGGCGGGAGTCTGATTCAAGATGTTACCAGTACCATCAGCCCATTTTATTATGGGGGACTGATGGCATTGGCGCAGAAAATGGGTTTGAAAACTGTTGCTTGGGCGCAGGGTATTGGCCCGTTAGTGCGTCCGCAAACTCGTTGGTTGGCACGGCAAACCTTTAGTAATTGTACCAAAGTTAGTGTACGCGATCGCGCCAGTGCCGCTTTATTATCTGACTGGCAAATTCCTTGTATTATAGCTCCTGACCCGGTTTGGGCGTTGGAATCTCAACCAGTTCCAGGACTTTGGGATTTACCTGCACCGAGAGTTGCGGTAACGTTGCGATCGCATCCCGAACTTACAGAAATACGTTTAGCAAACTTAACTCGTGCTTTGGTTGACTTTCAAAAAGCTACGCAGGCTTTTATTTTATTACTGCCGTTTCAAAAAAGTGAAGATTTAAGTATTGCCGAAGCTATTCAACCACACCTTAAAGATGTCAGTCAGATTTTATGTCTGGAAGATCCGCAACTTTTAAAAGGTGTGTTTCGCGGCGTTGAAATGGCGATTGGGATGCGTTTGCACAGTTTAATTATGGCTGCATCTGTTGGTTGTCGCTGCTTTGCTCTCAGTTATGACCCTAAAGTAAATCGTCTCATGGAAGACTTAGAAATGCCTGGGTGGGATTTAGCAAGTTTACCAGATAACCCCAATTTTATTGGTCTGACTTGGATGGAGCATTACGCCAATGGCGATCCTTTATCATCAGAAAAAATCCAATCTTTGGTGGATGGTGCTTTACTGCACTGCGAGTTGTTGAGTGAAGCTTTGAGTTAAAGAATTTCTCAAAATTACACAGATTATGGTAAAAGTCAATCGTGCCAATTCTGCCAGCAATCAACCTATGGGTGCAGTTCGAGTCCAAGTCAAGCTCACCAATGCCATTGATGAAGCCCTTGTCAACCGAGGAATGCTAAATCCAAATATGCTGCGGGTGTATGAAACAGAAGCATTAGTGGACACAGGGGCAGTACGTACTGTGCTACCCATGTCTATTGTCCAGCAACTTGGTTTGAGAATTCGAGGACAGCAGATTGCTCAATACGCCAATGGTAGTGAAGAATCTATAGGAGTAACTGAACCCGTAATTATTGAATTGGCAGGACGGGAAACTACCGAAGCCACATTAGTTACAGGGAATATAGTTCTGCTTGGACAGACGGTTTTAGAAACGCTGGATTTACTGGTGGACTGTAGAAATCAACGACTTATCCCGAATCCTGAACATCCTAACTATCCTGTAATGAGAATATAGGCTAGTCACTCGTTTTCTTGCTAACAATCCCTGACCATTGAACTTTTTTCTCTTTCTCTCGACGATAAGAAAAGAAATGCTCTGGAGTTTGGAAAGTACAATAAGGTGCGATCGCAATTTGTTCTGCACCAATTCCTATATTTTCCAGTTGTAAGGTATTGACTCGCCGCACATCTAACCGTACCTTGCCAGGATTAGGATCTTCTAGCAAAGGTGAATTTGGTAACTCATGTAATGCAGTTACAATTTTTTCTTCGTCATTCTGTGATATAATGCTAGCCCCAATTTCGGCAGCCACTTCAATCGAGACTTGGTAAACCTCACCAGCGATCGCTGGGCCCATCGCAATCCTCAAATCATCAAGTTTGCTGCCTTGAGATTGTAATCGAGCGATCGCCAAGGGAACAATCTTTTTAGCAGTCCCCCGCCAGCCTGCGTGTAATGCCGCCACCCGTCCAGTTTGCACATCCCCAATCAACACGGGTGTACAATCTGCGCTAGCTACCCAAACCGCTTGTAGAGGTTGTTCGCTGATTAAACCATCTGCCGATGCGAAATCTTCCTGTGCAGAGTTTAAGAAGCTTTCAACTTCTTGGGGGGTGAGAACAGTATTGCCATGAACCTGCTTTAAGCGATAGACTAATGCCTCTGGTTGCAATACTTCTGTGATAACTTGTGGCGATCGCGGCCAAAACTGCTGGGTAAAGAAGCCGTGGTGCCAACGTTCCAGAATACTACAAGTTAGATAGGGGAGTCCTTCCCAATTGTGCCAGTGCCAAGTGTGCATCTTCAACCAAACCTAAACGGAAAATCACTCATCAGCCAATCAATGCTAACTTGAACAACGGAATTTGGGTTAACTGCTGTGGGATTTAATCTGCAAAACTTGGAAGCAGCCTTGCAAACAGGGCGTAAGCATACATATTTACCATTTTCTCTTCACTTTTTTGAAAGCGTCTCCTCAACTAACGAAACCCTCTGGAACTTACTCAACCAAGGGGCTATTTCAGGGACAGTAGTAATCGCAACTGAGCAATCTGCTGGGCGGGGACAATGGGGCCGCCAGTGGATTTCTCCGGCTGGGGGATTATATATTTCCGTGGCGATTTCTTTCGACCACAAAATAGAAGCTACTGACAGCTATCAGCTAACTTTCGCTACTGCTTGGGGAATTGTGTTGCAATTGCGCCAATGCGGTATAGATGTTGGGATAAAATGGCCTAACGATTTAGTTTTAAATGGTCGCAAACTAGGCGGCATTTTGACAGAAACCAAAGTAAACAAAGGACAAATTACCCAAGCAGTAATTGGTGTTGGTATTAACTGGACGAACCCAGTACCAGAAACTGGAATCAATCTGGAATCGTGGCAAGCTTCCCAAGATTTCAGACCAATTTCGTGTCTGGAAATGCTCACCTCTAAAGTCTTGCTGGGAATAGAATCCGGTATAGAGTGCCTTTTTCAAGAAGGAGTAAATATACTCTTGTCTGGCTATCTAGACTTGCTTACAAACATGGGCGATCGGGTGTACGTCAATAATCTTTTAGGTACTGTAGTTGGGGTGACATCTCAAGGAAATTTACGAATTGATTTAGAAACACATGATACAAAGGAATTAATTACACCGGAAATTTATATTGAACCCGGTACAATCAGTTTGGGGTACCATAAATCTTCCGTTTAAATTTGAGGTTTGTTCAAAATTTCGCTCTTTGGGCAAGACAAACCACTAGCATCATCTCTTTAGGCTAATTACACACAACTGAGAGAACAAATGACGCAGCGCAAACATTCTGCCGATCATCGTTTGCATTACTTATGGCAGCAAAGTCTGACAAAAAAACGTTTTGCCTTAACGCTACCAGCTCAGAGCCTCTGTTGGCTGAGTAGCGTTAGCCTCCTTAGCGGTGGCTTCGTGTTTGCCCAAACGGAAACACAAATAGACAACATCGTTCCCACTGTTGAAAGTTCTCAACCAACAGCAGTTACAAATCCAGTTAACACTGAGCGAAGTCGAAGTGTTAAAAAACAGGCTGTTGCGTCGCCGGAAGCCGCTCAAGCACAACCGGAATTTTCCCAACGGCGAACCAGACTCAGACAAAGATTAGCCAAGCCAGAAGTTGCTCAATCAAAAGAGCCAGTTAGGCAGTCTACACCCAAAATCGAAGCAGCTGAACCTGTTGTGATTATCAGACAGTCAAAGCCCAAAGTAGAAGCCTCCCAGGTTACTCCTGTCAGGGTGAGACAAGAAAAACCCAATACCCCTGCCCGCTATGCACCTGAAAAACTTCCAGTAGTTGCTCAACCATCAAATAACTCTAACAGCCCTGTCAGTGCAACGGCGGAGAAAACCAAGGATTATAATAACGCTTATATCGATCCTAATAGTTATGACAGTGGTGCAACAGGTACTTATCAAGCACCAAACTCTGTAATTCTTACAGAACGCTCCAGTGGTTGTCGAGCCATTTTGCCGTCAGGGCAAAGTGTATTAGGCGGCGCTTGCGCCAAAGTACCTCAAAGGAGTGTAGCTGATTCTAATAGTAAACCAGCACCTACTTGGCTCAGAAGAAGTCAAAATGCACAATTACCAGTAGTTCCACCCGTGCGGCAGATTGCATCTTCTACTGGCAACACCAGCAGATGGCGTGCTACTCCAACTCAAAGTGGTTCTAGCGGTGTCACTAAGAGCGCATTTAACCCGAATCGGTTTATCCCGACTCCTGCTGAATTCAGCCCCACGAGAGTGAGTGCATCTCCCATTGCACCGAGTGGTGGGACTTTACCGCCACCAATGGCAGATGGCAACATTGCACCCCGCCCCAGCAAGGTGGCTTACGACTTCTCACTGGCATCAGTATTGCCACAAATCCCCTATATGGGGAGAGTCGCCTATAGTGGTACGGGAATGATGTATCCACTATCTATTCCCGCTCCTATTACTTCTTTGTTTGGTTGGCGAATTCATCCAATCACAGGTAATCAACGCTTCCATGCTGGTACAGACTTGGGTGCGCCTACAGGAACACCAGTTTTGGCAGCTGCTGCGGGTCAAGTGGAAACTGCTAATTGGGTAGGTGGTTATGGTTTAACTGTTATCTTAAATCACAAATCTGCTGAACAAACTCTCTACGGTCATATGTCAGAAATCCTTGTTCAACCCGGTCAATGGGTACAGCCTGGAACTGTCATCGGGCGAGTTGGCAGCACCGGAAATTCCACAGGCCCTCACTTGCACTTTGAAGTTCGTCACCTGACACAAGATGGGTGGGTTGCTTCTGACCCAGGCGTGGAATTACAAAGTGCCCTCAGTCAGTTAGTGCGGGGTTTGCAAACCGCTCAGGTTAGTCAAGAACCAGGTAGCTAGAAGAAACTGAGAGGCAGGGGGAGCAGGGGGAGCAGGGGAAGAATAACTAATGCCCCATGCCCCATGCCCAATGCCCAATGCCCAATTATAAATACCCGTGTTCTGCTAAGAATGCGGGTGTAATGCCATCTATACTATTGTCATCACTAGCTCTGGTGTGGGGGTTGCCAGAATAAAGGAATTTTTCGACGTATTTGCCAAGAATATCCCCTTCTAGATTCACCAAACTGCCAGAAACCAAATAGCGAAGATTTGTCTCGCTGTATGTCAGAGGAATTACCGCTACTTTGAATTGGGAGAGTTCTGGCTCATAATCGGCGACTGTGAGACTGATGCCATTGACGGCAATGCTACCTTTAGGGACAATGTACCGTGCGATCGCAACGGAAGCAATAAAGGTCATTTCCCAAGAACTAGCCGTTTGTTCTGCCACTAGCAATCGACCGATGCCGTCTACATGACCCATCACAAAATGACCCCCAACTTTGCTGCCTACCTTTAGCGACGCTTCTAAATTGACATATCTCCTTTGGGTTTGCTCACCTCCCAACGTTGTCCGGCGTAGAGTTTCCGGTGAAGCCGTGGCAATAAACCCGTCTTTTAAAACTTGTTCCACTGTCAGGCAAACACCATCTACAGCAACACTGTCACCATAAGCCAAATCTTGCATAATTACTTCACCCGACTGGCTTACACAAGTAATTTGCCAAGAATCGCCCCCCAAGGGTTCCATCGTTCCTAATGCCTGGATTAATCCTGTAAACACGGCTTTTTTGTTAAACTAACTCTATTTATTGCCTAATTTTGCCTGAAATCAATTGGTAATTATCACAGAAATCTTGAACATCCAAGTATATTTTCTGACTTTTTTTCGCATAGGAATATTAACACATTAGCATCCTTCACAGGGCATACTTGGGTAAGAAGGTTATTCTCTAAGAAGACCAATTTGACTTACTCTGGTTTTCACCACAAGTTCGGAGTTTAATAGAAGCAATTATAGAGAACGAATGCTTATGTTTATTACTGTCACCAAACCGCCTAAAAATGGGTGCTATTTATTACACGGCATCCAAGACTCTCAAAGCATTGTAGAGGCTTAGGCAATGATTGAAATGAAAGTCGCTGGCATAGCATTAGATGCCATAACCCGCAGCCCGATCGTCCTTTTGAAAGATTCTTCAGATCGGCGGGCTTTGCCAATTTACATTGGTCAGGAACAGGCTAGGGCAATTATGGGCGCACTGGAGAATCAGAAGCCTCCCAGACCCTTAACCCACGACCTGATTGTGAATCTTCTAGAGACTTGGAATATGACTCTAGAAAAGGTGATCATTCATTCCCTGCAAAAGGATACATTTTATGCAGCTTTAATTGTCCAGCAAGGCGAAATCAAAAAAGAAATTGATGCGCGTCCTAGCGATGCGATCGCTATTGCCCTCCGTACAAATACTCCCATTTGGGTAATGGAAGAAGTCATTGCTGATGCTTCTATCCCTGTAGATCGCGATGCAGATGAAGCCGAACAGCAAGCCTTTCGTGAATTTATTTCTAATCTCCGTCCTGAAGATTTGATCAAGCGCTTTGGTAATGACGACAGCTAAATTAAAGTTATGAGTTATGAGTTATGAGTTAGGAGTTATGAGTTATTTTGCTTCAACTCTTAACTCGTAAGCAAAAAAAGTTAGGAGCAGAGCCGGAGACGCTCCGCCTCCCGTTAAGAGTTATGATTTACTTCTTTCAACTCCTAACTTATAACTCCTAACTCCTAACTCTTTATTAAAAATGCAATACCGACGCTTTGGAAAAACGAATCTGCGCCTCTCGGTTTTTTCCTTGGGAACGATGCGCTACCTGGCTGATTTTGAAAATGCTCACCAGACCATCGAACAAGCCTTAGCGCTAGGAATTAATCATCTAGAAACCGCCAGAGGTTATGGCAAAAGTGAGGAGTATCTTGGTAGGGCGTTAAAAGCTGGGTTGTCAGTACCCCGAACTAGGCTTTATGTCACTACCAAAATCTCAGCCACAGCAGATGCTGACACCATGCGTCGGTACATCGACGAATCTCTAGAACGATTACAGCTAGATTATTTAGATTGCTTAGGAGTTCATGGTTTGAACACTTGGCAACATTTGGAATGGGTGCAAGCCAAAAATAGCTGTATGCAAGCAGTAGAGGAAGCTGTTGCTGATGGCCGAGTACGACACGTTGGTTTTTCCACTCACGGGTCATTAGAGGTAATTCAGGCAGCAATCAACACAGATTTATTTGAATTTGTCAATCTGCATTATTACTATTTTTTTCAAAGGCACGCACCAGCAATTCAACTAGCTGCCGAAAAGGACATGGGCGTTTTCATTATTTCCCCTGCTGATAAGGGAGGACGACTCTACACACCACCACAAACTCTAAAAGACCTGTGTTATCCGTATTCACCCTTAGAATTGAATTATCGATTTTTACTTGCGGATCGCCGTATTACTACTTTGAGTATAGGGCCAGCTAACCCAAAGGAATTAAGAGAACCTTTGCAAATTGCTGACCATGATGGAGAGTTAACATCAGCAGAAATTTCCACTTTCTGGCGGTTAGAAAATCATCAAAAAATTGCTTTGGAAACTGATAATTGTAGCCAGTGTTATGCTTGTTTGCCTTGTCCAGAAAATATCAATATTCCAGAGATATTGCGGTTACGTAATCTTGCCGTAGCATACGAGATGAAAGACTATGGCCAATATCGTTACGGAATGTTTGAAAATGCAGGTCACTGGTTCCCTGGAATGAAAGGCAACCGTTGTACAGAATGTGGTGACTGTTTGCCTCGCTGTCCAGAAAAGTTAAATATTCCAGCTTTATTAAAAGATACTCACCAAAAATTAAATGGGAAAGCAGGTAGGAGATTGTGGGGATAAAAATGTAAACAGGAGTCAGAATATCCGTTAACTTCAGCATGGTATTCACCACCCAGTCGCATACTCGTCATTCTAGCTCCTGAGTTCTGAGTTCTTTATTGTTAAAATTATATAAAGATTAATAGAGTCAGGAAGATCCGCCCAAGCTGGGGTGTCTCACCAAAAAAAATGAAAATTAAAAAAAAAGAAATATCCTACGTCAATCACTGACGGTTTTCCGTTACAGTGGACGGGCTGTAAGCTTGGTATGGACTACTAGCCGATCGCTTACTATTTTTCTGGCTAGTTTAACTTTAATGGCTGGTCTTTTACCGGCGGCGATATCCTACATTAGTAAGTTAATTGTTGATGCAGTGGTATTTGCATCTCAAGTGAACTCACAAAGCAATGGTTCTGTCAATATTTATCCTTCACTATTTTATGTAGGATTAGAAGCGATCGCTGTAATTTTACTAGCAGGTAGTCAACGGGGAATCACTATTTGTCAGTCGTTATTGCGGGCGCTAATGGGTCAGCGAGTAAATGTACTCATCTTAGAAAAGGCGCTGACACTCGATCTTAGGCAGTTTGAAGACTCAGAATTTTATGACAAATTGACCAATGCCCGACGAGAAGCATCGGTTCGTCCCCTTTCTTTAGTAAACCGCACCTTTGGGTTGGTGCAAAATGCCCTTTCCCTAATTACTTACGGTATTTTGCTAGTAAATTTCTCAGTTTGGGCAGTGGTGGTACTGATTTTGGCAGCTATGCCTGTATTTATTGCCGAAACAAAATTTGCTGGAGAAGCCTTTCGCTTATTTAGTTGGCGTGCGGCAGAAACCCGTCAACAGCACTACTTAGAAAATCTATTAGCAAGAGAAGATTTTGTCACAGAAGTCAAACTCTACCAGTTGGGAGAGATGCTGCTAGGACGTTACCGCAGCCTGTTCGATCAACTATATGGCGAAGACCGCGATTTAACTCTGCGGCGAGGATTGTGGGGATATCTGCTGAGTTTAGTCAGTACTGGTGCTTTTTACCTAGCTTATGCTTGGATTGTGCTGGAAACAGTGTTAGGTAAGATTTCCTTGGGAGATATGACAATGTATCTCACTGTGTTTCGCCAAGGACAATCTACTTTTTCCAATGCCCTCACTTCTATTGGAGGGATGTATGAAGACAACCTATATCTATCAAATCTCTACGATTTTCTGGAAGAAGAAGTACCAAAATCTTGGGGTAAAGCAACCATTGGTTTAAATTCCCAAGATGGTATCCGTTTTGAGAATGTCTCATTTACTTATCCGGGAAGTTCCAAGCCAGCATTGAGAAACATTTCGCTGCATCTCAAACCCAGAGAGAAACTGGCAATTGTGGGTGAAAACGGTTCCGGAAAAACTACCTTAATCAAATTACTTACCCGACTCTACACCCCGGACTCTGGGAGAATTTTCTTAGATGGTTTGGACTTGCAGGAATGGGATGTGGATGTGTTGCGGCGTCGCATTGGTGTGATTTTTCAAAACTTTGTCCGCTACCAGTTCACTGTGGGAGAGAATATTGGCGTGGGCGATGTAGAACATCTTGAAAACAAAATACAGTGGAAAACTGCTGCTGAAAAAGGCATGGCCCAATCTTTTATTGAGCAATTACCTCAAAGCTTTCAGACTCAACTTGGTCGTTGGTTTAAAGGAGGACAAGAACTTTCTGGGGGACAGTGGCAAAAAATTGCTCTTTCTCGTGCTTTTATGCGATCGCAAGCAGATATCTTGGTGTTAGATGAACCAACATCGGCAATAGATGCCCAAGCTGAATTTGAGATTTTCAATCATTTTCGCACGATTACTCAAAATCAGATGGTACTTTTGATTTCCCATCGCTTCTCAACGGTACGAATGGCTGACAAAATTCTAGTTATAGAAAACGGCGAAGTTATAGAACAAGGAACTCACGAAGAATTGTTACAGCTAGGAGGACGTTATGCCAAGTTGTTTCTCTTACAAGCCGCTGGTTATCAATAGGAAAAGAAGCTATCAGACTGTGTGAATTGAGATAGCAATGCCTAGGTTGGGCTGCGCCTACGCTCACTTTGTACAAAGCACATAACATCTTTATCTAACCACGTTAAACTGTTCAGTAAATATGGGTCACTACACACTCCATATCGTTAAACATTGCTACCTGATAAAATTATGCAAATAACAAAACAGCGATACTATACCCCAGAGGAATATTTAGAGTTAGAAGAAGCTGCTGACTACAAAAGTGAATACATTGATGGGCAAATAATTCCTATGGCAGGTGGAACAGTAAATCATAATCAAATAGCACTCAACTTAAGTACTGAGTTAAATTTCGCTTTTAAAAAGCAGAACTACCGGGTTTTTATGGGTGATATCCGTCTATGGATACTCCAAAAGCGTACCTATACCTATCCAGATGTGATGATTCTGGCGGGTGAACCAGAGTTTTTTAACAACCGAAAGGATATAATTCTGAATCCACAGATTATTGTTGAGGTTTTATCAAAATCTACCAAAGGCTACGATCGCGAAGATAAATTTCAAGCTTACCGAACTATTTCCACTTTCCAAGAATACCTATTAATTGACCAAACTCAGATTCATGTAGATCAATTTTCCAAAACCGGGAAAAAGCAATGGACGCTTCGTGAATATGATGAAGAAGATGAAGCGATCGCACTTGTAACCGTACCATTTGAGATTTCTCTACAAGATTTATACAACAAGGTGAAATTTGAGCCTGTTGAGTCGGAAGGCGAAAGTGCTGATGTTGAGGGATTGGGGTAAGGTGCGTTAAATAATTTGCTGTTCTGTAAGCTTTTTAAAAGCTATATTTAAATCATACAGGTTCTAAAATAATACCTGTACTCAAAAAATTTCAGAAGTATCAAAAGTAAAATAAGATGGTTCACAAGATTGCCTTGTTCAATCACAAAGGTGGTGTAAGTAAGACCACAACGACTTTTAACTTAGGTTGGATGCTTGCTTCCAAGGGTAAGAGAGTTATCCTTGTAGATACTGATCCTCAATGTAATCTAACAGGAATAGCTCTAAAAGAAGAAACTGAAGATGACGAAGCAAGGATAGAAAACATTTACAACACACATTCAAATATAAAAACTGGCTTGGCTCCTGCTTTTGAGTCACAGCCACGGGCTATTGAAGCTGTAGATTGTATTCCGATACAAGGACAAGAAGGTTTGTTTTTATTACCTGGTCATGTAGGTTTTGCTGAATACGAAGTAACATTAGGGATTGCGCAGGAACTCAGTGGCTCAATTCAGACACTCAAAAACTTGCCAGGTGCTATTTCTGATCTCTTGGAAAAAACTGCTAAGAAATTTAATGCTGACTATATTCTGATTGATATGAGTCCAAGCTTAGGAGCAATCAACCAGAATTTACTGATGACAAGTGACTTTTTCTTAGTGCCCACAACGGCTGATTTTTTCTCTGTAATGGCAATTGATTCTCTGTCTAGAATTTTATCTAAGTGGTGTGGTTGGGCTAGAATGGCAAGCGTAAACCCTATATTAAAGGAAGCTGCTTATCCATTTCCAGAATTTACCTTGAAATTTTTAGGAACTATAGTTCAGAACTATAGAATTATTAGGGGTAAAGAAACAGCAGCATTTCAAACATGGATAGAAAAAATCGAGGATACAGTAATTGATAAACTAGTACCAATTCTAGATAAAAATGATCTGTTATTACCTAAAGCAGTCTATACTGAACAGGGTATTAATGGTAGTTGTACTCTGACAAAAATTTCTAATTTTAATAGTTTAATTGCTCTGTCACAGCAACATAGTACACCAGTTTATGCACTTACAACCGAACAATTAGGACAAACAGGTATAGTACGCGAAAATAATCAAAGAAAGCAAAAGGAATTTAAAACAACTTTTTCTGACTTAGCAAATAAAATTATTGCATTATCATCCAGTTATGCAGTCAGCGCTTGATCAATTTCGCATTAATATCCAGCGTGTTCGGGATCTGATTGCTCTTCATTCTTCCGTTAAAGCTCAAGCTACTTCTGCTCTGGATCTTTCAGACATTTTACGAGCTGCCTTAGTTTTAACTGTTAGTGCCTTGGATTATTATATCCATGAGGTTGTCACATTGGGTATGCTAGAAATTCATCGAGGACAACGTGCTGAACCAGCATCTTCAGCTAATACCATCCAATCATCCTTTTCGCGTTTTCAAGTTTCCTTGGGAAGCGCTCGTGAGGATAGAAGAATAGCCATAGATATTGCCTCTTGGATAGAGAGTAATATACAGCAGGTTTATGGAGCTAATTTTTTACAGCAGTCTCATACTATTTCTGGTTTAATTCCAGCTATATCAAATAGTATTTTGAACAGATTAAATAATACTTCATGGTTAGAAGACGAAATTCGAGAACGTCTAAGTTATCAAAGCTTTCAGCAGCCCGATAAAATAGCTGATGCAATTAGACAAATTTCGGATAAAAAATTGTGGGATGAAGTTGCTACTAAAATGAGTCAACCTTCTAAAAATATTAAGCAACAACTTGCTTTAATTGTGGATCGCAGAAATAAAATTGCTCATGAAGCAGATATAGATCCCACCCTCAACATAGGCGATCGCTGGTATATCGATGAATCAATGGTTGGTGATACAGTAGATTTTATTGAGCAGGTTGTAGAGAGTATTCATCAAATTTTGTAGCTTTGGGTGGATAAAGGGTACATATTGTTGACTAATTAAGCAAAATAGGCAGGCAATCCTTGTGGAGAGATGAGGACTACGATCGCACCCTCCCTTGTAAACTTAGATATAAATCACTATGGTGCTAGTTAACCCTCTCCAAATCTGATGAAAAGCGATCGCTCTTGTAACCGTAGATACTCCTGACAACTTGTAGAAATTCCCTTAATATAGGTGTCATATCTTCTTCCCGCCACACTATAGCCGTTTCTACTAATGGTGTTTTCTCCTCTAGAGTACGATAAACTACACCAGTTCTCTGAAGATTTTGCAATGAAGACGGTGCGATCGCAATCCCCATTCCTGCTGAAACCAATCCGATAATCGTCTGCATCTGAATCGCTTCTTGAGTCACTTTTGGGCTGAAGTCTCCTTGCTGACAAAGACTTACGATTTGGTCGTAAAGTCCGGGGCCCAAATGGCGAGGGAACATGATAAAGTTTTCGTTTACTAGCGATCGCACTGAAATCTTTTCTTGTTCAGCTAAAGAATGAGTTTCCAACATAGCGACAATTAACGCTTCTTGCTGAATGCACTCTTGATTGAGTGTGTTGTCTTCTAAGGGTGGATGGGCAAAACCTACATGGATGCGCCGATCCTGTAGCGCTTGCTCTTGCTGAGTTGTGGTTAATTCTTGCAATACCAACTCTACTTCTGGAAACTGTTCTCTAAACCGCCGCAAAATCACAGGAAGCAAATCGTAAGTTACCAAACTGGTAAACCCAATTCGTAATTGCCCCTTCTCACCTCTTCCCGTTTTTTGGGTTAGCTCAATTGCTTTTTGGAGTTGAGCTAAAAGTTGATAAGACTCTTGCAAAAAAACTTCCCCTGCTTCTGTTAGTTGTACTTGTCGTTTGGTTTTACGGTGAAATAGTTCTACTCCCAATTGCGTCTCTAATTGCTGAATTTGCTGGCTTAAGGGCGGTTGAGCAATGTGCAATCGCTCGGCGGCTCTACTGAAGTGCAGTTCTTCAGCTACAGCAATAAAGTAGCGCAGGTGTCGCAATTCCATTTTTGTGATATTTTATAAGTTTTAATTTTCTATAGAAGATATATAAACGCAAAGAGGCACAAAGTAGCGCAGAGGTTTTAGAAAATTTATAACAAAAACTAGAGGTGCGATCGCTATCATTAATGCTGATTTATGCATAATATTTCTTGATATTCATAATCCAAAAAGTGTTGCTAGCTACAATCATTATGTGAAAAAAAATGTTAATTTTAATATAAAAATGTATTAATTATCATGCTATATTATTCAACTTTAAAAGTAGTATTTGAGGCTTTTACGTATATTTTCAAAAAATTTAGATGCTATGTATAAATTATTTAAACTTTGCTTTATATTTCAATTTGATTACAAATCCTGCCACCATGCTTGCTCTAGCAAGACATTCATTCAAATTATAAAAAAATTAAAATTTAAGGGAGTTAGGACTATATGCTTTATTAGCTAAAATTTGAAAAACAGTAATGATTACTTCTTTAAGAATCAGCAAAAGTCATCCAAAAAATATCATTCATAGGGACGACCGAACGTCTATTTTTCTTATCTTCAATGCCCCATACCCCATAACCCATCCTTAATACCTTAATTGCATACTTCTATGCGATCGGAAGTATCCACACCAACCTAAACAACTGCCCCTAGCAGGTTAAACTAGGTCTGGTAACAACTGCTCCACGTTCCTTATGAGGCTTTTATGGGAGCTAACCTCAAACAGATTGCCAACTATTTAGACAACCTTGGTTGGGACTACCGTTTTGATGATGAAGAAGACCGGATTATAACAGGTGTAGAGGCTGATAATCTAGAAGATTTCCTAATAGTTGTCCAACTGGATGAAGAAGGAAAATTTTTCCGGGTATTTGCCCCTCAAGTTCTGGGAGGAATCCAAGACCATCCTCACAAGGCAGCTATCCTCCAGACAATGCTTGCCATTTCCTGGGAAACCAAAATGTTGCAATGGGAGTATGACCCATCCGATGGTGAAATTCGTGCCATTATTGAGTTTCCTTTAGAAGACTCGATTCTTACAGAAAAACAATTTCACCGTTGTCTGAGTGGATTAATTCAGATTGTGGATGGCATAGCAATACCTCGCTTGACAGAAGTGATGGCAACAGGTCTCGATCCGGGGAATATAGAACTTGGGGAAAGACTGTTACTCAGTATTCAAGAAGAAGCCCCAGGATTGTTAGATTTACTAGAAAAAGCAATGGAAGCACGAAAAAAGCGAGGAAGTTTTCCTAGTGAGTGAGACGGATCATCACTTAAATAGCTATACTCCAAAGTGATACCCTCACTATATACTGAAATTTTCTGGGGCTGGATATTATGACATCCTATGCAACCTCCTCTGCCAAAGCGGAAATGAGCGAACTCCGGCGGTTGAAAACCTTACTACCACCAGAACTGCAAAGCTGGGTTACGGTAGAAGGCACAACTGAGGTCAATCCACCCCTGGTTCGCTGCGAAGAAATTGGGAAAGACCAGGTAGAAATTCAAATTGATTTAGTGAAATGGGATGCCCTCGCAATGGATCAGCGTAATCTGCTGTTCTGGCATGAGGTTGCTCGCGTTCAAAATGACACAATTCCTAAAGATGGTTGGGAAATGGCAGCTCTAGCCATCGGTTTAGGTGGTGCTGTAGGGGAATTGTGGGTACAAGATGGATTGCTGCTGGTGTTAGCTTTGTCGCTTTGTGGCGTGTCAGGCTGGCGACTCTACCAAAAGAATAATGGGGAAAAGCAACTAAGAGAATTGCTCAATGCTGATGAGAAAGCGATCGCTTTAGCAACTCGTTTTGGTTATAGCCTCCCCAATGCCTACAAGAGTCTTGGTAGCGCCTTGAAAACCCTGATTGATAATACTCCTAGTAAGCGCCAACGATCGAGATACGAAGCAAGACTCTCTGCCCTAAAACGCAGTGCCAATAAGGCAAAAGCTAAATCCAAAGCTCCAGATGAGGGCGCACTATAGCAAATTCTATTTGAAATGGAATAAATCAGCCCTGCTGCTAGTAATTGGGCTGCTGCCTTCCTAATTCATGAGAGGCAACAGCCCAATCACCATTTCATAAAATCTTACTTTTTTCTTGACTACATCTTTATCAAACTAAAATTTTACAACTGGTTCAGCATTTTATGGGTCTGGGGGATCACGCGCACGTGCTTGAGAAACCCCTTCATCAAAGCTTGCCACATCAAAACTCGATCGCTGGAAGGCGCAAGTACAGGCACTGGAGAAAATTGTTCTGATACTGCCAAAGGCGTGACAGGTTGTAAAAATACTGGGATATCTGGACTAACCTCTGCCACCAACAAAGCTGAACGTTCCAACTCGGCGGGATCTGTGTCTTGAGACACAATTATCTTGACAAAAACATTTAAATATGAGTCATAACAGAACTGGAGAAATTTACTATGTTCTTGCCAATGACTTTCGCCGCTAACACTGGGCAGTTTTAAATCCATACCTACAGAGTCTAAGTATGGGATAATCATTGCTAGTTGTTCTGGGCGATGTCCGCCAGTTTCTAAGTATATAGGTAGACCAGTTATGGCTCGCACTTGGGGTAGAAACTGCGTTAAAAATGAAGCATGAAGAAGTGGTTCGCCGCCAGTTAAGCTAATGCTATCGTGTAAACAAGGTAGATTTTGCTGTTCCACCCATTCGAGTAATATGGGTAATGGGACGGGGTTAGAGTGAATTTCAAAGTCGCGCAATCCAGGCGATCGCTCTATCCGACAAGTTGTAGGTGCACTCCAAGTGTGGGCGCTATCACAAAAGTGACAGCGTAAATCACACAAAGCAAAACGAATAAATATCTGACGTGTCCCGACATTCAGTCCTTCCCCTTGAATGGCAGAAAAGACCTCAATCAGGCGTGCGGTAGGTGTAACCGTATTTTTAGCAATCATTTGATCAGAGCAACGCGATCGCGCTGCGTCGGCACAACAGCAAGGATGTTTTTTGGCTTCTTGTTCTATTGTGAATCGTCGCTAGCGATCTCCAATCTCAGCCCTGGAAAATAGCAGTTAGTCCTGATTACAACTAATTCCGATATTAGGTTCAGTAATTTTGTAGGACAAAGTAATGTTTGGCAGATTACATTATACATGGCAACGAAAGTGCAGAGCTTCATGACTAGCCAACCGACAGAGGTCGATTTTCCCATTAATTCCCTAAACGACATGGCTATAGTGCAGGTGCCGACGCGGTTGAGCGTGCTAGAGGCTTTAGGCTTTAAGCAAACCTGCCAAGGCTTAATTGGGCCCAATTCACATCCCAAGCAAATTATCATTGACTTTCATCAAACTACTTTTATCGATAGTAGTGGTTTAGGTGCCCTAGTCAGTAATTTTAAATACGCTCAGACCAAAGGTATTACATTAACACTGCGGAATGTAACACCTCAAGTCATGGCAGTCCTAAAACTCACAGGGTTGGATCAAGTTTTTCCTCTGGAGCTTGTGGGGGATGGGTCGTTAATAGAACAAGATGACGTAGTAGATAATCGGAAGACAACTTCCCGTAAAGTAGAGCAGTTACCCACTACTCACCCTTCTATGGCGTCTTGGATGAAACGGTTCTTAGATATTATCGGGTCAGTGATTGGTTTATTAATTACAGGAATTTTGTTTATTCCAATTGCGATCGCTATTCAAATTAACGATCCCGGGCCCATTTTCTTTAGTCAAATTCGTTGTGGTTGGATGGGGAAACGGTTTAAGATTTGGAAATTCCGCTCTATGTGTGTGGATGCGGAAGCGAAGAAATCCGAAGTCAAGAACCAAGTGCAAGGTGCTTTTTTCAAAAATGAGAATGACCCCAGAATTACTAAGGTAGGGCGCTTTTTACGGCGAACTAGTCTTGATGAATTACCCCAATTTTGGAACGTCCTCAAAGGAGAGATGAGTTTAGTAGGCACCCGACCACCTACACCCGATGAAGTCGAACGTTATGAAGTACCTGAGTGGCAACGTTTAGATGTAAAACCCGGTATGACTGGCGAATGGCAAGTAAATGGACGTTCTACAGTCCGTAGTTTTGAAGATGTAATTCGTCTGGATTTGCAGTATCAAAAAAATTGGAGTTTAGTTTACGATTTAAAGCTAATTTTCAAAACTATAGCTATTCTGTTTAATAGAAACAGTGGTGCTGTTTAGTTAATTATCCTTATTCACAATTTTTTGATAACTCGCAACTCTCACGATATACTTAAATACACCCAAGCCTAAAATAGGCTTGGGTAAATTTTAGGTTTACTAACAGCAGCACACAAGTGTCAGCCAATTTTGGTTTTGAGATTTTAGACTGATTTATTAAAAGAAAGATGTTTATGTATTTTTATCCTCTATTAAAATTATGGGTTGAAAAAAATTTTGGATTTTGAATCATTAAATCCAAAATCCAAAATCTAAAATTTAGCGATCCTGTGTATAAGATTATCCCATTACCTTCTGAACATTAACTACTTCAACAGGCTGCACTTCTGGTAACAAACGCTTCATGCCTTGCTTAACAAACCCCTGCAAAAAACCAATCTGCTGATTTTGCTGAAATACCTTTTGCAAGGTTTGCCGCAAATTCTCCAAATTCAAACCAGTTCCAGAATCTATCGCTATTTCCTGCTGTTGGAAATACTCAACTAGACTTAACCCTGCGACTCTAGTCAGATAAGCTGCACTTACTCCTTGCACTACGCCAGCAGCAACAAAGGTAACGGCATTACTTTTCAGAACAGTACTAATAGCCTTTGTAGAAAGTTCAACTAAACCCAATTTCAGCATTAAACTTCCCATTGTTCCAGCTATGGTTTGTGCCTGTTCTAGGGAAAATTTTTGCTGATAGATATTACCTAAATCCATTACCATTTGAGCATTAATTGCCGCAGTTGCCAGAATATCAAAGGCTGGTACTGGGTTAGCAAAGGCAGCAGCAGCAGCTATCCACTGATATTGTTCAATAATTGGGGTGGCGCGATCGCGTCTGGTTCCATTCAGCCAATTTTTCGCCTCAGCTTTCAACAACCCAGCTTTCCTCATGGTTGTCACCCAAACTAGCCGTTGTCCTTGCTGTGCCAAAACTTCACCCAACTGGTGCGTTAATTGCTGAATATCTGCTGCTGGTTGCTCCATCCACTCTTGCACAGAACCATCAGCCTCATGCTTTCGGACTTTGATGGCAATGGGAGAGGCCGCAGTTGCAACTACATTTCCCTGCATCCGCTGTTTCAATTGACTAAAGATGTTGGCGCTTTCATCAGTTAAATACTGGTCTTGTTTGTTGAAAACCAGCATATTAGGCTGATTTGCTGCCTTTAGCTGCTGTAAGGTTTGAAATTCTGAATCTGTCAAATCACCGTTTGTCAGAAATAGCACAAAATCAGATTTTGCTACTTCTGCCAAAATAGCTGCATCTGAATTTTCACCTGTTTCTCTAAACAAAGGTGCTGTCTCTTGTAAAGACACGGAATTTTGTGTCTCTAGATTTTGTAGCACTTGAATTAAAGTGCTTTTACCCACGGATTTCCCGCCAGTCACAGCTACTTTAATTTTTTGCCTATCTAATTCCAGCAACAATTGGGCAACTTGTTCTCTGAGTGTCTCTAAGGCTGGATGGTTTTCTGTTTCTTGTGCTAGTTGGTTAATTACAGTTTCAGTTTTAGCGATCGCACTTTCCACAGTCGCTCGGTCAACCACCATACCATCTAGCTGCTTTAAACTGTCTTTGGGGCGCTTTTGCTGGAATAACCACAAACCACCACCGACAGCTAAGGCACTCAACAAACCGAACTCACCCACCTGCACTATAGAATCGTGCCAACTGTCCAACATCCACAGGGAAAAGGAAAGTCCCAATCCTCCCACTAAAATTGGTCGCTGCAACTTCACAACCATGATTCTCCGCGCTTTTTGGATGGCTATTTCTTCCAGAATAGATCAAAATAAAACAAAACCCTGCAATCTTTACTGATTGTAGGGTTTTGTTTTATTTTTTATGTGGTGGCGGGAAGTGGATTTGAACCACTGACCTTCGGGTTATGAGCCCGACGAGCTACCAGGCTGCTCTATCCCGCGTCGCTCTTAACTTTTATAGCATAACCTATAGTCAAGAGTTTGGCAACTACAAAAATGATAATTCTCCAATTACTTCTAAACGCTTGTATTTTCCCAAGGTGACAAACTTTTCTGAGAGGCTTTCGGCGGCGCTGGGACTAATCCACCCCATTTGCTGAAGTAAATGAATAGCAACGGCATATTTTGCTCGTTTTGCCCCATCCATGACTTTGATTGCCAATCCCAAGCCTTCACCGAGTCTACCAATGCACTGCACTCCTTCGGCACCAGTTTTACTGACTAGTTCTCCTGGAGTTAAGCGCATCAGTTCTGTATCAAATTCTCCATCTCCTGCGACCATCGCGGGGTGATGAGTCATAGCACGGACAATCCGCTCCATATCCAAGTTGGTACTAGAGGCTAGCAGTGCATATAAAGATGCCATGTGACCGAGTTGCATTAGATAAGTTGGTGCGCCACAGTCATCATGAGCGCTGATAAATTCTGCGGCTGGCATTCGCAGCAACTCTGCTACTTTGCCCAAAATCAACTGCTGTATTGGGTGCTTGCGATCCAAGTAGTTATTCAAGGGCCAATGGCGTTGCTGACAAACGGCTAACATTCCGGCATGTTTTCCAGAGCAATTGTATTCCAGAGGACTCCGTTTGCCTTCAGGAATTGGACACTGGAGTGTAGTCGGGTCGAGATCGGCTCGCCAAAGGATGTTAAATACCTGTCGGACTTGATCTACTTTTCCTTTATGAGAACTTGTGATAATTGCTAAGTCGCGATCGCTGAGTTGATAGCGTTCCAGTGTACCTGTGGTGGTGACAGCAAATGCCTGAAACGGTTTGAGGGCTGAACGGATAAATGCAGCAGTTTCAGAATTTCCGGCAACGGTTAGAACCCGTCCTCGTTCGTCGCAGACAACAGCTTGGACTATATGCCTGGATTCAATAATACCTTCCCGCAGCAACCGGACTTCCAGTGCTGTGGCTTGAGTTCGTTTTCCCATTGTCATGGGTTTATATTTATCACCTTTTTTAATTAAATTAGTCATTGGTTATTAGTCCTTTGTCCTTTGTCCTACCCTGCGGGAAGCCGCTGGCGCGTCTATGTCCTTTGTTTATTTACTAATGACCAATGACTAATGACTAATGACTCTTTAAAACAAATGCCAACCTATAGTACCAATAACGTACATTCCCGCCAACCCAGCGAAGGTAAATTGTAACCGTCGCAGAATGGGTTTGATCTCGTATGCAACAATTAAGCGATCGCGGTTAAGGACCTCCTGTGGTTTAGTCCAAGTTTGACCGTCGTACCAGCCGGACTCTTCATAAAATACTGTGGGACTACAAAGGCGATCGCACACGTAGTACCAGCCTAAGTATAACCTTACCAGTATCAGCACTAACCCGACACTGGCTCCTGCTGCACCACAGAGAATAAAATGTGCAATATACTTGTGAGGAGGAAAACTTGCCGCAGCTATAGGCCCTGCAAAGAGCCAAGATAAACCCCAAATCCAAACAAGTTTCGTGATATACTCGCGCCAATGTAAAGTGGTATCACGAAACAGCCAGGAAGTTTTTAACTCTTCGTATTCATTGAGTGGTTGTTGGTCTGTAGGAACTGGGCAATTAGAAACCGAAGACCTAATCATGTTGGCTTACCCTCACCTTCATCAGATTCTGGAAGGGAAATACGTTCTGCATGAATCCAGAACGCTTCTAAATTATAAAACTCCCGTTCCTTGGGCATCATGATATGAACGATCACATCACCGTAATCTTGTAGTACCCAACTGCCCTCGACTTTTCCTTCTGTCCTTAAGGGACGGCGTTGCAACTCAGTTTCGACTTTTCCTTCAATTGCTTGAGCGATCGCCCTTACCTGTACCTTAGAATAGCCAGTCATCATCACAAAGTAATCCGCCAAGTAAGATACCTCTGCTACTTTGAGCAATAGAATCTCACCTGCTTTGCGATCTGATGCCGCAACAGCGATCGTTGCAGCTAATTTTTCGCTCGCCTCTTCGGTTTGGCCGTGGCTTATTACCGCACTCTTCGTCAGTGGGACAGATTGCAATGGGAAATTTCCTTGGAAATAATCAGTCATTAAACCTCAGGTGCTTTCTTCCTTTTGAAACAATTGTTGACATTTACTTACAAACAACGAACAATTGATCTGACAAATATGCCAATAGGTTTTTTTGAATACTAACAAAAAAACAGGTGTCTATGGGATTAGTTTGATAATTGGCTGTTTAGATTTCGATATCCGCAACAGCTGAAAAGCTGATGGTTATTGTGCAGCGATCAATCAACCAATAGCTTTGCAGCAGGAATTGACAGCGAAAATAATTGCAGATTAATCAAACAGCATAATATGTAATCTAAAGCTAGTAATTTGCAAGTAACTACACATCTACGCTTTATACTGTCTGCTAAAAATTACGATACAACACAGCATACTAATTACTGGTCTAGCAAAAGTCTGATTTATTATACACGCATAAATTTAAGTATTTATATATACTTTATAATCGGGTAATCACGGGTTAAACTTCTTGCATAAATCAAAAATAAAGAACCCCACCCCGCATTTGAGTAAAGCAAATGCTCCTCTTTCCGATGCTTTGGGGAGGGGTTGGGGGTGGGGTGTTAGGGACTTTTGCAAGAGGTCTATTGAATGAAGTGAGCCACGAGATTTTTAGTTCAACAATCCACCTGACAACCTGCTTGTCTATTGTTATATTTTTATTAGTAAAATTCGCTACCTTAAAAATTCCTAATATTTAGGCATGAGGGTATAATCGTAATTTCTACAGATGTAACATAACTTTGCAGCAAAGATTAAACTTCTTGTTTCGTAACTATGCCTGTAGATTGAATTGCTCTGCGTTCTGCTGTCAATGAGTAACACAAGGACTCATACTGATTTAAAGCTTGCTCAAAAGCATATTGTTCAACGGCATATTGGCGACTTTTATAACCCAGAGTTTTGACTTTTTCGGGGTTTTGATACAAATCTAAAATTGCCATCGCTAAAGCTTGGGGATCTTCTGGAGGAACGATAACTCCGCCGCCACTTTGCCTAATGGCTCTTGCTGCCGTACCATTGTCGGGTACAGAAGCAACTAAGGCCCCTCCACTAGCAAGTAACACTTGAATTTTTGACGGCATATTGAAGGATACAACATTTTTCTTTTGTACCACTAAACCAACATCCGCAGCTGCTAACATCTGTGGTAAATCTTTGCGGGGTTGAAATGGCAGTAACATCACATTATCTGCGCCGCAGTCTAGACATTCCTGTTGCAATCGCTGTAGACCTTTTGCCTCTCCAACAATGACAAAGACAATATCTGGGATATGGCGCAAGGCAGAAGCAGCTTTGACGACGCTTTCTAAGCCTTGGGTTAGGGCAATGTTACCAGAATACAGTACTACAAATTTGCCGTTTAGATTATGTGCTGTACGGAAAGGGTTATCCTCTTTAGGTAAAGGGCGGATAAAATTTACATCAACCCAGTTGGGAATTTGCACAATTTTATCCGCTTCTACGCCTTTAGATCGCAAATTTTCCACAAACCCATCGGCAATGACGCTAATTTTAGTGGCAGTGCGGTAAGCAAATTTTTCCAATAATGTAAACAACCGGATAAGTAATTTATTTTTCAATAGACCGACATGGACGGCTGCTTCTGGTAAGATATCTTGTAGATTTAAAATTACAGGACAAGCACGTAACCATCCTAAAAGAGCAACTGGTACACAGCTTGGCAAGGATGGCGATGTTGAGAGAATCACATCTGGGCGCCAACCGATGAGGGCGGGTACAAAGCTAGTGACGACGAAACTAGCATCTAATAACACCCTATCTAATAAGTTGGGTTGTGGACGAATCCAAACGTAACTGCGTTGAATTTGAACGCCATTTTTGTATTCGTTGACATACCATTTACCCCGATATTCCTGGTAAATTTGCCGCTCAGGGTAATTGGGCATAGCGGTAACTACACGCACTTCATGCCCACGTTTCACTAGTCCCTCTGCTAATTCAGTCATTAGTGGGGCAATACCAATCGGTTCTGGATAGTAGTTGTAGGAGTAAATTAAAATCCGCATAAAATTTAGTCCGAAGTACCCCGGCTTTTTATTTAATGACAAATATTTGTCTGAAATATCATTTGGGCTTGGAAACCCCTATATTTAATTGTGACTCCAGACTCTTTTTCTGTCAGGTATTTTCCTTAAAGATTGAGTAAACTTTAAGATGTAATACTTAGGGAAACTGTAAATTTTTTTGACTATTTAAGCAGTTTTTCAATTGTTATTTTTTGATTGGTACTTACGTAGAAACCCTAAGTATATTAGTTTTTGCCAACCCTTAAATCAAATTTGGGATAGTTAGTATAAGTTACGTACATAAACCATTTTCCGAGAATCTGAATATTAATAATACTTTTTGATCGTACTAGTAATTCAATGAGCGATCGCCCCTGTATTTTCTCTTTTTTTGCTGGCTCAGGTTTCCTCGATTTAGGTTTTGAAACCAGCGGTTTTAATATTGTTTATGTCAATGAAATCTTCGCCCCATTTATCGCCGCCTATCGCCATTCACGGGAAGTTCTAAAAATGCGATCGCCTGAATATGGATATCATCACGGTGAAGCAGCAGATGTAACAAAATTTATTATCGGAAAAGAAGCACAACACCTTCAAGAATTAGTCAAGGACTGCCGCAAATCTCATAATATAATTGGTTTCATCGGTGGGCCTCCCTGCCCTGATTTTTCTACGGGTGGAAAAAATAGAGGAAGTTTAGGAGATAATGGCAAGCTTTCTGCTTCATATATTGAATTAATTTGCCGAAATATTCCCGACTTCTTTTTATTTGAGAATGTTAAAGGTTTGTGGAAAACGACAAAACACCGTTTATTTTTTGAATCCCTCAAGCAAAAATTGCAGGAATCAGGATATATATTAACAGAGCGGTTAATTAATGCTATCGAATATGGCGTACCCCAGGATAGAGAAAGAATTATTCTAATTGGTTTCAAAAATAATTTTCTTCAAGATATAGGAATCAAAATCGGTAGTGAAAAGCTACTAAATGAGGCATATTTTCCTTGGAATAATTATATTTTATATCCTCAAGAAAAAGTTTTTGCTTACCACTGGTGTAAGAGTGAACCATTCCAAGAAAATTCTCTAATACCTTGTCCTGATGGCATACCTGAAGAATTAACAGTTGAATACTGGTTTAGAAAAAATAATGTTCTGAAACATCCCAATACTAAAAACTGTTTTCAACCAAGGGCAGGTATCACAAAATTTGCTGCTATTAATGAAGGAGATGATTCTAAAAAGTCTTTCAAACGTCTGCATAGATGGCGTTACTCTCCGACAGCTTGCTATGGAAATAATGAAGTACATTTACATCCTTACAAAGTCCGGCGGATTTCTGTAGCAGAAGCTTTAGCTATCCAATCTTTGCCTGGAAATTTTGTACTTCCAGAAAATATGTCACTCACTAATATGTTTAAAACTATTGGTAATGGTGTCCCATATTTGGCATCGCAGGCATTGGCTCAAAGTATTATTAACTTCTTAGGAAATAGTGCAAAAAAACCTCTTGATATTCCTAGTATTACTACTACTTAGCGTTAACTTAAACACTTATAGTAATCCTGGGATATCTGTAAAGCCAATATTAAAGACAATTCAGCAACTTGTTTTCAGGATAAACTCGTAATAAATGTGGTTTAATATATATATATAAGAAATGTTTTAATTTTTTATAAAGTTTAATAATCAATCACTGGCAGAAGACACGATGGCAGCAGACTATCCAGACATTGATATTGCGCCATTTATCGATCACTCCCTGTTAATGCCAACGGCTACTCCAGAGCAGGTTGAGCAATGGTGTGAAGAAGCATATAGATTCAACTTTGCGGCGGTTTGTCTGTTCCCCGCTAATGTCAAGCAAGCAGTCGAACTCCTCCACGGTAAAAACCCGAAAGTTTGTACAGTGATAGGCTTTCCTTCTGGTGCAACGACTTCAGCAGTGAAACTGTATGAAGCTCAAGAAGCGGTGGATAGTGGGGCCACTGAGTTGGATATGGTGATGAACTTAGGCTGGTTAAAAGCTGGCAAAACTGAAAAAGTCCACCGAGAGATTGCCGAAATTTGTGAAGAGACTGGGCAAACGGTCAAGGTAATTTTGGAAACTAACCTGTTGACAGATGCGGAGAAAAAAATAGCTGCTGAAATAGCTATGGAGGCAGGAGCAGCATTCTTAAAAACTAGTACAGGTTGGAATGGTGGTGCAACTGTGGCAGATGTGCGATTTTTGCAAGAATTGGCAAAAGAAAGGGTAGGAATTAAAGCTTCAGGTGGTATTCACACTATCAATCAAGCCCTAGACTTAATCGTAGCGGGTGCTACTAGATTAGGCACATCTCGCGGTATGGATTTGATCCGCCAGCGCGATAACTTGGGAAAGGGTGAATAGTCATTTGTCCTTTGTCATTTGTCATTTGTCCTAAGCTAATGACCCTTGAGCAATGATTAATAACTACTAATGACTAGTGACTAATGACTAATGAGTAGAACCTACAAAGCAACTGGTATTAATCTTAAAACCCAGGCGCTAGGAGAATCGGATAAAATAGTGACGATTTTGACACGAGAATTCGGTCTAATTCGAGCCGTGGCTCCAGGGTCGCGTAAGCACAACTCCAGCCTGGGTGGTAGGAGTGGAATGTTTGTTGTGAATGAACTATTGATTGCTAAAGGGCGATCGCTTGATAAAATTACTCAAGCACAGACGTTAAAAACTTATCCTGGTTTAGCTAAAGATTTAGGAAAACTGGCTGCCAGTCAATATTTAGCAGAAATAGTTCTGTGTGAAGCTTTGAGCGAACAACCCCAAGAAGAACTTTATGATTTGTTCAATGAACATCTCCATCGCTTAGAGGCGGTGTCTAGTACAAATTCATTTGGTGTTTTAGCTCATCTGGCTCATGCTGTATTTCACCTTTTAGCCTTAGCAGGACTGACGCCACAAGTGCAAATCTGCTGCCTATCTCAACGTTCCCTTAAGCCAGACTTCACAGACCCCAACTGGCAGGTAGGATTTAGCATCCCTGCGGGTGGAACGGTTTCCTTAGAAGCTAGGGAACGTTTACGAAAAGAAGGGGAAAAGGAGATAAGGGCGCAACAAAGGAGCAGGGGAGCAGGGGAGGAGGGAATTAATAACCAATACCCAATGCCCAATGCTCCATCCGCAATGCTCAATGCCCAAACAGTTGTTGTGCATCGGCAAGAAATACCTGTGATTTCTAGTCGTTTGGGTGCTATGGAACTAGCTTTGCTTCAACAGCTGTCACAACCAGAGATAATGCAAATTGATAGTGCTAGAGATTATGACTGGTTATCTGTTGAGCAGATTTTGCGCCAGTATGCTCAGTATCAATTAGGTCGTCCTATTCGCTCTGCTACCTTGATCGACTCTTATTTTGCTGCCAACCATGATGCAACCTTCTGATTTGGATAAAAAAATCCTACCTTTGTCACCAAGCCTCGCCAAAAAACAGAATAGGGTATCAGATTCTACACTCAGGAATCACTTGAGTGCTGTTCCCAAGTGTACACCTAGTCAAATAAATGGCCAAGAAATGTCCCCAAAAGATATTTCTAAAAACGATCAAAATTGTCCAAAAACCGATCTTTCAAGCCAATCAGAAACACAATCTGAGGACAAATTAACCACTGCTGAGGTAGATAGCAATGGCGTTCGTAATGGGCAAAATTTGCCAATAGCTACTATTCCAGAAAAAGAATTACCGACATTAGATGCCTCTAGTTCAGATGGAGAAGCTATTGCAGGGAATGTAAAACAGCTAGGATTTTTACCTGTCTTAAAAAATCCTAATTTCTTGGCTCTTTGGGGCGGTCAAGTTTTTTCCCAACTAGCAGATAAAGTTTATTTGGTGTTGATGATTGCTTTGATTAATACTCAGTTTCAAGGAAGCAATCAGAGTATTAGTGGTTGGGTATCAGTCTTGATGATGGCTTTTACTATTCCAGCCGTATTGTTTGGTTCTGTTGCTGGTGTGTTTGTCGATCGCTGGTCGAAAAAGGCTGTGCTGGTGGCAACAAATATTTGGCGTGGCATCCTGGTTTTGTCAATTCCCTTGCTGTTGTGGTTGACTCATGATTGGAAACCCATAGGAGTGCTGCCAGTGGGTTTTTTGATCATTCTGGGTGTGACTTTTTTAGTTTCGACTTTGACGCAGTTTTTTGCACCGGCGGAACAGGCGGCAATTCCTTTAATCGTAGAAGAACAGGATTTACTCTCAGCAAATTCGCTTTATACGACAACGATGATGGCATCGGTGATTGTTGGGTTTGCTGTTGGAGAACCATTGTTAGCGATCGCCGATGGACTTTGGCTGCAAATTGGTGGTAGTGGTAATTTGGGTAAGGAACTTTTAGTTGGTGGCAGTTATGCGATCGCTGGACTAATTTTGTTCCTCCTGGCAACTAAGGAAAAACACCACCACCCCGATACAGAATTCCCTCACGTATTCTCTGACTTGCGAGACGGTTTTGCCTATCTCAAAGCAAATCATCGCGTCCGCAATGCTTTGCTGCAACTGATTATCTTGTTTTCTGTTTTTGCAGCATTAACTGTTCTAGCCGTTCGGATGGCGGAAATAATTCCCAACATGAAAGCTTCCCAGTTCGGCTTTTTACTAGCAGCTGGCGGTGTTGGTATCGCTGGTGGAGCAACAATTCTCGGTCAATTTGGTCAACGCTTCTCCTATACTCAGCTAAGTCTGTGTGGTTGTATAGGTATGGCAGCATCCCTAATTGGTCTGTCAGTATTTACAACTCAACTGTGGCTTGTCTTGTTACTGGTGATGCTCGTGGGTATTTTTGGGGCACTAGTAGGAATTCCCATGCAAACTGCAATCCAAACAGAAACACCTCCAGAAATGCGTGGTAAAGTTTTTGGCTTGCAGAACAATGTCATTAATATTGCCCTCTCCTTACCTTTAGCATTAGCTGGTGTCGCAGAAACCTTTCTGGGATTACAGATAGTTTTTTTGGGATTAGCTGCGATCGTCTTTTCAGGAGGTATATTAACCTGGTATAACTCACACAAGTAGTTATCAGCTAACAGTAGTTATTATTCATTACCTTGACGTAATTAATAATTTACTTAAAGCTTTTGTGTTCGTGGTAAACTGTTGCCAGTGAAAATTTATCACATACTTGCCGGATATGAATCTGACATTAGTCAGAATAAGTTGTTTAAATATCAGAAATTAACAACTTATAACTAAAATAAATAAAGCCATCAATCAACTGGTTTAATTAGCTGACAATAAGCTTTTAAACTAGTAGAAAGTTGTGGAAATTTTTAATAAATAAAAAAACCAGCAAGTATAGCTAGATAAAATAAAAATCACAAAGGACACATAATTAATAGATTAAACCCGCTTTTCTTACAGCTAAATAAAGAATGCGTATAGCCTGGATTGGAAAAAAATCACCCTTTTGCGGCAATGTCACCTACAGTCGAGAAATTACAAATGCCTTGCTAGATAGGGGACATCAAGTTAGCTTTCTTCACTTCGCCCAGGAAGAGTCTGAACCTGATAATTGGCCAAATCTTCGAGAGGTCTCTTTACCTTTCATTTACAAGTCCCAGGTTTACACAATTCCTACTTTTAAAGCCACCAAAGTTTTAACCGATTCACTGCGGGAAATCAAACCAGATGTAGTCCATGCTTCCTTGACCTTATCTCCTCTAGACTTTTTTCTACCGGAAATCTGTGAGGAACTGAGGTTGCCCCTAGTTGCCACTTTTCACACGCCATTTGCTGGCAAGGGTGCAAAACTGGTATCAGGAACACAACTTTTGGCTTATCAGCTCTACGCGCCTTTTTTAGTTAACTACGATCGCGTGATTGTATTTTCCCAAATTCAGCGAGAATTATTGGCAGGGATGGGTGTAAGAGAAGAAAATATTGCCGTAATTCCCAATGGTGTTGATACTGCCAAGTATTCTCCAGGATTTTCTCAAATCAAAGCAGAATTTAAAGCCGAACGTTTATTTGTCTATCAGGGTCGCATAGCACCAGAGAAAAATGTCGAGGCTCTCCTCCGCGCTTGGAAGCAGTCGGCAATGAGTCCTGGTACGAAGTTGCTAATTGTTGGCGACGGCCCTTTAAAGTCTTCCTTAGAGCCTTTTTATGGTTCAGAATACGGCATTATCTGGTTGGGATTTGTCGCTGATGAAGACCGACGCATTGAAATTTTGCGGGGCGCAGATGTATTTGTTTTGCCTTCATTGGTAGAGGGTTTGTCCTTATCTCTGTTAGAAGGAATGTCATGTGGGTTGGCTTGTTTAGCAACAGATGTGGGTGCAGATGGAGAAGTATTAGAAAAGGGTGCAGGTGTAGTTATTAGTACCAAAACAGCGCGATCGCAATTGAGAACCCTCTTGCCAGTGCTGCAAGACCATCCAGAGTTAACAACCCTACTGGGGCAAAAAGCTAGAGTGCGTGTATTAGACCGCTATACCCTTAGTAAAAATATTAGTCTGCTGGAAGAACTATATAAAGGAGTTTTAGCACAGCGACCTCTACCACTAAGTCGTAGAGCGTAAAGAAAAGGAAAAAGGGCGATCGCACTGGAAATTCTAAGATGCTAATGAGTGCGATCGAGCAACAATCTTAGCCAGCATTGGCTAGTATTCTAATCATACAATTATTTGTGATTTATGAATACAGATACCTGACTAAAGAAAGTTAACGAAATGAAGTATGATGCAAGTCAGATAAAGTTGATAAATATCCCTGACTTAGAGCAGCTAGAAGATGGAAAGTGCTGCCGAACATACGTCTATTCCTTCACAACTCCGTTGCCGGAGCAAAACGTTATCGATCAAATTGCAAATAGTTTGGAGAAGAGATTCACCTTTTCAAAAGAAGTATATGAGATTCCTGAAGATGTTGAAATTTGTGCATCTATTTTCATGGATCGTTTACAAAATAACGAAGCCAGAGTTCGTGTTTTGACACATCAACCAGAAGAAGATTGCGTTTACATCTTTGGGATATACACTCTGCCACGCAAAATTGAGGAAAGGTTTGGAATGGTACAGTCGATTCAGGGACAACAGCGAGAGGCTTGGATTACTGACAGACGTTAGGGTATTACTTATCAATCAATTAATCTTTGAATTATCCACTAAAGACCATCCTAAACTGGTTGGCTGTTCATAAACCCGCTTTAGAGTATTTACATCTCTGGCAGAAATAGGTGACGGGTTACGAACTTGAGAAAAGTATAAAGCATCAGTTTGTAGCGGACTATGACCCCAAATTCCCAATGCATGACCGAATTCGTGGCGGGTAGCTGCAATGAGATACTCACCTGTTTGACTAGGGCTTAACAAGATGGTGAAGCGGTGGGATAAAATTTTGTTGCTGGTGTATAACTCGTAAGTCGTTTGTGCCGATCGCGCACGGGGTATATTACTACCAGGCGAAGTTTGTAGAGGTGGCGCTTTTCGGACAATCGTAATATCAGCAACTTCTGGCTGTTCGACTACTGTTAAAGGTAAATAAGTACTCCACTCCTGTACACCCTGCAAGACACCATTAACCCATGCTTGAGCTTGTTTTTCGCTGACAGATTTTGGTGGTTCTACGTAAACTCGAATAGGAAATTGTGACCAGACTAAATAACCAACTTGGGTTGTTGTGATTTGGGAAAAGTAGTCACCACTGTTAGTGTTATCTTGCCACTGCGCCAGTGTGGGCGGTAAGAGATGGGGTTTTGAGGAAGTGGGGAGAGAAATTATTAAATCTGAATGTATATATTCTGGTACTATTGCAAACCCATTACTCAACTGGATATTAGTAAAAATGATTAACAGCCCTGTGCCAATCAACAAGGCAAGAGCTGTAATTAACCGTCGTGAAATTAAATTTATTAGGGTGTTAAGTATCGGGTGTTGGGTTCTTTTCCCCATTTACCTATCCTTATTTAGGCAGCCAACCAGCACTTAAAACTACTGTTAAACCGAGAAAAATTACTGTCAATGCCCAAGTAATTCGGTTTAAGGTGTTTTCTGCACTTTTGGTGCTGCTAAATAATTGGGCTTGTCCACCAATGGCACCAATGCCATCACCTTTGGGACTATGCAGTAAAACCAAGATAATCAAACCAGTGGCGGAAAATGCCCAAATGCCTTGCACGATATTACTAACTGTCATGGTAGGAATCTCATTTATAACAAGTTTTAAAAAACAGAATTCAGAAGTTAGGAGTTTTTAGTAAACTCCTAACTCTTGTACAGACGCGATTAATCGCATCTCTACTCAGTAATCTTTTACAGCCCTACTTGCACGGGAGTGCGAGTACGTTGCAGCTCGTATTCTGCTGTTTTCAGCAGCGATCGCCCGGTCATTTCTGGTGGCTGAGGCAGCTGTAAAATCTCTAGAATCGTGGGAGCGATGTCGGATAGCTTGCCATCGCTTCGCAATTCGACATTTGTACCATATCCAGGGATTTTGACTTTCTCTCCTTCCACCAAGATAAAGGGAACTGGGTTAGTGGTATGAGCTGTCCAGGGATTACCCCCTTCATCTAGCATATACTCAGCGTTGCCGTGATCGGCAGTAATAATTGTTGTACCACCAGCTTTGATAACGCTCTCTAACAAACGTCCCAAACAGCGATCGACTGTTTCAATTGCTGTAATGGTAGCGTCTATTTGACCCGTATGCCCTACCATGTCTGGGTTAGCATAGTTAATCACAACTAGGGAATATATACCCTTTTGAATCGCAGCGATCGCAACATCTGTAACTGCTGCTGCTGACATTGCTGGGGCGTGGTCGTAAGTTGCTACCATCGGGCTACTTACTAGTTCCCGATCTTCTCCAGGAAAAGGTTCCTCCAGACCCCCATTAAAGAAATAGGTGACGTGGGCGTATTTCTCTGTTTCGGAGGTGCGGAACTGATTCAAACTATGATTGGCTATAACTTCTCCCAGAATGTTACTGAGATTCTGAGGCTCAAAGGCTACAGCCACGGGTAAGTCTGGATCGTACTGCGTAAAAGTGACAAAAGACAGTGGTGTGATTTGCTGCCTTTCAAAACCATTAAACGTGGGACTGACTAAAGCTTGAGTCAGTTGTCTGGAGCGATCGGGGCGGAAGTTGAAAAATATCACCCCATCCCCTGGTTCTATTGCGCCTGGTGCAATTCGGATTGGGTTGATAAATTCATCTTTTACCCCTTCGGCATAGGATGCTTGCAAGATTTCTACAGCCGTGCGATTATCACCTGCACCATCTTGGGTCATCACGTCGTAGGCGCGTTTGACTCGATCCCAGCGGCGATCACGATCCATCGCGTAGTAGCGACCGCTGAGGGTGACTATGCGCCCAATTCCTGTGCGGTCTATATAATTTTGCAGTAGCGCGATCGCTCTTACACCGTCAGTTGGGGCGGTGTCACGACCATCGGTGATAGCGTGAATACAAATTTCTGGAATTTGCTGATCTTTGGCTAGGTCAAGTAGTCCGAATAGATGGGTGATATGCGAATGTACCCCTCCTTCAGAACAAAGCCCGACTAGATGCAGCTTGCTATTCCGAGAACGAACTTCCTGGCAAATTTTGACAAGTGCTGGTTTTAAGGCAATAGAACCGTCTTCGACTGCATCGGAGATGCGTACAAGTTCTTGCGGTACCACTCGTCCAGCACCAATGTTCAAATGACCAACTTCCGAGTTGCCCATTTGACCTTCTGGCAACCCTACGGCTTTTCCTGATGTGTGGATGAGGGTATGCGGGTAAGCTGCCCATAGACTGTCCACAATGGGAGTTTTAGCCGCAATAATGGCGTTTCCTCGCGTTTGGTCGCAGTAGCCCCATCCGTCTAAAATGACTAGCACCACAGGAGCAACAGGTGCTTTGGTCATAGTAAAATTGCCCTTTACTTTTTGTAATACCCGAATGATACCACTGCTAATCCACGCCGCAAGTGAATTTTTGCTTATTAACTTCTTTTACGAAGGACTTGCGGTTTTTGGAAATATTTTTTAAATTTTAGGAATTTTCCTGTGATGTTTTGGAACTCTCATAAGGAGTATAAGGAGTGATTACTTAGTAATAGCGCTAAAACGCTGCTACTACTAAGCCATTTTTTAGTTTCTCATTTCCTTTTCGTGGAAGCTTTAGCTGCTTTAGCCGCTTTTTTCGCTGCTTTTTCGGCTTCTATTGCAGCTAATTTTGCCTGTTCTTTTTCTTCGGCAATTTTCTGGAGATAGTAATGATAATCTCCTAAATAGACGCGGAATTCGCCATCACGAATTTCGACGATTTTATTTGCTACTTGAGAAATAAAGTAGCGGTCATGAGAGACTACAATTGCCGTACCATCATAGTTTTGGAGCGCCTCTTCCAGCATTTCTTTAGCTGGAATATCTAGGTGGTTTGTCGGCTCATCTAAAATTAGTAGGTTAGCAGGACGTAAGAGCATTTTTGCCAACGCCAAACGAGCTTTTTCTCCTCCACTTAATGCCCCAACTGCCTTAAATACTGTGTCTCCAGTAAATAAGAAGCGTCCCAAAAGCGTGCGGACTTCTTGATTATCCCAATCGGGAACTTCATCATGGATAGTTTCCATGACAGTTTTCTTTAAGTCCAAGGCTTCAGCTTGATTTTGCTCAAAGTAACCGGGAATAACATTATGATCCCCTAATTTAACGCTACCTTCTGTGGGTGGTTCCATACCCATAATTACGCGCAGAAGGGTAGATTTTCCAGCACCATTGGGGCCAAGGAATGCAATGCGATCGCCTCTTTCAATCAGGAGGTTTGCTGCCAAGAACAGGATTTTATCACCATAAAGATGAGTTAAATCTTGAATTTCCACTACTTCGCGTCCACTGCGAGGTGCAGGTGGAAAACGGAAATGTAGAGTTCTTACTCCAGCAATGGGTGCTTCAATACGCTCGATTTTTTCGAGTTGCTTTTCCCGGCTTTTTGCCTGAGTACTGCGGGTAGCACTGGCGCGGAATCTATCAACAAATGTTTGCTGTTTCTCTAATTCTTTTTGTTGACGTTCGTAAGCACTAAGTTGTGCTAATTGACTTTCGGCTTTTTGTTCCAAATATGCTGAGTAGTTACCAAGGTAAGTACTGGAAACGCCACGTTCAGTTTCCACAATTTGAGTGCAGAGGCGGTCAAGGAACTCCCGGTCATGGGAGACTATTACCATCGGCGTAACCAGCCCTCTGAGGTAATTTTCCAACCACTCAATGGTTTCTAAATCCAGGTGGTTAGTCGGTTCATCCAGCAGCAACAAGTCAGGTTTTTGCAGCAGAATTTTACCTAAACTCATCCGCATTTGCCAACCACCACTGAAGGCACTGACGAGGCGATCGCCATCTTCTAGCCCAAACCCCATCTCTGGTAAAATTTTCCCGATGCGTGCATCTAAGTTGTAACCATCCAAGGCTTCAAATTTGCGCTGCAAGCGATCCAACTTGTCGATCAGTCGATCCAGTTCGTCTGGGCTAGCCGTTTCCATCTCCTGTGGTATGTGTGCCAGAGCTAACTGTACTTCGTTGGCTTCTTTGAAGACAGTCCAAAATTCTTCTCTAACGGTGCGGGTAGGGTCTACTTCAAACTCTTGGTTGAGGTAGGCTATATGTAAGCTATTAGGACGGATAATTTCGCCTGCGGTGGGTTCAATTTCCCCAGAGATGATTTTGAGTTGGGTAGATTTTCCAGCACCGTTGACACCGACTAAGCCAATGCGATCGCCTGGTTTAACTTCCCAGTTGATATCTTTGAGAACTTCGCCTGTGGGATAAATTTTACTTATATGTTCTAGTCGCAGCATTAAGTTTCTCTCAGGTAGGGAGTGGGTGGTTGAGGACGAAGTACTAACACCGCCTCTAATATTAACAAAAATTAACTATAAATTCGTCGTGAGAAAGTCTGGAAGCAGCAAACCAAATTTGGCTTGAGCCACGGATAAAATTTACCACATCTATCTTAAGGCTGACTTTGTGCTACTTGTCTGACTTCTTCGACATTCAAATCTAACGCCTGTGCTACTTGTTCTACAGTCAACCCTGCTGCCAACATTGCTGGTACTGCTTTAAGTTTCCCTTGTTCAATGCCTTGTTCAATGCCTTGTTCAATGCCTTGTTCAACACCTTCCTGAAAAGCTTCCTGATAAAATCTGGTTTGCTTTAACTCGCTTAAGCTAAACATTTGCTCGATCTCCTCCCTACTCATTGTGGGAAATTTGTAAGCCAATATAGTCTCTATAAATTGTAATAATTGCTGCTGTTTTGGTGGTGAATTTATCTCTGACTTAGTTCTGTCTATCAACTCTCTTGCTTGGACAATTGCGATATCGTCAGCTGCAATTACTAATTTAGCAGTTGCAATGCCAATTGGAAGCGATGCACCTTCACCTAATTCATCCAAATAAATGCGCCTGACGCGCTCACTTGTGAAAAACTCACGGTAATGTTTTATATTGCCTGTATCTACGTTCCTATTTGGGTATAAAACCACAGCACCCCAGTCATTTAATGGTTGATTCTGACGGAGGTATAAACATATTTCTGCAATTAGCCGTGAATAAATTTCCCCATCAGCTTGAAATTGCACTTCAACAAAGTAAATCGGGTTCTCGCTTCCTTGTGTAGGCAGAAATACGCCATCGATTCTGAAGGCTGTTTGTTTGATTTCAACTGATGAAAATTGATAAAGGCTAGCTGATTCTGGAGGATTACCAATAAGTTCAAAGAAGATATCAGGAAATTCTTGAAACAGTCGATAAAAGATGATGTCTGTTTTCACAATTTTATATCATTTGAAAATTTTGATTTGCTGTTCATGTGTTACTTCCTTCTTCAGAACCATCTCGCACTTTCAGCAATTGCTCTTTTGCCATCCCTAATATACGTGAAAGGGGCGCTAACAAACTATCATCAAATGCTTCTCCAGCATAAATATTATTCAGTTCCGTAGGAGATAATTTAAAGGTATCGCAGAATTTTACAAACTCCTGGTTACTCAAATCAAGCTCTTTTTGCCTATCTTGAAGTAAAACTGCTATCGCTCTAGTTCCATACTTTGGACGTTCACTAATTTTCACATATTTTTCCATTAAATAATATACTTTCCTGGTATCGCCTCCCAGTTTTTTAATTAAATCAGTACAAGCCATTTTTAGTGCTTTTTTTAAAACTTCTTCTTCATTTAAAAACTTAATAATTTCGCCAGCATATTCTGGTTTAAAAAATCCCACTAAATCACCTTTATGGTAAACTGGGATATAAGGCTCATTTGATTCAAAATGCCAATCTAATGGTTCGTTGCGTAGTGACATAGCTGCACCCCTAAATATTTTAAGATTGCACCATTTTAAAACCATTTATTCCTTAACTGCCAGTAAAATACTCTAGCTTTGGCGATTAGAAATCGCAGCTATACAGACAAAACACACCTCTGTGGGTTCCAACTTGCTGGAACCCATGCAGACGGACTTAGTTTGTACAGCCATTACGTATTTCTACCAGAACCTTTAACTCAGCCAAAATTAGCGATGCGATCGCCTCGCTCATTACCAAGGTTCCAAGCGATTGTGTTCTACAAAATAATTATCGATGATTACAAAACTGACATCTCAACAAGAAGAATCCATCGCATCTTATCAGCAAAAATGGAGAGCGATTAATTTATCTATAGAGCGTATAAATCGCAATAGAGTATTGGCTGTACTAGAAGATGTATACAATTTTTATGCTGAAAGTTTTACAATGCCTGAAATCACTTTTTTTGAGAGTCCGTATGCTGCTTTTAGTGCTGAGTTAAGACTTGCAACAGCTAACTTCAACGGTCTTAGTGATGATGAAATTATTAATCAGGTAGCTAGCTTACAAACTATTTGTGGCGAAGGTCAACCAAGAACTGATTTATGGTGGGATTTAAATACGGAATTATATCCAAGCGGACTGAATCCTCAAATCAGTCTAGAAATTTGGAAAGTTTTAGATGAAAATCTTACGGATAAAGTAGGTAGTAGAATTCATACGCAATTATGGAATGTTTTATGGGATTGGCTTTGCGAAAGGTTAAGTAGTGAGTTGAAAGATTGTCCTGACGCTTTTGGTCGTTTTTACGATAACTTTATTTATCCTGATTAGGAATGGGCAAGCTATGCTGGACTATTCGACTATTGCATCAATGAACTAGATTGCCAGCATAACCAGGAGCAATGGCAGGTTTACAAAGATTTATGTACTGAGTGTGGTTGGTGGTTTATACCAATGCCTATACATTACATAATTTGTGATAGACCTACAAAATTACTGCTTGATAATTACGGCAAACCCATGCTGATGGAGAAACTGCAATTCAGTTTGCTGATGGTTTCGGTTTATACGCTCATCACGGTAAAGTTGATTCAATTTGTTTTCCCTAAAGTTATTTACTCTGTCTTGTCGTCAAAGGTCAGGCTCAAACCCAACGAACTAAGCATCCCGTTGTCAAGAAACTGTCAAAATCAACACCAATAAACAAAAAGCAGCGTAAATTTTCTTAGGCTTTAAGAATTTAACTCAGTTTGTAAAATAACTGCGGTAATTTATGATGCCTAATTTTTTATTCTCCCAAAATTTACGCTAACACTTATTTTTTGTCCAAAGTCCAATAATAATCGGGGGAACAATATTGAGTTTCGCAATGTTCCTTTTCCAAATTGAGGAAGTTTGACTAAGTAGGTGTGTGCAATTAACTTTTAGTAGCTTTTCAATCAGTACAACGTTTTCATGTCAATCTATTTATATATTTAATTCAGCTTTAATTCAGCCCACCTACTTACTTACAAATATTGGGCATCATCTGTTAGATCAAGGGATAACGTGTCTCTAAATAACAAATGAGCGTCATAAAAATAGTAGGAATTATCCTTCCCATTCTTGACGAGTATCGCACAGAAAATTGTCTGCGATCGCATCATCAAATAAATACGGGCAATGCTCTGGAAAAGTTCGTAATGGTAAATTAGTTTCTCGTAACGCCAAATCCACTCCCGCTTCAAAGCCATCTAACAAGGCTTCTTCTGTTCGAGACTTTAAACTGGGGTTCTGTCGTAAATGCCTATGGATGGCGCGGCGCTGTTCTCGAATTGTTAAAAACCAACTGCGAGAGCGTTGTTCGGGTTGATACTCCCACTTCAAGAGATGACCGAGTAATACACTCAGACGGCTCACGAGTTCCCGATACTCCTGTCTCCCTAAAGCTTGAATTTCCTCTTGCAGGTGTTGCCAGTCCAGTTCCATAACTAGCCTCTGCTCTAACGCTTTAGCCTGCTGCTGTGTCCAGCCATAGAAGTCTTGGTCATACAAAAAAGGTTTGTCCATAGAGTTAAGAAACGAGAGCTATAGCGCTTCTGGGTTCAGTCCAATACAGACCTAACCCCCAGCCCCTTCCCTACAAGGGAAGGGGAGTAAAATTCAAAGCCTCTCTCCTTTTAGGAGAGAGGTTTGGAGAGAGGTCAGAGTGTATTGCATACAAACAAGAAACGTTATATTTTAATGATTTAAATTCAATTCTGAACAAATATTCAACTAGCCTTCGCCTCATCCCCGGATGCTTCAGCCACAGCCGCCAATCTCTCCGCCGCAGCTTGGACAATTTGAGCCACTTGGGCCAAAGGCATGTGCTGGATTTGTCTAAGAATCAGACTCAAATCTGAGGTTTCTGGAATTGGCTTGCCATCTATACAGCTGATTAACTCTTCCATTGTGTAGCCTGCTTTCGATGCGATTCGAGCCAAATTTTCTGTATCTGGAACCTTCACACCTTTTTCCCACATCTGAACAGCAGTAGCAGATACCCCCAAAAGCTTACCAAATGCTCGCTGACTCATTGAACCGCGAGCTAGTTTAATGATTTCAATCAGTTTTTGTTTGCTTTCGATCTTCACTGCTTATATAGCTAGCCAACTGTATTTACAAGTTTACTTTCAATAATACAAGTTTACTTTTATATTGACAGCCTTGTGTTTTAGTACTAAACTATATCTCTGGTTGTAAATCGGCAACTATAGGCATCAAGCTAGTAGACTAACCCATCTATCTTTAACCAACCCAAAAAACTTAGTTTGCTACGGCGCTTGTGCTAGTAGCTCAACTTTGCTGCGAAAAAATAATATCGAAGGTGCATCATGTTTCGCAAGCCACGCAAAATTAACCAATATCGCCGCAAAGGTAAAAATCTTATAGCTACTAATAAAATTAAACCAGAACAGTGGAACATTTCTGATGCAGAAACCAAAGAAGCTTTAAAAGTTAAAGGCTACGATGTTAAGCAAATCAAAAAAATCCACCTTCTGAAGCATCAAGTGTGTATTTCTTACTGGGATGCAAAAGGCAATATATGCAGCAGCTTTTTTAGCTATCGGATTTTTGCGCGTTGGCAAGAAGAAGCCCAAAAGTTAATTTATACCTGTCAAACCCTGAAGGAATGGGCAAAGCTAAATTACGTCATGAAGTACGAATTTGCCTATTACCATTATCCCTGTGAAATGGAAGATGCACTCCACAGGATACTAGAAAACCACCTGTGTGTGTTAAAAGCAACAGTACAACAAGTGGTTTTACAGGAATCTTAATAGCAAAAATTAGTTAGCGGCAGAAGTCGCTAACTCCGCGAGACGTTCTTGTTGGTCTAGAGATATACAAGATTGGATAAGCGTTTCTAAATCACCATCCAAAACAGGGTTAAGAGAATAATTCTGACCTAAGCGGTGATCGGTAGCGCGGTTATCTTTATAATTATAGGTGCGAATTTTTTCCGATCGCGATCCAGTACCAACCTGCGATCGCCGCATGGAAGTAACAGCTTCTTGTTGTTCGCTTAACTTGATTTCATACAACTTCGCCCGCAGAATTTGCATCGCCCGTTCTTTGTTTTGCAACTGGCTGCGTTCTTCTGTACAGAAAATGCGTATTCCCGTTGGTTTGTGCATCAAATCAACGGCTGTTTCCACCTTGTTGACGTTTTGTCCACCAGCACCGCCAGAACGAGCTGTAGTCATTTCAATATCTTTCGGGTCAATGTGAATTTCCACATCATCCACCTCTGGCATAATCGCCACGGTAGCTGTGGAAGTATGAACCCGTCCCCCAGATTCAGTTGCCGGCACGCGCTGCACGCGATGCACTCCAGCTTCAAACTTTAACTGGCTGTAAACATCATTACCTTTAATTTCGAGAATGACCTCTTTCCAGCCACCCATTTCTCCGCGAGACTCGCTCACTAGAGAAACTTTCCAACCTTGAGTCTGGGCATAGCGGGTGTACATCTGCATCAAATCGCCAGCCCAAATACTTGCTTCATCGCCACCAGTACCAGCGCGAATTTCCAACATGATATTCTTTTCATCATTGGGATCGCGTGGTAAGAGTAAGACTTTCAAGCGAGACTCTAAATGTTCTATTTTTTCTTCAAGTTCTTTTACTTCCAGTGCTGCCATTTCTTGCAACTCTGGGTCACTCGCAGATTCTTTGTAAACCTGACGCGCTCCACTCAAGTCTTCTTGGGCTGTTTTCCAAATTTCATAAGTATTAACGACCTCTTCCAAAGAAGAACGAGACTTAGCAATTTCTTGATACTCATCAGGATTGCTAGCGGTATCGGGGTCGCCAAGACGACGTGTTAATTCATTAAAAGTTTGTTCAACGGATTTTAGTTTGTCCAGTAAGTATGATTCAGCCATAACGATTGCGATCGCTCCTTAAAAAATAACAAATTGGCTCGAGCATATAAATGAAAATCGACCCAGCTGATGCAGGGCCGTCGTTAACAGCAGAGCCAACCCGCTACTTTTTGTTTTGATCGTCGCTAGATGTTTGAGTGCTGCTCATGCCGTACTTACGGAGGAAGCGCTCTACTCGACCTTCAGTGTCAATAATCTTCTGAGTGCCGGTGTAAAATGGGTGATTTCCAGACCAAACATCTACATGCAATTCTGGCTTTGTAGAGCCAATGGTCATAACAACTTGACCGTTGCAGTAAACTTTAGCATCTGGATACCACTTGGGGTGAATATCAGCTTTAGCCATTGTTCCTTTTGTGATGAATCTATCTTTATCAATTATAACTTTCAGGTTTCAATTGGAGCTAGGGATTAGGGACTGGGGACTAGGGATTGGGGACTGGGAAAGAGATAAAAAACCGACTTTTCCTAATACTCAATCCTTAATACCTAATTTACTCTACCCAGTATCCAGTACCTAGTCCCCAATCGCTTATCGCTTAGAGTACTGAGGTGCTTTCCGAGCTTTATGTAAACCATATTTCTTCCGCTCTTTTGCTCTGGGATCGCGAGTCAAATAACCTTCGGTTTTCAAAGGTGGGCGGTTGTCTGGGTCGAGTTGGCACAAAGCACGAGCAACTCCCAAGCGAACAGAATCAGCCTGTCCGGTCAAGCCGCCGCCTTCTGCTTTTACCAAAATGTCATATTCGTTTTCTAATCCTAGAGTTTCCAGGGGTGCTTTAATCACTCCCAGGTAGTTGGGGTTGAATTGGAAATACAAGGTTCCATCTTTACCGTTCACAATCAGTTGACCGGTGCCTGGAACCAAGCGTACCCGTGCTACTGCGTTCTTACGACGGCCAGTACCCCAGTATACGGCGCGACCGCTATTAGCATCTGCTACTACCATTAATTTTCTTCTCCAGGAATTGTACTAACTTTTAGTTCTTTAGGTTTTTGAGCATCATGAGGATGCGTAGGCCCAGCGTAAACTTTCAGCTTGGTGAACAACTGCTTACCGAGGCTATTTTTAGGTAGCATACCTTTAACAGCTTGTTCTAAAATCCGCTCTGGTATGCGCTCTTGCAGTTTAGCGAAAGTTTCGGTTTTCATCCCACCAGGGCGACCAGAATGGCGGCGGTAAAGCTTTTGAGTGCGCTTTTTGCCTGTAACTGCTACTTTCTCGGCATTGATGACGATTACGAAGTCACCTGTATCTAAATGAGGCGTATATTCGGGTTTCTTTTTGCCTCTTAATACCTGAGCGATTTCGCTGGCGAGGCGACCGAGGCGTTTATCGGTGGCATCTACTATGTACCACTCACGCTCAAGGGTTGCTTGAGAAGGAAGGTATGTTTTAACTATTGTCATTTGTCATTTGTCCTTTGTCATTTTTAATTTGTCATTAGTCATTTGTCCTTTGTCATTTGTTATTTGTCCTTTGTCCTTTGTCAGTTGTCCTTAGTTATTCACTAATGACCAATGACTAATGACCAATGACTAATGACCAATGACTAATGACTCTTGACTAGTGACGAACTTTGGCAAGGTGTCGTACCAAATCTCTTTTGGAAAGGGAAAATCGGGATAGCCGACTCGCAACAAGCACAAGCCTTGAGGTGGTGCGGCATATTTCACTTCTTCCCGACGTTCTTGTTTCCAGAGTTCGGTGAAGCTAGAAAGTGTTCGTTCTCCAGAACCTACTTGTACCAGCATCCCTACCAACAGCCGTACCATGCCATACAAAAATCCATCTGCCTGTATTTCAATATGGATAAATGGCCCACTGCGACGACACTCTGCTGCTTGCACCTCTACCCAGGAATGCGATCGCTTTGAGCCTGCACGGTGAAAAGCAGCTAAGTGATGCTTTCCCAAGAGAGGTTTCAAGGCAGCTTGGATTAAAGATTCATCCAGGGGTGCATAATAATAATGCCAACTGAAGGGTCTTACAAACAAGTTAAGCCGATCTTCAGTATATATTGTGTAGCGATACCGTCGATAGGCTGCACTAAAGCGAGCGTGCCAACGGTTATCGACACTAGCTGAAGCCCTGATTAATATATCTGGCGGCAGGTAGCTGTTGAGGATTGTTGCCCACTTGTGAGGCGGAATAAAACCTGTTGCTTCAAAATGGGCTACTTGAGCAGCAGCATGAACTCCAGAATCGGTTCGCCCAGCACCATGTAGTGTTACATGATACCCAAGAATAGTCGCGATCGCAATTTCGATCTCTTCTTGGACTGTCCGGTGTTGTTTTTGCCGTTGCCAGCCATGAAAATGAGTGCCCAGGTATTGGATTACCAAGGCTACTCGATGAGTTTGTGTCGGCTGGGGGCTTTCTAACATACAGATTTTGTCCTTTGTCATTTGTTTTTTGTCATTTGTCTTTTATCAGTTGTCCTTTGTTATTCACTAATGACCAATGACTAATAACTAATGACCAATAACCAATGACTAAATGACTTAAACCAATTCAATTATTGCCATTTTTGCATTATCACCCCGACGCGGTACGGTATGCAGGATGCGAGTATAACCGCCCTGGCGATCGCCATATCGAGTAGGAGCTTGCTCAAATAGAGCGTGAACCAGTTGTTTGTCGAAGATATAGCCAAGAGCTTCGCGGCGTGCCGCCAAGGAGCCATTTTTAGCTAGGGTAATCATTTTTTCCACTTCACTGCGGAGAACTTTCGCTCTAATTAAAGTGGTGGTAATCTTACCATGACGGATCAACTCGGTGGCGAGCGATCGTAGTAAAGCACGACGTTGATCGGCTGGTTTACTGAGTTTTTTGACGCGACAACGGTGACGCATAATTATGCACTATGAATTATGAAGGTTTTTCTTAAGGGTGTTTCGAGCCTCTTTCCATTGGCAGGGTGATGCCCAAGCGTCGCTGCAAAGCTTCCACGACTTCTTCTGCTGACTTCTGCCCAAAGTTCTTAATTTCTAAGAGGTCTTCTTGGGTATAATCCAACAAATCTGCCACAGAGTTAACTTGTGCCCGTTTGAGACAGTTATATGCCCGCACAGAAAGTTGCAACTCTTCGATGGGTATCTGGGCAGTTGGGTCGTCTGGAATATCCGAACCTGTGTCTGTTGGTTCTAGGGAGATGTCCTTCAACGGGTTGAATAAATCTACCAAGATCGCAGCAGCAGAAGATAGTGCTTCTTGAGGAGAAACACTGCCATTTGTCCAAACTTCCAACAGTAGTCGGTCTTTTGGAATCAAGCCTTCCCCACGAGATTCTTCAACACTGTAGTTGACTTTTCGCACTGGCATAAATATCGAGTCGATTTGAAGAAAATCCAACGATGTGGCTTCTTCACGTCCTCGCTCTACAGTGCGATAGCCTTTGCCTTTCTCGATCCGAAATTCCATTTCCAGCTTTCCACCCTCAGCGATGGTGGCTACATACTGGGTCGGGTCGATGATTTCTACTTCACTGGGCAAATCAAAATGCGCCGCAGTGATTGTTGTTGGACCGGTAACGAGTAATCTCCCAATCTGAGGCTGCGAAGAATAGTTTTTCAGGATAACTTCCTTCATTCTCATGAGGATTTCCAGCACATCTTCCCGCACGCCCGGAACTGTAGCGAATTCATGTGAAACGCCCGCAATCCGCACTGCTGTAACTGCTGTACCTTCTAAATTAGACAGTAAAACCCGCCGCAGTGCGTTGCCAACAGTTGTTCCTTGACCGCGTTCTAGAGGTTCCAATACAAATTTGCTGTAATGGTTCCGACTTTCTTCGGTATTCGACTCTACACATTCAATTTGAAACTGCGCCACGGATGAGCCTCCCTTTTTCTAAGGTGCTGCTAGCAGACAAATCAATTGCCTCCAGAATTGACTGCCAATTTTCGATTTTGGACTTTGGATTTTGGATTGTGCTTCTTTCGTTCATGCTCCACCTCTTAATTATTGGCGGAACAAATCTTAAATCATCAACTTAAAATCCACGAGGCCCAGCACCCTTATAGTCGGGTTCAATCTAAAATCGCAAACCTAAAATCCAAAATTGATTAATAATATTTTGGGTAGCCCGAAGTTTAGCAGCTTTCCCGACGGGAAAATCTGACGTGCTTCTGGTCGCCCAACCTTTAACTCAATGACAGTTTGAACGTTAGACGCTCAAGTGGTCATTGCTGGCTGTAACTTTTCGTCCTCACTGCCCAGCCCAAGTCTTGGTATTTAAACTCGACGGCGCTTGGGTGGACGACAACCATTGTGAGGAATCGGGGTAATATCCCGAATCAGTGTAATTTCCAGTCCTGCTCCTTGGAGTGCTCGGATAGCGGTTTCTCTACCTGCTCCTGGACCACTGACCATTACCTCAATTTGGCGCATTCCTTGATCGATAGCTCGGCGAGCTGCACTTTCAGCTGCGGTTTGCGCTGCAAAGGGAGTTCCCTTTTTTGCTCCCTTAAAACCGCTAGAACCAGCGCTAGCCCAGGATATGACATCTCCATTTTGATCGGTAATGGTGACAATGCTATTGTTGAAAGTAGACTGGATGTATGCCATTCCACTGGGTACATTCCGTTTCTGCTTCTTGCTCCCGGTTTTTTTAGTTGGTTGTCTCGCCATACTTGTTTAGTTGATTTAAGGTAAAACTTGCTCGGATTAGCAAGCGTTGCAAAATTATTTCCCTGGAGCCTTCTTCTTCCCGGCCACTGTCTGCCTTCTGCCTCTACGGGTTCTGGCATTGGTGCGAGTTCTTTGTCCTCTGACTGGTAAGCCCATACGATGACGACGACCTCTGTAGGTACCAATGTCAACTAAGCGCTTGATGTTCAAAGACTCCAAGCGCCGCAAGTCGCCTTCAACTTGATAGTTGGTTTCTATTTCCCCTCGTAGGGCTGTCACATCGGCATCACTTAAGTCCTTAACGCGAGTGTCTGGGTTCACACCAGTAGCCGCTATAATTTCTTGAGAACGTGATAAACCAATTCCATAGATGTAAGTCAGACCGATCTCGACGCGCTTATCGCGTGGAAGGTCTACTCCGGCAATACGTGCCACAATGAACTCTCCCTATTGTTCTCGCAATTACTGTTGGTTGGAAAAACGTGATTAATCGCGTCTTTTCGTTTTAATGATGATATGCGTCCTGCAACTAGCTCTATTGGTAAGAGCGTTATCCTTGACGTTGTTTGTGCTTGGGGTTCACGCAAATCACCATAACGCGACCACGACGTTTGATCACGTTACATTTTTCACAAATTTTCTTGACAGAGGCTCTAACTTTCATGCCTTTTATTTTTTGACTCCAAATATAAAATTATAGCATTTTTAGGAAAATTAATCCAGTTAAATGACTAAGAAACAGTCAAAAAAATGGTTTTATGGTATAATTCTCTACATATAGTTACTTCTTTCGTAGTCGATAGGTGATTCTGCCTTTGGTCAAGTCGTAGGGGGTTAACTCTACCTTGACGCGATCGCCGGGCAAAATCTTGATATAATTTCGGCGAATCTTGCCGGAAATGTGTGCTAGCACATTAAAACCATTGTCCAAGTCAACGCGAAACATCGCATTGGGCAAGGACTCTGTAACCGTGCCTTCCATTTCAATCAAATCTTGCTTAGACAATTTGTTTTTTCCTCAACTCAACAATTTCGTGTTCAGTTGCAGCGCTTCATCTGCAAAGAAACACATTTTAAGAAATATATCAACAGTTTATTAATATATCTTAGCTAAAATTGATCTTTTTTTTGTAGAAGGGCATGGGGCATGGTGCATTGGGCATTGGGAAAGAATTACTGTAGGTAGCTCCTCCCATACTTCCTTGTCTCCCTCATGCCCTCGCCCTTTCTTTTTCAGGAAGCGATTACCTTTTGTAGTTCATTAGTGACATCTTCTTGGGACTGATTGCCATTGACTGTTAGGAGTTTTTTGCGATCGCCATAATAATCAATTAAAGGTGCAGTTTCCGCGCGGTACACTTCTAAACGACGACGAATCACTTCTTCAGTATCATCTTTTCGTCCTCTAGCTAGCAAACGCGCGATGACAATTTCATCTGGTGCATCTAAATTGACTACCTTTTCGCCACCTTGATATATTGCTTCGAGTAACTTCTCCAAAAAAGCTGCTTGGGTCACTTTTCGGGGAAAGCCATCAAGAATCCAACCATTTTTGGCATCTGGTCGATCGAGGCGTTCCTGTACCAAGTCCTGCACTAGCTGGTCAGGTACTAACTCGCCGCTATCAACATAGCTTTGAGCTTTTATTCCTAAAGGAGTCTGCTCTTTCATGGCTTGTCTTAATATTTCACCAGTAGAAATATGGGGGATATTCAAGTGTTCAGCCAAAGTTTGAGCTTGTGTTCCTTTACCCGCTCCAGGTGGTCCCAAGAAGATTAATCGCGTCACTATTATTTCACCATTCCTTCATAGCGCTGAGAGATGACATAAGTTTGGACTTGTTTGGCTGTCTCAATTGCCACACCAACTAAAATCAACAAAGATGTCGCACCGATGCCCCGGAAAGTTTTTACATTCAAAGCGCTTTCCACGGCTGTGGGGATAATAGCGACGAAGCCCAAAAAGATCGCACCCAAAAAAGTTAGTCGGTTGGACACGCGTTCGATATACTCGCTAGTTGCCTTGCCGGGACGAATTCCAGGAATACTAGAACCCATTTTCTTCAAGTTCTGTGCTACATCTACTGGGTTGAGAATCAACGAAGAATAGAAGTAGCTGAAGAAAACAATGGAAATCATGTAGACCAAGGCATAGACCCAAGAGCTAGAACCGCTTGGACTCAAATAAGTGTTAACTATATTCGCCAAATCGGCATTTTTAGTAAAATTGGCGATCAGCAGTGGCAAACTGAGGATGGCAGCAGCAAAAATAATTGGCATCACACCGCCTTGATTTAGCCGCAGTGGCAAATAGCTACGCTGCTCGGCTAAAACTCTCCGACCTACTTGGCGACGAGCCGAAATAATTGGGATGCGGCGCATTCCTTCCTGAACAATCACAATACCAACAATTGTTGCGAGGAAAACTAAGATCAGGACGATTACGCGACCCACTGCTTCCCGACCGCCGACTTGCACCAAGTCGATGGTATCTCCTAAAGCTTTTGGTAATGACGCAACAATGTTGACAAAAATCAACAAAGATGCCCCGTTTCCAATACCCCGTTCTGTAATTAGTTCTGATGCCCACATGACGAACATAGAACCAGCAGTCAGAGCGATCGCAGTTTCAGCGACAAAGATTGGCCCTGGCTTTAAGGCGAATTGCTGGAGGAATAATGCCGAAAAAGCTGTACTTTGAAGAATTGCCCAACCTACAGTGACATAGCGGGTAATTTGCGATATTTTTCGCCGACCTGCTTCGCCTTCATTTTTCTGTAAATTTTCTAAAGATGGAATCGCCGCAGTAAGCAATTGGATGATAATAGACGCATTAATGAAGGGCAAAATTCCTAAAGCAAAGACTCCCAAAGTCGAAAGTCCTCGCCCGGAAAATATATCCAATAAGCCAAATATGGAATTACTGCCCGATATGGCTTCGGCAAATCTTGGTCTATCAATCCCTGGAACGGGTAAGAAAATACCCAGGCGAACCAAAATTAAAATACCGACGGTGACAAGCAGCCTACCTCTGAGACCAGCTGCCTGCGCCATCTGCATAAAAGTTTCTTGAGCCGTTGGGGCTTTATCTCGACTGATCATAGAGTGCTACCTTTATAGTGAACCAAGCACTGGCAGCGAGTTGGCTTGCATTTAAGTGCGCTGTTCCGGCTCACTCATAAGACTTCACAACTACCACCAGCTGCCTCAATTTTGCTACGAGCTGAACCTGTGAAAGCTGCCGCTTGTACCTTGAGCGGAATGCTCAATTCCCCGTCACCTAAAATTTTCAATGGCCCTTTGACAGCAGTCAGGATACCTGCGGCTTTCAATGAGGTCAAAGTTACTTCCGTATTCGCGGGAAGAGAGGCTAGCTTCTCTACATTAATCGTAGTGTAAATCCTCTGATTAACAATCGGAAAGCCCTTCAGTTTAGGTAGGCGGCGGTACAATGGCTGTTGACCACCTTCAAAACCTGGTCGAGTCCCGCTACCAGAACGAGATTTTTGACCACGCATACCTAGACCTGCACTAGCACCTTGACCAGCAGAAATACCTCTAGCTACACGGCGCTTACGTTTCTTTGAGCCTTTTTGCGGCTTAACATCATGGAGTCTCATAAGTTATCAAGTTCTCATTTGTCGTTTCTCATTTGTCATTTGTCATTTGTAGTTGGTCATTTGTTCAGAACAAAGGACAACTGACTAAGGACAAATGACTAATTAAATGTAGAGACTTTCAATAGGAATACCGCGATCTTCCGCGACTTCAGAAAGAGTCCGCAATGTAGATAAAGCATTGACTGCTGCTCTAGCATTATTGAGCGGATTGTTGGAACCAAGTTGCTTGGCTAAGATGTTACGAACTCCTGCCAATTCCAACACAGTCCGCACAGCACCACCAGCAATTACCCCAGTACCAGGTGCGGCTGGACGCATAATCACTTTTGCACCGCCACCGACACCATTAATGGGATGGGGGATGGAGTTGGATTTAGTAATTGGGATATCAATGAGGTGTTTTTTGCCGTCAGCTACGCCTTTTTTAACTGCGCCAATTACATCTGAAGCTTTGCCTACTCCGACTCCAACTTGACCGCGTTCGTTACCAACGACAACGATCGCTCGGAAGCTGAGTTTTTTACCACCTTTGACCACTTTACTTACGCGGCGGATTTGGATAACCCGCTCTTGCCAAGTGGTTTCTTCTTTTTTGGCACGCTTTGTTCTACTTTTACGCTCTGTTGCCATAATCTATGCTCTGGTGAACGTCATTTGTCAGTTGTCATTTGTCATTTGTCCTTTGTCATTTGTCCAATAACTAATGACTAATGACCAATGACTTTAGAAATCTAAACCAGCTTCGCGTGCTGCATCAGCTAGTGCTTTGACACGACCATGATATAAGTTACCACCACGATCAAAGACTACTTTGGTGATGCCTTTTTCTAGCGATCGCACTGCAATCAACTTACCAACTTGTACCGATGCATCGCGGTTTGCACATGACGCTAAACTAGATTTCAACTCTGGTTCTACAGTCGATGCGGCCACGATGGTTTGATGTTGAGTATCATCAATTACCTGGGCATAAATATGCTCATTAGAACGAAATACCGCTAAACGGGGACGTTCTGGGGAGCCAACAACTTTGCCACGAACGCGTCGATGACGACGGTTTTTTGATTCTCTACGAGTAAGTTTCATTTCTACTTCTTACCACCCTTACCAGTCTTACCAGCTTTCCGTCTGACTACTTCACCGGCATAGCGGATGCCTTTACCTTTGTAAGGTTCTGGTGGACGAACAGCACGAATTTTGGCGGCTGTGTTACCGACGATTTCTTTGTCATAGCCGCTAACAATGACGTTAGTGGTACCTTCTACGGCAAACTGAATTCCATCTGGTGGTTCAATTTGCACTTGATGGCTATAACCCATATTTAAAATTAGGTTACGCCCTTGAATTTGTGCCCTATAACCCACACCTTGAATTTCCAAACGGCGCTGAAAACCTTGAGAAACTCCCTCGACCATGTTGGCAACTAAAGTGCGGCTCAAGCCGTGCAATTGCTTCGATATCCGAGTTTCATCCCGACGATTTACGTGTAATATTTCCCCCTCTTGAGAGAGTGAGACATTATCTCTGAGAGTGCGAGAAAGTTCTCCTTTCGGGCCTTTCACCACAATATTCGTACCATCGATCGCCACTTGAACTTTGGCGGGAATAGTAATTGGACGTTTACCAATACGTGACATGACTTTTTGTCCTTTGTTATTTGTCCTTTGTCCTTTGTCCTTTGTCCTTTGTCTTTCACTAATAACAGACTAATGACCAATGACTAATGACCAATGACTAATGACCAATGACTACCAAACGTAACAAAGTACTTCGCCACCCAAGTTCTGACGCCGCGCTTCGCGGTCAGTCATAATGCCACTGGATGTAGAAATAATGGCAATGCCAATGCCGCCTAGTACTCTTGGTAATTCTTTTCGATTTGAATAAACACGCAAGCCAGGCTTACTCACTCGCTTTAAAGCGGTGATCAGAGGCTGACGGTTTTTTCCCTTGTATTTCAGGGAAATCACCAGATTGCGTTTTACCCCTTCTTCTGCTTCTTCGATTTCAGCAATAAAGCCTTCCTCCCGTAGCACTTTGGCAATGCTCCGGGTCAATTTTGTCGCTGGCACTTGTGTAGTTTGATGCCGCGCCAGGTTGGCATTGCGGATGCGCGTCAGCATATCTGCAATTGTGTCGTTAGCCGCCATCGTTCCCTCTATAGATGAACTTATTGATCGCGAAAGGGCATTCCTAATTCTTTAAGTAAGGCGCGTCCCTCTTCGTCGTTTGTTGCTGTGGTGATGATGGAAATATCCATCCCACGTACTTGATCGATGCTGTCGTATTCGACTTCTGGAAAAATTAGCTGTTCTCTCACACCTAGAGTGTAGTTACCGCGTCCGTCAAAGCTTTTGGGGCTAACGCCGCGAAAATCTCGAATTCTAGGTAGTGACAGGCTAACTAACCGATCGAAAAAGGAATACATCCGTTCGGCTCTGAGAGTAACCATGATCCCCACAGGCATCCCTTGACGAATCTTAAAGCCAGCGATCGCCTTTTTCGCCCGTGTCACCACTGGTTTTTGACCTGTTACCACGGCAATCTCGTTGATAGATGCCTCTAGTGACTTCGCATTTTGAGCTGCTTCACCCAAACCTCGGTTAATCGTAACCTTTACTAACTTCGGTACTTGATGAACGTTGGTATATTGAAACTGATTAATCAGTTTGGGGACGATCGTCTCTTGATATAAGGTTTTGAGTCTTGTTGTTGCCATAGTTTTTTGTCCTGATATCCCTGGGCTTGGTCAGGGAAGCTTTAATTTTTGATTTTAGATTTTTGATTAAATTTAAAATCTAAAATCTCAAGTTGACTAATTCTTATTTATCGAGAATTTCGCCAGTTTTCTTGAGTTTTCTAACCTTTTTGCCTTCTGAGGTAAAGGTGTAACCAACACGACTGGCAACGTTTTGCTTGGTGGAATAAAGCATCACATTGGAGCTATGAATCGGGAATTCTTGGGTAATAATTCGCCCTGATTCCCCTTCTTGCTGGGGTTTAACGTGCTTGGTTTTAATGTTGACACCTTTGACGATAACTTTACTCAGTTGGGGAAGTGCCTGAGTAATTTCGCCAACTTTTCCTTTGTCTTTACCAGCAATCACTTGTACGGTGTCGCCAGTTTTGACGTGCATTTTGTGGAATACTTTGGGCGTACCCTGTTTGGTTGCCATTAAAGCACCTCCGGAGCCAGAGAAACAATTTTAGTGAAGTTTTTATCGCGCAGTTCCCGTGCAACTGGGCCAAAAACCCGTGTGCCTCTGGGATTACCGTCTTTGTTGATGATTACAGCAGCGTTATCATCAAAGCGAATACTCATGCCGCTGTCACGATTTACAGCTTTCCGAGTCCGAACAATTACTGCTTCTACCACATCAGACTTTTTTACAGCCATGTTGGGTGTAGCATCTTTGACAACTGCGATAATTTTATCGCCAATAAAACCATAACGACGGTTGCCTCCGCCTAAGATGCGGATGCACATCAGTTTGCGGGCGCCGCTATTATCTGCGACATTCAGGTAAGTCTGGGGTTGAATCACAATTATTCTCCCTTGTAATGTTGTTAGTTTCTAACAACGATGAGGTTTAAGTAGGCTTGACGTTCAGGACTTCTGTGATTTTCCAGCGCTTGGTTTTACTCAGGGGTCTAGTTTCCTGAATGCGAACGCGATCGCCTACTTTACACTGATTTTCTTCGTCGTGAACTTTATATCGTTGGGTGTTAACCACAATCTTGCCGTACTTGGGGTGAGGAGCGCGGTTTTCTATGGCAACTACCACAGTTTTTTGCATTTTATCGCTCACTACCAAGCCAACTCGTTCTTTAACTGCCATAATCTCCTACTTTGCTTCTTTAGCCGATTGACTTGCTGCCCGTTTGCGTTCTGTTTCTAGCGTCAGCAATTGGGCTAGGCGGTGGCGCAATTGTCGAAACTGGTGGGGTTTTTCTAATTGTCTGGTGGCTTTTTGCAAGCGCAATTGAAATAGTTGTCTTTTGATCGCGACAATTTCATCAGAGAGCTTCTCGTCGCTTAATTCTCTAGCTTCTGAAATTTTGGGAAGAGGCATAAGCTACTCCTGCTCCTGTGGTTGAGAGCGCACAATAAACTTAGTTTTGATGGGCAGTTTAAATGAAGCCAAACGCATCGCTTCACGAGCGATTTCTTCAGAAACCCCACCGATTTCAAACAAAATTCGTCCTGGCTTGACTACAGCTACCCAAAACTCTGGATTACCTTTACCAGAACCCATCCGGGTTTCAGCAGGACGCATGGTTACAGGTTTATCAGGGAAAATCCGAATCCAGATTTGTCCACCCCGACGAATATAACGAGTCATTGCCCGACGGGAAGCCTCGATTTGACGCGAGGTAATCCAAGCAGGTTCTTGAGCTTGGAGTGCAAAATCACCGAAGTTGAGGGTACTACCACGGGTGGCTAGTCCTTCCATCCGTCCCCGCTGTTGTTTGCGGAATTTAGTTCTTCTAGGGCTTAACATGGTTTGTCATTTGTCATTTGTCATTTGTCATTTGTCATTTGCCATCTGCCATTTACTAATGACTAATGACTAATGACGATTTATCCTTCATTTGAGCGGTCTTCAAATTGCTGGCGACGACGTTGTTGTTGACGGCGACGGGGTTCACGATCGCGATCGCGGGGGTCACGTTCGCGATCGCGGTTTGCTGGTGGTAACGGATCTGGTTCCTGTCCAGGAATAATTTCTCCCTTAAACACCCATACTTTGATACCCAAAATGCCGTAAACAGTTTTTGCTGTGCAATAAGAGTAGTCAATGTCAGCCCGTAAGGTATGTAAAGGTACTCTACCTTCACGAGTCCACTCTGTCCGGGCAATTTCCGCACCGTTGAGGCGACCGCTAACTTGGATTTTAATACCTTGGACGCCAGCGCGTTGGGCACGTTGAATTGACTGTCTTACTACCCGCCGAAAGGAAACGCGGCGTTCCAATTGTTGAGCAATGTATTCAGCAATTAGGTAGGCATCAGCATCAACCCGTTGAACTTCAACTACGTTAATGCGGATTTGACGATTACTACCCAACAGTCCTTGGAGTCCGGTACGTAAGGATTCAATACCTTGTCCACCGCGACCCACTACTACGCCAGGTCTAGCTGTGCGTACTTCTAAGTCGATTTGGTCGGCTTTGCGCTCAATCCGTACTTCGGAAATTCCGGCGTTGTTTTGAGCTTGTCTACCCAGCTTTTGTTCTATGTATTGACGGAGTTTGTGGTCTTCTTGGAGAAGTTCTGGATAGCGATCGGGAACAGCAAACCAACGGGATTGATGTTCATGTGTAATACCCAGGCGAAAACCAACTGGATGAATCTTTTGTCCCACAAATGCTTCCTCTAAAATTTCTTACTTTACGCAATTTATTGGTTAACGTGCTTATTTTTCTGGAGCAGCTGCAACAGCTACGGTAATATGACACGTCGGTTTGCGAATTTGGTAAGCTCGACCTTGCGCTCTTGGTTGGAAGCGCTTTAACGGCGGCCCTTGATCGGCATAAGCCTGAGTAATCACTAGTTGAGTCCGATCTAACCCAGCATTGTGTTCGGCATTGGCAGCAGCGCTTCTAAGAACCTTCAATATGGGTTCAGTAGCGCGATAGGGCATGAATTCCAGGATGATTAACGCTTCTCGGTAAGATCGCCCGCGGATTTGATCGAGTACCCGACGCACCTTGTAAGCCGAGATGCGGATAAAACGAGCGATCGCTTTTACTTCAGTAGTATTAGTAGCCATAATTTTCTCCAATTTTGTCCTTCGTCTTTCGTCCTTTATCCTTTGTCCTTTGTCGAAAGTTAATAACTAATGACCAATAACAAATGACAAATGACCAATGACTAATAACTACCTACCTGCTTTCTTGTCGCTTTTTCCATGACCCCTGTAGGTGCGTGTCGGGGCAAATTCACCCAACTTATGTCCTACCATCTGTTCATTTACAAAAACAGGAACGTGTTGGCGTCCGTTATGAACAGCTATAGTGTGACCTACCATTAGGGGCAAAATTGTCGAAGCTCGTGACCAAGTTTTAATAACTTCTTTTCTGTTGTTATCGTTGAGCTTTTCAATTTTCTTTAGGAGATGATCCGCAACAAAAGGACCTTTTTTTAGAGAACGACCCATAGTTCAATTTTGGATTTAGGATTTAGGAATTACAAGTGAGGAGTGAGGAGTTAGTAATTAGGAGTTAGATTTTACTCTCAACTTATAACTCTTAACTCTTAACTCCTAACTCTTTAAGACTCACGACCACCGCGACCGCGTTTAGAAGACTTACGACGACGACGCACAATCAACTTGCTGCTAAGTTTCTTGCGATTGCGTGTTTTCGCACCCAATGTGGGTTTACCCCAAGGTGTAACAGGCCCCGATCTTCCGATAGGCGCTCTACCTTCACCACCACCATGTGGGTGATCCACTGGGTTCATGACGCTTCCTCTAACTTTAGGACGACGACCTTTCCAGCGATTTCGTCCGGCTTTACCTGCACTCAGGTTTCTCGCATCGGTGTTGCCTACTTGCCCAATGGTGGCGTAGGACTCGCGTCGAATCAAGCGGACTTCTCCTGAAGGCAACTTGAGAGTTACATAATTACCTTCTTTTGCCACAACTTGAGCGCTAGCACCAGCAGCACGGACAATTTGACCACCTTTACCAGGGGTCAGTTCTACGTTGTGAACACTAGTACCCAAGGGAATCTTCGAGAGCGGTAACGCATTACCATCTTCAAAGGGAGCTTCCGGTCCAGAAATAATTATTGTTCCAACTTTCAACCCGTTGGGGTGAAGGATGTACCGTTTTTCGCCGTCTTGGTAATACAAAAGGGCAATTCTGGCGTTACGGTTAGGATCGTATTCAATTGCTGCGACTTTTGCCGGAATATTATGTTTATCCCTTTTAAAGTCGATTATCCGATAAAGCTGTTTGTGTCCGCCACCCCGGCGACGACTAGTAATCCGCCCGTGATTATTCCGACCTTTGGCGCGATGCTTCGAGGTAGTTAAGGATTTTTCTGGTTCGCTTCTGGTAATTTCCGCAAAGTCAGAGATTGTAACTTGGCGAGTGCTGGGGGTATAAGGGCGATAAGAACGAGTACCCATAATCTATTTTGGATTTTGGATTTTGGATTTACTTAATTTTGGATTTTGAACTTTTGATTTTGAATTTAATGAGTGTTTAACTAATTGCCACCATTTTCGGTACTTATTCAGTCAACTCCTCAATCTAAAATCTAAAATCTAAAATCTAAAATTTTTAGACTTCTGGGAATAGAACTTGTCTAATCTTGTCTTCATCCCCAGGTGCGACTGTAACAATGGCTCGCTTATATTGGGGTTTATAACCAATAAATTTACCAACGCGCCGCTTTTTGCGCGGTGGTAGAGTGGTGTTGACTTTTACAACCTTGACCTGAAACAAGTCTTCGATCGCAGCCTTGATTTCTGGCTTAGATGCCTTTGGAATTACTTCAAAGGTGTACTTATTTTGCTCCATCAAGATTGTCGCTTTCTCGGTGACGATTGGGCGACGTACTAAGTCGGCAAGGTCGCGGGGGTCAAAGCTAGGCACTGTAGACCTCCTGAATTTTTTCTAGGGCTGATGCCGTAACTACAATTTTGTCAGCGTGCAGTAAATCAAAAACATTTAGCTGGTCAGCTGCAATTAGTTTTAAATTTTCAATGTTGCGGGCTGATAAATAAACGTTATCTGTATCCGCAATTTCAGACAAAATTAACAGTGCCTTGCTTTCTGGTACTACTCCCCAACGGGCAAGCGCTGCTACTAATTCTTTAGTTTTGGGGCGAGATAGCTCGGTGCTAAATTCTTCTACTACGATCAAGTCGTCAATGCGGCTGACAAATGCTGTCCGCAGTGCTAAACGCCGCTCTTTGCGGTTCAATTTGAGGTTGAAGTCTCTGGGTTTTGGCCCAAATATTACACCACCACCACGCCACAATGGCGAACGAATAGACCCTGCACGAGCGCGACCTGTGCCTTTTTGCCGCCAAGGTTTACGACCGCCACCCCTGACTTCCGCACGAGTTTTTGTGCTGGCATTTCCTTGACGAGCATTGGTCAATTGCCGTACTAAGGCGCGGTGCACAATATGAGACGCTGTTTCTTCTTTGGCAGTGCGCAACTCGAAGGTCGTCTCGCCGACCTGTTCTCCTTGCCAATTTTTAACTACGCTTTCAACCATTTTTGTTATTTGTCCTTTGTCATTTGTCAATTGTCTTTTGTCTTTAGCCAATGACTACTGACTAATGACTACTGACTTTTGACTATCCCACTATTTTTGCAGGCACAACACTTACTAGAGCGCCTGGTTTACCAGGAATGGCTCCTTTAATTAGCAATAAGTTGCGTTCTGGGTCAACTCGCACTATGGTCAGTTTGCGGATTGTAATACGTTTTCCACCTAAACGACCTGCCATCCGCTTACCTGGATAGACACGACCGGGTGTTGTACCAGCACCAATAGAACCGGGTGCTCTGTGGTTTTTGGAACCGTGTGACATTGGCCCGCGACCAAAGTTGTTGCGCTTCTGGTTTCCCGCAAAACCGCGACCGATGCTTGTACCGACGACATCGACAATTTGACCAGCGCTAAAAATATCTGCTTTAATCTCTTGACCTAAAGCATAATCACTAGAGCTATCGGTGTGATATTCATTTAAGTGACGCAATGCTGGGGCAGATGATTTAGCCAAATGGCCCAATAATGGTCTGTTTAGTGCCTTGGGTTTGACTTCGCCATAACCAACTTGAATGGCAAAGTAACCATCGGTTTCTTTCGTTTTAACTTGTGTAACGGTGCATGGCCCTGCTTGAATGACAGTTACAGGAATAGACACTCCTGCTTCGTCAAATATTTGGGTCATGCCCAGCTTGGTGCCGAGAATACCTACAGACACAGTAACTGGTTCTCCTTCTACTTGCTGACCTTGGAATTGGACTCTAGAGGACACGCTTTGTACGCATCAGTTTAGGCTGGGTTAGCCTGCGAAATTTGGAATGGCTTTAGTAAACCGCTCCAAATGCTTTTGGACACAACAAACCGTGTCCTTACTGCTTGGTAAATCTGTTTAGCTTCACTCATTAGATCGCTAGAACAGCCACAAGTCTCTTCTCGTTGGGAAGGAGTAACTTCTGGAATCAATGCAAGGCGCTACAGCTTTAAGCTGTGTGCAGCAATGCTTTTGTCCAAGCAATTGCTCTGGCACTTTCTGGAGGCAGCGCTGTCGGCAGGTTTTCCGATTTGTACACGCCTGATATAGCGGCTTCTTGGAGATTGGCTACTTGCCGTGTTGCAGTTGGACTTAAGCGGTTACTACCGCCCAGTATCCGTTAACTGAGACTGACGTAATGCCATGAAACCAACATTGCTGCTCAGTCTTTACTTCCTTAAACACTTTAAACTATTGTTTAAGCTTTTGCCTGCTTTTTTAGAGGCACAGGAGTAAACGTACCTTGGAGCTTAGGATTAACTTTAGTTATTTTTCCATAAGCTCTAATATTGACCTGAAAGCTTTCTTAGTTTACCAGTCTACGATCGCTCTGAGCTAGATTATCCAATTTGGATTTAAGTCATCAGCTTTTGATGCTAACACTACCTCAGAATGACAGTAAAAAGTTAACCTAATTTGCGTTTTTGGTCACAATCTAATAATATAAATTATTTATTTATGTTTGTCCAGTAATTTATAGAGCTATTTTTAGGGAGTAGGAAAGAAGCAAGGGAGCAGGGCGCAGGGGGCAAGGGGGAGAAATCAATTCAAAATTCAAACATTTTAGAACTCTGCCTCCTGCCTTCTGCATCCTCTTTCCCCTCTGCTTCCTGCTCCCTGCCCCTCTGCCTCTTCTCAATACCGAAAAAAAATGCTTTTAATCTATCGGTTCAGGGTAAATAATAGAAATATCTAAGTGGGATAAGACGAAAATCTATGGCACTAATTACCACTGGCAACGGTTTAATCCGCGATCTGGAAAAGTTTGGCGCTCTGGGAGTGTATGTACCTCTAGAAGGAGGTTATGAAGGTCGATATCAGCGCCGACTACGGGCAGCTGGCTATACTACCCTCCACATTACTGCTAAAGGACTGGGTGATTTAGCTGCGTATCTCACAAGAATTCATGGAGTCAGACCTCCTCATCTTGGAAAAAAAAGCACTGGTAGCGGTGCCGCAGTAGGTCATGTGTACTATTTACCCCCAATTCTCAATTCTCATCTAGAACAGCTACCACCAAAGTCTAAGGGGCTGGTCTTGTGGATTATTGAAGGGCATATTCTTTCTAATGAGGAACTTGAGTATTTGACGAATTTGCCTCAACTAGAACCACGAGTGAGAGTAATCATTGAGAGGGGTGGCGATCGCGCTTTCCGTTGGACTTCTCTAGAAAAAACTCTGTTAGCTAGCTAACACTTACAAAAGTGAGGAGTGAAAACTGCAAAAGTGAGGAGTGAAAAGTGAGGAGTTAAAAATTTAAAACTTCTAACTCCTAACTCCTAACTCCTAACTCATAACTCATAACTCTTTTAGCATTTCAATAATGCTGAATCGAAAACCGCAAGATGCAAATAACCGCCGTGAAGCCTCGTTAGCAATTGCTGTATCTAGCCGAATTTGCTTGACGCCCATCTGATGAAAGCGTTCAATACTTAGCATCACCATCTGCCGCGCAATTCCGTTTTGGCGATATTCCGGCTCGACCCAGATATCATGAATAAAAGCAAATTCCTGTAACCGATAAATTGGTATTTCTCGCTCAACTGTTGCTACCAGAAACCCTACAATTTGCCCTTCATTTTCGGATACTAGAAATATACTGCGTCCATCGCCGCTATTTGCCAAACGCATCAACCATTGCTCATAACGCTGTTCTGGATGCGGTAGAAAACCATATTTGGCGGAATCCCAAGACTCATGCAAAGCACAAATTTTGGCAACCATTGGTAAAACTGTGGGTACGTCAGTTATTGTGGCGGGGCGGATCAGCATAAGCTTTCAAGCACAAAAAGCACAAACAAGAAAGAATGCCTTTCAGTGAGGTATTAGTTTTTATTCACTTACTCAGCCAAGATTATCGTTTTGTTGAGCCTGAGCGTCATAAACTTTGGAAAACTTTGTTTTTAGGATGGGAGAAGGGCTGGGCATGGTTTGAACAAGGGCGATGTCTATGTGGCTGTCTGAAATGGTTATAAGGTTGAGAAACTATGGCAAACAGTTCTCTATTTATAACCACCCCAGAAACAAACAACGATCGCGATCGCCAGTAAAATCGGTATTACGCTATGTGCAACTTAAATGCTCATTAGCTGATAAGTTTTTTCGTAACTCCACGCAATCGGATTAACACTGGCTTTGCCCAATTTCCACCAAGCAAATCGTGCAGCAGAATATAAAAACAAGGGATGATAAATAGTGTCAGCATCGTTGCGATCGCCATCCCAAAGAAAACTACAATTCCTAAAGGCTGCAAAAATTCAGAACCTTCACCAATGCCCAATGCCAAAGGAAACAGTCCCAAGATAGTAGTGACTGTAGTCATGATAATTGGGCGCAAACGTTGAGGAGCAGCTTTCATGATCGCAATTTGGCGAGTACAACCAACTTCTTCTCGAATTTGATTCGCCAGTTCCACCATCAGAATCCCTGCATTCACCACAATTCCCACCAGCAGGACGACACCAACAATTACAGTTGCGCCAATTGCAGTTTGGGTAATGTAAAGTCCAAAAATTCCCCCAGCTAACGCTAGTGGTACGGTGAACATAATTACCAATGGGTCAATTAGCGAATTGTATTGTACCGCCATGACTACAAAGATTAAGAACGTTGCCAACGCCCCCAAAGTTTTTAAAGCATTCTGAAGTTGCTGATTAGTTTCTTGGGCAGAACTAGGCACAATTGAAACACCATCAGGTAAGTCTACATCCTTAAGTACCTGATTGACTTCTGCGATCGCTTCACCAAGACTTGCTCCCTCGCTGAGATTTCCGGCGACAATAAAAGCTTGGCGCTGATTAATCCGTTGCACTTCACCAGGCGCTTGACCTTCTTGAATGTTCGCAACATCAAAAAGGCGGATTAATTGATTGTTTTCTGTAAATAGCGGTAATTGCTCTAGCTGGGAAGGACGCCCAATTGCTTCCTTATTTAGCTGCACCCGCACATCAACTAAACGATTACCGCGTTGAATTTGCGTAGGAACTGAACCTTCAATTGCTGTTTGAACTGTTGCACCAATTTGCTCGGCGCTCAACCCTAAAGCTGAAACCCTTTCCCAGTCGGGGCGAATTTGGATTTCCGGTTGTCGGGGGTCGGCATCTGGCCGGAATGTCGCTAATTTTGCTCTTTCTTGTAATGCTTGCAGCACTTGTGCCCCGGCTTGCGTTAAGTTTTCTTCATTCTCACCTTGCAGAATCACGTCAACCTCTGACCCTTGCACTGGAGAATTACTCAAAATTAAACCCCGCACCTGACCAGGATTGAGGCGCAGCAGAATTCCTGCTAAGTTGAGTTTGTTAAATTCCTGAGTTACTTTTTTGACGAAAGCTTCTACATCTGTGCCTGGTTTCAGATTGATCGTACTGCTGGCACGTAAGGGATTTTCTGTAGTACTGCTGCCAAATAAATTACCACCCACAGTTGTGAAAGCAGACTCTGTTTCTGGTTGTTTGAGCAAAATGTCATCGACAATTTGCATAACTTTTTCAGAAGTTGCTAAAGGTGTACCGGGAGGAAACTGCGCTCTCAAGGTAGCTTGTCCGGTACTGATGCGGGGTAAAATTTCTTGGGGAATTTGACCAAACATGAAGAAGCTACTGCCACCTAAAATTACCAAAGCAGCAGTTACTACGAGGAGCCGATAGCGTAAAACCTTGGTTAAGAAGTTACTGTATCCCCGCGTCGCATCTTCAAATCGGTGATTAAACTGTCTAAGCAGCCAAAATTCACTAATCCGACTAGACCAGCGGATTCCCAAAAGTCGAGAAGACAGCATCGGCACTACTGTAATCGCAACCACAAGAGATGCTGCGACTGCGAAGCTAATTGTCAGAATCAGTTCATTAAATAGCAGTGCAATAAAGCCGCCAATTAAAAGGAATGGCACTACAGAAACTAAGTTGGCACCCGTAGCAGCAACTAAAGCAGATTCTACTTCTTGGGAAGCAGTAGTCGCACTGTCTATAAAGAATTTGGAATTTCTCCCGTTCTCCTCTGCTCCTCTGCTCCTCTGCTCCCCTGCCTCCATCTCTCTTTGATTGGGAGTCATCCCTGTTTTTTCGGAGATGTTCTCCAAAATCACAACCGATGTATCAATTGCTTGACCGACTCCTAGTGTTAGACCTGCCAAACTAAAAACATTCAAAGTCAGGCCAAAGATTTTCATTAAAGCGATCGCTGCTAGAGTACACAGCGGAATCGTCAAACTGATAATAAATGTTTGCCTGAACGATCCCAAAAATAACAATACTGCTGCTGCTGCTAGCAATGCCCCCGAAATCCCCGAAAAGATCACATCATTTAAAGAATTGCGGATGAAGACAGATTCATCTGTGGTGGGACTCAAAGTCATGTCTGCTGGAATTAAACCTGATTGCCGTAATTGTTCGATTCGCCGCTTAACAGCATCTACAACTGCGATCGTGTTGGCCTCTGGCTGCTTTTGGACTGAAAATTTCACCGCAGGCTGACGATTCAGATAAACAAATACTCGCTGTTCTTCTGTATCATCAATTACCTCTGCAAAGTCTCGCAAGTAGACGCGGCGGGAAGGTGCAGGGGAAGTAGTGGAAGCAGGGGAGGTAGGGGAGGCAGGGGAAGCAGGGGAAGCAGGGGAAAAAACTTCCAAGGAAAGGTTTTCAATTTCCTTAGCATTTTGAAAGCGTCCGACAGTCCGAGTCAATGGCTCGGAATTTTGCCCCAGAATCCGGCCTCCAGAAGTGTCTTGGTTACGGGCTGTTAATTCGTTTAAGACATCATTTAACCCGACACCCAAAGCTTGCAATCGCTTTAAGTCAACCAGCACTCGTACTTCTTCTTCTGCACCGCCGGATACGTCAACAGAAGCGACTCCTGGTACTACACTGAGTTCACGCGTTAACTCTTCATCAGCAAATACGCGTAAATCTTTCCCTGGTAATGAGGCAGATGTCAGCGCCAATTCATAAACCGGCAATTGAGAAGGATCGACTTTGAATAAGCGCGGCTCCTCTATCGTATCTGGTAGTTGTCCTCGATTTCGGTTAAAAGCAGCAGTAGCATCGTTTAGGGCTTGGTCAATATCGCCCCCTGGTTGGAAGTATAAATCGAGGCTGACTTGTCCTTCACGGGTGCGGGAAAAAACTTGCACTACATTCTCAGTTGCCCGTAAAGCTTCTTCTAAGGGTCTGGTGATTTCATCTACTGCTACTTCTGGTGAAATACCGGGGGCTTCTAGCCGCACACCAATTCGTGGATAGGTAATTGACGGTAGGAGATCGACTTGGATCGTTGTGAGAAAAAATACCCCAATGACAATTACTGCCACGGTGAGCATGAGTGTGCCAATGTGTTGGCGGATAGCGATCGCACTAAGGCTAAATCCGCCATTGCCATTATTATTATTTGCCTGCTGCATGATCCTAAGTGATAAGTGATAAGTGCTGACTACTGAGTACTTTTTTCTTTGGGATGGTGGTTATTGCTCACCCTACTATTGCTTTTCTGAAAGAATTGAAAGACTCACAGTGTCACCTTCTTTTAACGGCTTACCACTACGAACAACATAGCGCTCTCCTGCTTGTAAGCCGGATAAAATTTCCACTTTGCCATCAGCTTTTTGTCCTAAGGTGACAGCACGCGTCGCTACTTTCGTCTTACCATCTGTGTCTTTCACTACAAATAGTGTTGCCGATGAGTTTTCTTGCTCTTTCTGTGCTGCCTTTGCTGCCCCTGCTTGTTTTTGAATAGCTGTTTGCGGCACTACTACCCGTTGTTGAGTCTGGTTTTGAAAGTTGACTCGCGCCAGTAGTCCGCTGCCAATCTTACCTTGAGTGTTGGGAATCACTACTTCTATAGGTATCAAGCGAGCTGTGGCATCGGCAGCAGGGGAAATGCGCGTAACTCTGCCAATTAATACTTCTTTGGGGAAGGCATCTAAGCGCACTTGTACAGACTGTCCAACCTGAATTTGTGCTAGTTCTAATTCCGAAACTTGGACGACGACTTTGACACGGCTAAAGTCTCCAATTTTCAAGACTTCGTTGCCTGCTTGCAGCAGGTTGCCTGGTTCTGTCACCTTTTCTGTGACTACGCCAGCGATCGGAGATACCAGCCGAGTATAAGACCTGCGTTCTTTGGTTTGAGCAACCAATGCTTGTTGAGCAAGTACTCTACCTTGGGCAGCTGCAACGGCTTGCTGTTCTGTCCGTACTTGTTCTTGGGCTGCCCGGAGTGCTTGGGCGGCTGTTTTTGCCTGGGTACGCGCTTGCTGGGCAGTTTGTTCCGCGATCGCTCCAGCCTTAAACAACCTCTGCTGCCGCTCTGAGTCTGCTTGAGCTTGTACTACTTCTAGGCGCGCCCGTTCAACGTCTGCACGAGCATTGCTTACCTGATTGGTTGCCCTAGCTACTTCTGATTTGAGGGCTGCTAGTTCTGCTTCTGCTTGCTTTAATTCGGTCGAAAGTATGGCATCATCTAACCGCCCGACGTTTTGCCCAAGCTTTACTGCATCGCCGACATCAAGGTTCAAAGCCAACAACCGAGCTTCTACTTGCGATCGCAGTGACACAATTCGGAAGGGTGTTGTATTACCTGTGTATTCTGGCTGTGTTTGCAACGTATCAGTTCGAGCGATCGCCGCATCTACAGCCGTTGCACCACTACGTTGTCCGCTACCAGGACTCTGAGATTGTGCGTCAGCCGCTTCTTCCTTGGGTAGCGCTCCACAATTTGCTGTCAGCAGTCCTATGCCTAACAGACAGGGAATCAATAATTTGGATGCTAAAGGGGAAGACACCTTTGTGTCAAAACTATTTTTTACATCTGCAACAGCCACATCAGTCTTCATAACTGAATTTAACTTGGTATTAATTACCTGGTTAGCGGCTGCCAAAGGTGAGATTTTCGCCTGCTTGTGCGGCTTATTTCTGTCCAAAATCATTTATTTTTCTCGTATTTGGTGAGCTTTTTGGGTTAAACAGCCATGCATTACCAAGTAATTTTGAGACATTATGAATAGTGAAAAGCGGCGAGAGTCAATTGGCTATGTTCTTGCAGAATTTTGTATCAAAAATTACTTTTTATTTGAAAAAATTTCTCACCACTTTAACTCATTAAATTGAGTCGCCCGCTTTTTAGCTGACGATGCAATTCTTAACTCAGTATAAATATTTTTAAATTTCTTGCAATCTGCCCTTAGTAGAAGACTTGTATTTACTGAAGATACGGAACTTTCACACCCCTACTTCTAATCGTGGCAGTATTAAGTAACTAGACTTAGGCTGACATAACTAGATTTAATGTAGCAATTTCGTGGGTGCGGTTCACTTAGCCTCACCCGTTTTTAGACCAGCCAGCATCTAGCTATTAACCGCTTATATAACTTTTTATAACAGTTTTTCAAACTTTTACCCAGAAAGTTGGTTGCTATGTCATCATGGCAAGTGAAATGAGAATTAATTCGGCGACAGTGTTTGTTTTTAGTATTGACAGGCTTTTTCCTTTTGGTATTACAGACTTCTCTCCGAAATCTAAATCTCTACAAACTTATGATTTTGGAGACATTTGATGTCAATTTACGTTGGTAACCTCTCCTATGATGTTACACAAGATGCGCTGAGTGCTGTATTTGCAGAATATGGTGCTGTAAAGCGCGTTCAACTACCCACTGACCGTGAAACAGGTCGTTTACGCGGCTTTGCTTTTGTGGAAATGAGTTCAGAAGATGAAGAAGCGAAAGCTATTGAAGCTCTTGATGGTGCTGAATGGCTTGGTCGCGACCTCAAAGTAAATAAAGCCAAGCCCAAAGAAGACAGAAGTGGTGGTTCCTTTGGGAACCGTGGTGGCGGCGGCTACAACCGTAGCAACAACCGCTATTAAGGTTAATTGAATTTAGAAAAGGCTCAGGCAGAAATGCTTGAGCCTTTTTTATGCAAAACTTTGATTCTTTTTGATTCTAAATAATTTTGGCCAATTACTCATTATACTGCACTGATGATTCTCTAACTAAAGTGCCTTGATGAAAGATCATTTTCCATCGTTCGTTGTTTAATTTCCAGATGGAACTTCGCAACGAATGAACAGGTTGTTTGTCAGATATATGTCTGACTATACGATAAGTTACTAAAACAACCCCTGTTGCTAAAACTAATGTTTTGAATTCTGTTATCAATCTTTGAGTCAGAGGTTGGATGGATTCATTCTGCAAGCTCTCGATAATTTGCTGTTTATTAAAAACACGCCCTGAGCTTCCGAATTCAATGAACTCGTCAGCAAGTAAATCCATGATATCTGTCGCTGACTTTCGGACATCGGGTTGAAGCAAATGCTCCTCCAACTTACGAAAAAGTGATTCTTCTAAATAGTCTGCTTTCATATATGTTTTGAAGACTAAATTGAATGGTAGCAGATAGGATTAGGCGATCGCTTTGAACTTTGATTTTTATAAGCTCGCACCCTTGAGCAGTTAATAAAAAAACCCGCTGTTGGTAGGGATTCCAGCGGGGTTAAATAATACAGTTATCTTTTCAGAGAAACCAACACTAAACTTGATTACAGAACTACTAGAAACTTTTACGACTAATAGTAACTATTTATAAGTGTTTATGAACTAGTTTTTTAGCATGATGCTTGTGATGTTTAGTATGATGAACTTTAGCAGATTTTACGCTAGGATGATGAATAGTTTTAGCTTGAGCTTGAGATGCAAAAGCGGTTACAGGTGCAGCAAAAATTAGAGCCAAAAGTAAAGCTTTAGCGAACTTATTCACTTGAAAAATCCTCATTAGGTAATCAACAATTTAACTATCTGATAGAGGTATGTCATAAGTTTGTAATTGATATGAATCTTTCATGTCTATTTTTACATTCGTCAAATATAGGATTTACTCGGTTAAGACAAGAGACGCGATGAATCGCCGTCTCTACAATCTAAAACTTTCATTAAAAAAGCTTAATTGAATCCTATGGGCTGACGTGGAATACTTAGCTAAAAAATACTTGCTGGTATTTCAATCTTAAATGTAACAATCTGGACATCATCCAAATAGCTGTAATTTAGTTATGATACTTGGGTTAATTTTGATTAAGAAATGGTAATAGACATCAATTCTTCTGATATTTCAAAGTTAGCTGTGACATTTTGCACGTCATCCAAACCTTCTAGAGTATCAATTAACTTGAAAAGCGATCGCGCCCGATCGGGATCGGTAACTTCTACACTATTACTAGGAATCCAGCGCAATTCGGCATCAATTACCTTAAAACCTTGATTTTTTAGCGTCTGACTAAGGGTTTCTAAATTTCCAATATCAGTAAAAATCTCAGCCATCTCATCTTCAGTCATCTCATAAGACTGGGCACCGCCTTCGAGTGATGCTTCTAAAAGCTGTTCTTCGTCAATTACACCCTGCACAACACAAACGCCTTTTTGTTCAAACATCCAGCTAACGCAACCTGTTTCACCAAGATTGCCACCATTTTTACTAAAAGCTACACGCAAGTCAGCAGCAGTGCGATTGCGATTATCTGTGAGGGCTTCGATTAAAATCGCTACACCACCGGGGCCATAACCTTCGTAGCGAATCGCTTCAAAAGTAGCACTATCGCCGCCAAAAGTGCCTGCACCTTTAGCGATCGCTCGTTCAATATTATCATTGGGAATACTCGCAGCCTTAGCCTTGTCAACTGCTGTTCGCAGTTGAAAATTCAGCGCCGGATCTGGGACGCCGCTTCTAGCCGCAACGATAATCGCCCTGGATAACTGAGTGAAGGTTTTTCCCTTTTTTGCATCTACTAACGCTTTCTGGCGCTTAATATTTGCCCATTTACTATGTCCTGCCATAATTTGAGCCGATCGTAACTCTATTCAAGATTAGGATATACCTAGCTTTTATCTGAATGCAAAGGTGCATTTGGTAAAAGTTCGCTAAGATGCAGCACTAAGATTTGATTTTCAAGTGAGATGAAAAATGTGTAGTTCAATAGACCTGCCTTAAAAATAGGGACTGGGGACTGGGGACTGGGGACTGGGAACTGGGAATTGGGGAAGAGATATTTTTATTGTTCCTTGTGAGTTCCACTCATGGAGTCTCTTGCAAAAAAGACTGTTGCAAGAGTTGGGAAAAGGAAAAAGGTTAAAGGGGAAGGGGACAGCACAAAACCTTTACCCTTTCCCCCTTCTCCTTTTCCCGACAAATGCCAAGAAGTCTAATTACTTCGCATCTCGTTTAGATCGCAAAAGGTTCCAGTTCCGTGTCATGCCACTCTTGTTCAAACCGTTCAGTAATCAACGGTCTAATGATAAACTTGGGCGGGCTACCATCCAGAACATCAATCCGCACACATGAATAAGGCAGTCGGTTCTGGAAATTGTAGTTATGACGGCCCACAAATAACGTTGAATCCGCAACTTTCCGAGTGGGTTTACCTGCAATCTCAGCAAAAGTTTCCATTAATTCAGTCCCTTCTCGCCGTTGATAGCGGGGACGATGACCGCTCCCACTAGAGATAATACAGTTAATATGCGAGTCTGCAAATCCGGTGTCAGTTGTGCAAAGATGCTCTAAACAGTGAGCGTGACCGTTTAAAATCAAATCGACTATGGGACGTTCTTTAATTAGAGTACCAAGAGTTTCTGACACTTGTTCAAACACCCAGCGCAAACGGTGACGAACCGCCAAGGTTTGTGCCTGATTCCACTTGGTAGCTTCTGTGACGTAGGGAGGATGGTGGAAAAAGATTACACGTCCGCGCACTTCGGAGGTGTTCCAAGATTCGATTAGTCTGCTTCGCAACCATTCAAGTTGTTCAAAATCGATCGCAGGCATTTGATGAGATGCTAGTTGTTTTTCAATGTCGATTTTGATTTCGTTTATTTGGTCTAATTTGGCACTAAGGTCATCCAGTTGTTCCGCTTCGGTGGGTTTATCTGGGTTGAGGCGATTGTATATTCCCAAAATCTCCAATTCTTCTCGATCTATTTCTTGGCGACGCTTTTGTAATTCCCGACGGTAAATTTCCCCCTCTTGAGTTGCAGGTAATGGTGATGGTGTATTAAAGGTATTAGAATCTAGTGCAAAAAAGTCAATCCCGCCGTAACGAAAGGTGTAATAGCGATTGGGTAAACGGGTAAATTGTCCAGGTTCATAACGCAAACAGCGCCCTGTGTCAGTCTTAGCAGTGTAGTGCCGATCTAAATGACGTTCTAACTCTTGTGGAGACATTGCCTGAGTGTAGTCCATAAATGCTCGTGCATAAGCATTACCTTGATACGATCCATGCCAGCCAATCTCGATGTCTTTGTAGCGGAACAGACGACGCAGTGACGATGTTGTGCCAGTAAATAAACGGTACATCAAAGGTACATCGTAGTAATCATGATTACCAAGTACTGGCAAAAACGGCAGATTAAACACCATACGGTCATAAGGAATGCTTTTCGGGTTGTCACCACCGACAAGAAATTCCCGGTAAGGCTCAATAAAGTTTGTTGAATAATATTCTTGGGAACCCACCACATAGATGACATCGCCAGTGTGCAACACAAAGCTGCAATCATCGCGGTGAGTTAGCATCAGTTCGGCAACTTTTCGTTGGGGGTGGTGTCGAGAATGAGATTTAGTACCAGAATCGCCGATAACCATAAAGGAAAATTCTGGATTATCCTGCCTGCGATCGTCAATAACTAGACTGGTTTGGTCAATTCCCCGTTGGACAAAACTTGGATGCATCCACCGCACCCGTTCCTTCATCTTTTGAATTTTTACAGGAATGGGTGGATCGGAAATCAATTTCATGGCTAATAACTCTTGAATGCCTAACGCACACGCCGATTGTAACGAAATATTTAATTGTCATTAGTCATTAGTCATTTGTCATTTGTCATTTGTGAATAACCAATGCCCTTAATGAGTGCTGAGTCTTGAGTGCTGTTAGCAGATAGCTATGGTTTCGCGCTTGCTGAGTGGGAATCTCACTTTTTTTACTCGCAACTTGGAACTGTTTTGCCCAATGCCCAATGCCCCATGCCCCATGCCCCATACCCAATGCCCCATGCCCAATCTTTAAGGCAAATTTTCTCGCAGTAATGCTCGAAAGCCTGCTTGTTGAAAATGCTCATCGGCGGTCAGTGCTTCAGTGATGCCGCTATATTGCATAACAATAAAAGATACGCAATCGATAAATCCCCATTCTTTCTCTGTTCGTTCGCGATATAGCTGAAAAGCACGTTCGTAGAGTTCTTGGGAAAGGGGAACAATTTCTACTTTGGAGTCTGCTACTAGAGAATTTAATAATATGATTGCCGCCTGACGATAAGGTTGTTGGGATAAGGCATTGCCAATTTCCAACATCACCGCCTGTGTTGTCACCAAACGAGTTTCTGCTGTTTGTAACATTTTAGCCAGATGTAAGGCTCGGTCATGCAAGCGATCGCTCGGTGCAGATAAGGCAATGGCAAATGATGTATCCAAAAAGACTTCAGAATGCATGAAAAGTTTATTTACTGTATAAATATTTATCTATATTGGCAGACCAATCAGATGGCCCTTCGAGGTTGAGCGATCGCGCTGTTTGCAGAAATGATACCGTTTCATGTTCGCTTGGCGGTAAAACTTCAATACTGATTCGCACACGGGTATTAATTGGCAGTGCGATCGGTTCAGCTGGATAGAACACTTTGCCATTAAACACAGCTGTGATTTTTTCTACCATTTTCCTTAGAAAGTTCTTCTAGTCTATCCTAAGCTGGTTGTGGTAATACTGGTAGAGTAAACGACCCTATAAGTAGTGAAGATACGTATACTTGTTTTACAAATTATCTCGATTTTTCAAAATTGTCTAAATTACCAACTGAATCACACCCCACTGCCCATTTGTCAACCAAGAAGAGTCAGATTTGGCTACTTTCTCAATAACTTCTGGTTTTAAACCAACTGCTACTTCTGACTTTAAGGTGCGTAGAGCTACCATTGGCACGGGTAGGTAGCAGACTATATCTGCAATATCAGTGGTAAATTCCCAATGGCGATCGCCTAATAATCGGCGATAATTGGCATCTCCTTTGACTATAACCAAACTCGCATTGGCTAACTCATTTTTGAGGGAGTTGGGTATTTCCCAAAAGGCTAAAGGCGATGTCCAAAAGTAATCTTCAGATAGTACTAAACGCCCTGATGCAATATTGTCTCGGAGTCTTTGGCTAAAGGATGTAAGTTGTTGATTTCCAGTAGCGGCTAAAAAACTTATTGTGTCATGTACATCCTTAATCATGGCATCAGATACAAAAGTCGGATGTGGCTTTAAGTGTAGGTAAATCCGATTAGCCAATCTGCTATTTAATAAAAAATCTACTAAACATAAATCACAAACGAGTTCAAAGCCAGCATTATCTACAACAAAATCAATCCGTCCCCCTTGAGAGTTGATTAATAATTCCGTGACTTGGGAGGCATCATTTACTAAAATGTGAGCTAGTTGGGTTTGAATATCAAAACGACTGCGATCGCTCTCGGATGCTGACCATAAACTCAAGTCAACTCGATTTCCCCACAAAGCAAAATATAACAGCGCTATTAAAGCTGTTTGATTTGATTCTCCCTTCAGTTGAGAATTATTTAACCAATTGTTAGACCGATCGCACAATAGAATAATCGAATCCAAAGATGCTTCTAAACTTTGAGACTTTTGTAACTCAAATGGATCGACACCTTGCCAGACACCAGAGCGAAAATAATTAGTAATTTCTAGAATCAACCGAAAAAAATAAGTTTCAGCAAAAAACCAAGGAACATCTAGCCAACGCTGACCTTTATATAATTCTAAATATGTATTCCAGGCTGAAAAATCTACAGCAGTCTTATCAAAAAGAGGTTGCACATATCCTGCGGGCAATTCTTTTGCCAGATTTTCTAAGCTGGTATTAATTGCAGACGAGAAATTATTTTCAGCAATAACTTTGCGAGCGATCGCAGGCATTCGTTGAGTAACTGTAAACTCAGTAAAAGAACCAACTTCTGACCCCAAAAGAGACGGTGGTATCGGTAATTTGGGGATGTGGGATATATTCGCCACAAACTTTGATTTTCCTTATATTTTCAGTTATTCTAACGCTGTGTGCAACTTTCTTTCAAATCTAATCAACGCAAAAGCGGAATAAATCGACCAATAGCTGCAAACAAAGTATTTAACAAAGTCACAAAAGTATTATCTCAGACACGATAAATCACCGTCAAGACCAAAGACTGATTATTAGACCTCTTACAAAAGTGCTTTTTGCACTCTTGGGGAAAAGGGTAAAGGTTAAAGGGGAAGGGGACAATACAGAACCTTTTCCCCTTCCCCCTTTTCCTTTTCCCGACTTATGCAAGAAGTCTATTGTAGAGACGGCGATTTATCGTGTCTAAAATTATAGGGAAATGCGGAGATTGATTTTAGCACTCCTAAATTATCTATTGTGAATCATTAGTATCGCCAAATGATTTCATCTGTAACTCAACTGCGTTGACATAACCTCGATCGTTCAAAACTTCCGCTGGTAACTTATTAGCCCTAATAGCAGCCTGAACCACATCTTTCCCAGTCAAGTATCCGGTTTGGTATTTGAATAACAAAGTGCCATAACTAGGAATACCCTGCTTTTTTAAATAACCTTGATAAGCGAGAAAGGCAAGATTAAAAGGTTGCAGATATTTAGTATCTGTAGGATTTTTAGCTAAAGTATTAGAGTTGACATCTGTATTTATTTGTCCACCACCATTGTTAGTATTAACTGTTTGAGCGCCAGCAATTCCAGGCATAAAAGCCATAAAAGTAATGATAAGTGCAGAATTGAGCAGAGTTGTGAATTTCATGATTTTATCCTTGTTAGAAATAACTTAATTTTTTCAAGTAAAAAAAGTTTCTTTTTTAGCAATTTTAAGCTCTGGTAATTAATCGTTTTTATTCATTTGTTACTCATAGTATTTAAGTGAAATAATTCTCTCAAAACTTGATAAATAGCTTTTTTTTAAGAGAATTACTACAGGTTAAAAATGAAGTGTTTTTTAAACAAACCTGTACTGAATAAAATGATATAAGCTACACCTCAAAAGCATAAAAGTAACTTAACTCATTAAAAACTATTACCAAAACCCATCATGTAATAGGCAATAAAAGCAGTCTCAAAATGTTTGAGATAATTGACATTAGTAGAATAGCTAGGGGAAGTTTCAGAGTTGACGGCTGTTTTTATTGATAGACTATTGTGATTCTTGGCTTGATGAAGGCAAGTGATTTTAGTCATAGAGTTAATCCAAGCAATAATATGTGCAGATTTTAGCGAATTGGTAAATTTCATAGAGTTATCCTCAATTAGAACAAAATGCAATAGGAATCAGTATTCTCTAGTAATAGAGTCCACTGTTTATTAATCTCAAACTTTTAGGAGCGGTTCATTTAATCGGCTGATTTTTTTTAATTACTCAAACGGGTTGATACAATTCATCCAAATTGGAGAAATGGAACATCCGGAGTAGGTTTAATCAGAACTTCAAACATGCAAAGATATGCTAAATAAACGTGAGTTCGATGAACCTCTCCCGGACAACCTCCCTCTCCCACGGGGAAAGGGAGAGCAAGAAGAAATTATGGTTTTGGCTTTCCTCTCCGTGTCCAAAAGGGGTTGGGGGAGAGGTCAAAAAAGGACTTGTCGAACTCACGTTAAATAAAATCTTTAGCTGACAAGCATTGCCAAAAGGTGCCTTAGCGTCGCTCACCGCAGGCATCGCTTACTTACATATTTAAAGATTTTTTGCTTGAGGCTATCAACCGAAATCTAATTTTTTTTGACTAATAAACTTTCCATACCAATATGTTAGAAAATCGTGATGATGGAAACAAATGCTTTTAATTTTCAAATTGATAAATAAAAGTGATTGCAATTAATATCTAGAGGAAAATCCTGTAACTCATTGCCTCTTCGTGACATCTGAACTATTTTGGCAGCGTCATGGATTCCATAAATTCACTACAAATAAGCTGATAGTGTCAAAATGTTATATGTATAGTTTATTTACAAAGTCATTTATGCCGAAAGCAATTTGGAATGGAGCTACTTTAGCCGAGAGTGATAATACCGTAGTTGTGGAGGGCAACCATTATTTCCCTGTTGACGCCATTAATAAGCAGTATTTTACTGAAAGTAACACCCACACTACTTGTCCTTGGAAAGGTGTTGCCAGTTACTACAGTATCGAAGTTGATGGGCAAGTCAACAAAGATGCTGCTTGGTATTATCCCAGCGCTAAGGAGAAAGCTAAGAATATTGAAGGTTATGTCGCCTTTTGGAAGGGCATAAAGGTTGAGGCTTAATAAAGGTTCCTGGAAGTATTTTAGTTGCAGGGACATTAATATTACGTCCGGCTAATTGCCCATAAAATAATTAGCCCGCGCAGAGAGAAGTCTGAGCGGGCTTCGTATTTAAACTATTTGCGAATTTATTCTATCTAATATGTAATTATACCTTTGCCTTGCAAAATGCTGCTTGCTTTGTCTTCGCCAGCCAAGCCAGACTACCAGCAAGTATAGTACCAGCGATCGCACTTGGTTCGGGTACTGGTTTCGATATCAAAGCACCAGGATTCAATATCAAAGTATCAGAGTTGATAGTTATGTTGCCTGCTGATCTTGAATTAATATTACCAGCAGCGATCGCACTTGTTTCAGGTACTCTTCTCAGAATCAGGTTAGAGGTTGTAAGAGTTATGTTACCTCCTGCTCCTGAATTATTATTGCTATCATCAGCGATCGCGCTTGGTTGGAGTACTGGTTTCGATATAATAGCACCGGGTCTGACTGTAAGAGTATTGGTTGTAATAGTTAGGGTGCCTGCTGCTCCTGAATGATTGCTACCAGAAGCGATCGCACTTGGTTGGGGTAATGGTTTCGATATAATAGCACCGGGTCTGACTGTAAGAGCATTGGTTGTAATAGTTAGGGTGCTTGCTACTCGTGAATTCTTGCTACCACCCTTAATATAGAGTTTATCAGTAGAGATAGTTAAATTGCCGCCGATGGTGATGCTATCGAGAGCCGCCGTCAAGGTAGCAGCTTGTGCTGATTCCACTTCCATTATTATCCAACCCAGAGCAACGGTTGTGGAAATAGCTTGAGCGATAGCCTTTTTTTTATTGTTTTTTGTCACCTAAAAATCCTCTGATTAATTTTTCAAAATTAAAAAAAATCTCGGATATTAATCTTGTTTCTGGCAGTTTGAGGAACTCTGCTAAAAAGATTGATTTGTGCAGCGTGGTTGTCATAGCTGTGCAAATGCCATATTTTATTGGAATCTTAGCATTTTCTGTCCTGGGATTTTAGGTAGTGAGTCTAAACTCCAGTGATGTTGCTGCTTACCTGAAAATAGCTGTAAGCTTTGGTTAGGACTTGTATTGATAAATTTTGCTTAATCTGTGGTAGCGATCGCATAAGCATTTGCCACAAATAGATAAGCATTTGTAACAAAACAAGTTGTGTTAGTAACGATCGCATAAGCGTTTGCCACAAATGGATAAGCATTCGTAACCAAACAGGTTGTGTTAGTAACAAATGGACAAGCTGTTGTTACTAAGGGATTTGCATTCGTAACCAAACAGGTTGTGTTGGTAACAAATGGACAAGCTGTTGTTACCACGGGAACTTCATTTGTAACGTTGCTGCTGCAAAATTGCTCAAATTCTTCTGAAGAGGATTTTCTTTAAGCTTTGCATCGCACGAGTAACAACATGATGCTGAAATGTATGTATAGTAGAGCGATCGCGACACCCAACACCAAAATCCATGTTGGGTTGGACTGCGCTTCACGCAACCTACATCTAATTTAAAACAACCTCTAATGCTTAACGCGAAAGATCGGATAATAGAAAAATGGACGCAGTTATAGCCGTAGTTATATAGGTTAGGACATAATGACATTCACGATTGTCAGGAAGAGTAATGTTTTTACCTCCAGCATAGCTGCCTCCTGCCCCCTGCCTCCTGCTATATTTATAATTCTTCAATCTGATAACCTCACATAGCGAGGTAACAACCATGCAAAATCTCACCAGAATTACCCGCAATCCAGAAGTGATGGGTGGTAAACCCTGCATTCGGGGAATGCGTATTACTGTTGGTACTATCGTTGGGTTAATGGCATCTGGACACAGCAATAGCGATATTCTTAAAGCATATCCCTACCTCGAAGAAGCTGATATTTATCAGGCACTTGCCTATGCTGCATGGCGAGTTGAAGAAATTGAAGTTCCTCTCAAGAGTGCATGAAAATTCTGATTGATATGAACCTTTCCCCTGATTGGGTTGCGGTTTTTCAGAGGTACAATATTTCGTCTGTCCACTGGTCTACCATTGGCAACCCGCGTGAGAAAGATGCAATCATTATGGAGTGGGCAAGAACTAACAGTTATATCGTGTTTACTCACGATTTAGACTTCGGTACTTTGTTAGCTGCAACAGGTGCTGATACCCCTAGTGTAATTCAAATTCGCGCTCAGGATATTTTGCCAAACAGTATCGAAAATCTAGTCATTTCAGCCCTGAATCAGTTTGAATCCTTACTGGAGTCAGGTGCATTGGTTACTATTGACCAAGCTCAATCTAGGGTGCGTATTTTACCAATTCGTAAATAGCTGACAGCTTTATTTAAGCATTTACTACAAATATGACGAAGTTCGTTACCACCACAACTAGATTTGTAACGTCACTGCTGCAAAAGTACTCAAATTATTCTTGTGAAGAGGATTCTCTTTAAGCTTCGCATTGTACGAGTAGCAACATTATGCTGATGCCAAGCTTGATAGAAATCGGGGTAAGGCATATTCTGGGCGCATTCCCAGGCTAAATCGTAGTATTCACTATTTAATTGCCAATAACCACTTAAAGCTTTGACTACCTCAAAGCGATGCTTATTAACCTGTAGAATTTTCCCTAAGCTATGTGCTGCCCGCTCACGGATATTATCATCCACAGTAGTTGATTGCAGCAGTTGCACCAAGGTGGTGATTGCAATTTCATTACCAGGGTCGATTTGCCCTAATGCTGCTGACAGCATTAGGGTATCGTTATCGAGATGATTTGATTGCAGCAGTTGCACCAAAGCAGTGATCGCAATTTTATTACCTTTACCAATTTGCCCTAAGCTTTCGGCTGCCAGCGTAGGAGCGACTAGATGATTTGATTGCAGCAGTTGCACCAAGGCAATGATCGCAATTTTATTGCCAGGGTCGATTTTCTCTAAGCTTACTGCTGCCTGGCAAAGGGTTAATTTATCCACATTTATGGATTGCAGCAGTTGTACCAACGCAGTGATCGCTTTTGTATACTCCGTCTGTTGCAGTGCCAACCTAGCTTCCTGGGTAATTTTATAGGAAAATTGTACCCACTCTTGCTTTTTGATGTTGAAATAATCAAAGCCCCATTTGGTAATTTGCTTTACGATTTCATTGGCTCTTAAATAATCTTTAAATTCTACAATTCCTGCGGCTGCTAAAAAATAGGCACGGTATTTATAAACTTTTTGACATCCATCTTTAAAACTAACTAAAGCATCAAGAAACTGTTGTTTTTGCTTTTTTAGATTTTCTTCTTCTCGCCCTAGCCAAAGTAATATTGTTTGCTTCCATTGCGGTTCAAAAATGCGATAAGTTCCTTGACTGGGATTTTTGGGAACATGGTTGAGAAAGAAATGCCAGTCCTCAATTGCCTTGGCAGCAAAGTACTCTTGAAATGAGGCATGAAAGAAAGCGTAAACAGGTTTTCTATTTGTATCTATCCCTACACAGTTCAGCCAGCCGAGATTTAGCGCAAATTTCAGCAGTGAATTTTCATCCTCAGCATTTCCTAAGAAGCGATTCACAAAATCCTTCTGCAAGCGAAAACGGGTTGCTTCTTTGTCTATTGCTGCTTTCGCTAATTCCCCTAATTTGACATTGAGTTGCTGACGCTGGTCAGAGTTTGTAGCAAATTCGTCTTTTTTCCACTTATAGAAGTCATCTACAAATTGCTGATAGAGTCCCGCTTGAGTATTGGGTAATTTACCTTCTCCTGATTGCCAATTCAAGCACAGCAGTGTCAAACGCAGAGGATTTTTCACTAAATCTTGAATCCGTTCTTTACCCGATTCTTTCAACGCAGTACATAACTGCTCCCCTTTTTCTCGATTAGCAACGAACCATTTATGAATAAATCTCTCTACCTGTTCTGGATAAGAAAAATCTAAACTACGATAGGTATCAAAATCATCAAGTGCATTAATGCTGCCATCCCACAGATTAACCCGACAAGTCAACACGATTCGCGCTTTAGCAATTGACCCTGCTTCACGGAATTGCCGTGCAATTTCTGTTAGAGGATTACCTGAAGATGCGGACATTTCATCTAACCCATCTAGCAGCAACCACACATTATTTTGATTAAATAGAGCAACAAAATCATTCTTCAGTTGCTTGGTGGCTTCGGCTTTACCTGTTTTCTCAGCTACCTGAGTCAACCAAATCTCGAATAAATAAAATTTTAGTTCCTGACCTCGCAAATCTGCTAAAGATACCCAAATGACAATTGACTGGTGAATCTCACGAGATACCCAATCAGCAATCTGCTGTAATAGTGTTGTCTTTCCTGCGCCTGGTTCACCAATAATCGCAATTCGCTTACCTTTACTTTTAGGTGTGTTCTGCTGTTTAAGAACTTCTTCAAGAAAAGCATCATGCTCAAATGTTTTGGTGATTTCTGTCTCCTTGTACAGTTCTGAACCCTGTTCTGGAGAAATATCACCTTGAGGCTTGGATGCCTTTTTGCGCTCAACTAATCCCAGTGGCACGTAAACATCATCAACTTGCAGGGTTACTCCTTCAGTTGATGTCAAAGGATTTGTAGTCAGCTTTCGCCGTTCTGCGAGTATTTCACGGCAGACTTTACGCCAATCATCGGGAGTTAACTTTGTCCCATCCTCCCCTAGGGACGACTGCGGTCAGCCAAATGTAACTGGGCCGTTAAATTGATTGCCTTGGAAAACATTCTTAATCTCATCTGCTAACTTTGCATTGTTGACAACTGACGGGTGCGAGTTGATTTGTTCTACTAATTTTTTAATTTCCTTAGCACTTTCAGATTGGTCATTGTTGACTGCTGCTTCCACTCCCACAACAGCTTGAGCAATTTCTGGGTCTGCGTCTGCTGCTGCTTTGAGTTCCAGCACTGCTTGACCATAATCTAATCGCTGCGGTTCATTTCCCTCAACAGCACTGGTGAGTAATGGCGATTTATTCTTTTGGCGGAGTAATTCGATTAACTTACTACCTAGCGTCCATGTAGCATCACCAATGTTTTCGCCAATTTTCTCCTGTGCTTTAGTCCAAAGTGTAGTAGCGATCGCAGTAGCAACAGCCGTCAGTGTTACAGTTACCATAAATTCACTACAAATTGAATTGATATAGAAATTCTTTCAACTCACACAAATAGTATTACGCAAAAGCTGCGCGATTATTACTGACATAACTCACTTTTTTACCCGCGCAGGCGGGTTTTGTTTGTGTAGCCGTGACTTATATAGCAGGGAACAGGGAACAGGGTCAAAAGTCGCTTGTTGTCTAGGTTTTATATTAGGTTTATGTCCTAAACTACTTGGCGACAGCTATAGTCACCAAGGCACCAAAAGTTAAAACAAATAGTGCATTAGCCTTTGGCATAACGCACCTAAGAAAATATTTAAAACCTAATTATGAATTAACAATTTTTAATTAGAAGCTGCCTGTTCTGCAACCGAATGAATTATTTCCTCCAGCGTTTGCAATAACTCTTGCTCATTATAAGGTTTAGAAAAGTAAGCCCGCGCCCCCAATTGCATAGCTAGTTGCCGATGTTTATTGCTGCTACGAGAAGTCAGCATTGCCACTGGAATATTTTTTGTATCCACGTCTGAATTTACCTTACCTAAAAATCCATAACCATCAAGGCGAGGCATTTCAATATCACAAATTACTGCCTCCACTTTTAATCCACTATGGAGTTTTTCTAAGGCATCTTGACCATCTTTAGCTTGTTCTACTTGATACCCTCCTTTTTCAAGGGTCAGGGCTAAAAAGCGGCGTACATTAATCGAATCATCTACGATTAAAATTGTACCTTTCTGCTTAATAGATGCTGCTGATATTTTCTCTTCATCAAATATCAGGAACGGTGTTTTTAACCTTGCTGATGGTAATTGAGTTCCTCTCAGTGTCTTTTTATTTGTAGCAATCCAATACAGCAACTCATTAACATTAACTAATGGTACTACTCGACCATCACCGAGAATTGTACAATTGCTGAAGCCTTCAGGTAAGGGTATATTTCCTTCAACTTGGCGAATCGCAACTTCTTGTTCGCCCCAGCAACGATCTATTTGGATTGCGACTGGCTGATTATTACCTTTGACTACTAACACACTGTTAGTACTAATGGCTGCCGGAATTTCTAACTCTGCGCTATCGTAGCGTAGGCAATTAAACTCTAAATAACGAGTTAAGCGAATCAGTGGCAGCATGGTTCCTTGCCAATTTAAAACTTCGCTACCAGCCATTTCAAAAACTCGCTCGTCTTGGAGTAAAGATATTTCTGAAATCACATCTGTGGGAAATGCTAATAGAATTTTGTTGATTTCTACCAGCAAAACTCGCGCAACGGAAAGTGTAAACGGTACTGATAAAGTGAAGGTAGTACCAACTCCTGGTTCTGTATCAACTTTCACATCTCCTCGAATTAGTTTGAGGTTGTTGCGAACCACATCCATACCAACACCGCGGCCAGATAATGCTGTAACTTGCTCGGAGGTAGTAAAACCTGGTTCAAAAATTAGTGATAATAGTTCTTCATCACTAGCATTAGCGAGTAAAGAAGCATCCAATCCCATAGTTAGGGCGCGGGTGCGAATTTTCTCCAGAGAAATGCCCCAACCATCATCACGGATGGTGATGATGGTGCGATTACTGCGATGAGTAGCTGTAATTTCAATTAATCCTTGTTCTGGTTTTCCTAAAAGGCGACGCGTGGCAGAGTCTTCGATACCATGATCGAAAGCGTTCCTTAATAGGTGCATTAAAGGTTCGTTTAAAGCTTCTAAAATGCTGCGTTCAATTAAAGTGTTGCCACCTTCGATTTTTAACTGAACATTTTTGCCATACTCGACATTTAAATCGCGTAAAGCTCTGGGAAAACGTTCGATTAAATCAGACAGCGGTCGCATTCGGATGTGATTTAGCTTGGTTTGTAACTGTTTTGATGTTTTGTTTAGTTTACGAGCAATATGGTCTGTATCATCTACACTGAGTTGCACATCTGTTGTGACTTCCTGTACCTGAACAATGGTTTCCATAACTTCCTGCGATCGCAGGTTTAATTCGTTATAGCGATCCATTTCTAAAGCATCAAATTCTGTGTTTGTACCTTCTAATTGGTGGCCATTTTCAGCTTGTATCTGCGCCCCATTAAACATCGTAGCTTGAGTGGAAATCTTATCGGAGACTATGCGTAATTCCTGGTTTTCGCGGTCGAGAACTTGGACTCGCTGGTTGAGGTTGCGAACGAGTTTGCGTAATCTTTCTAATTGCGAGTTTAAGCCATTTCGCTGAACAATCAGTTCGCCAAATAAATCATTAATTTGCTCTAGCTGTTTGCTAGGAACTCGGACGCTATTTTCATGAGTTTCTCGTTCTTTAGCAACGGCAACTGGCTCTCCTTTACCTTCGCTAAATTTACCATCTGGGGGATTCTCTTCTTTAGCAAATATTGTATTGTGTTCAGGTACATTGACAGCATTTACATCCTCAGCAAATTCTGCATCTACAAATGTAAAATTGGCTGCGATTGCTTCATCTTTCACCCAAGTTTCTGGAGTTATCTCTGCTTGCCAAACAGCTGTTGACGCTACTTCTGTGTCGATGACATCTGTGGGGAGAAGCTGTGGTATCACTTGTGCTGGTAATAGTGGCTGGGATTGCAAACTACTCAAGTCAATAGCTGTAGGTAAGTTATCTAGCTGATTTGTCAGCACCAAAGCTTGCGATCGCCGCCATGCTTGCAATGCTAACTGGGCAACTTCGGGAATGCGTTCTCTACTAACAGTTTCCAAATGCTGCGTTACCGACTCACAAAGCTTGCTAAAAGCTTGCAACTGAAGCATTTCTCCCAAACCGCCTAATTCAGCTGCCAGGATCGCAATATTTTCATGCAATCCGGCTTGTTCGCTATCTGCCAATATAGATTCTAGACGTTGCAAACACTCTTCTACTTCTGTGGCAAATAGCAAAGGAATAACGTCTTGCCCGTCCTCTGGGGATAGCATAGTTGAGGCATCTTCTGGGGTGGGGTCGCCCAAGCGATCGTGCAACTCATCGAAGATGGGATAACAAAAAGTTGCTAACCACTGATCTTCGACAACATTCCCTTCTGCAAGCAATTCTACAATTTGACGCAGCCAGTCAACTCCAGATAGCAATAAACTTTGCAACTGAGTATCGATTTCTAAAGAATTTTTTTTAGTTTTTAAAACTTTAAAGGAATCTTCCAGACGGTGAGATAAATCACTTAGCGATTTAAATCCCATCATTCCCGCACCACCTTTAATAGAATGAGTGGCCCGGAGTGCAGCATTGATTTTATCCAAATCGATACGGTTACTAGTATCGATTTCTAGCAATACCCCTTCTAAGGTATTTAAGTAATCTGTTGCTTCTTCCAGAAACTGCATCTGGATTTCTAATTCTTTGTCTTGTAGCATGGTTTTTGTCCTTAGTCATTGGTCATTGGTCATTGGTCATTAGTCATTAGTCATTGGTCATTGGTCATTAGTAAAAAGACAAAGGACAAATGACAACAGACAAATAACAAAAGTCATTCGTCATTCATCACTAGCAAATCGCAAAGGACAAAGGACAAATGACAAATGACAAACTTAACTAACTTTGAAAGCCTCGACAGTCTCTTGCAACTGTTGAGAAATATCCACAGTTTGTTGCAGAGATTCAGAAACTTGGCGAGAAGAATCGCTGCTACGTTGTGATATAGCAGCGATATCTTTCATCAATTGGCTAACACTTTGGGATGTTTCAACCTGAGATGCAGTCGCGGTAGAAATCGACTGCACTAAGGAGTCAATTTGAGAAGATACATCCAAAATTTCACTCAAACTTTGTTTAGCCTCCTCCACAATTCGAGTACCTTCTACCACTTGGGTAGTGCCTATTTCCATTGCTTGCACTACTTCACTGGTTTCTCGTTGAATATTTTCAACAATTTGTTCAATTTCTTGGGTTGCGGCGGCACTCCTAACTGCTAGTTCGCCTACTTCTTCAGCCACTACAGCAAAACCTTGACCTTCTTCACCCGCACGTGCTGCTTCAATACCGGCGTTAATGGCAAGCAAGTTGGTTTGAATCGCAATTTGGTTAATCAAGGAAACCACGCGAGAAATTTGTTGCGAAGACTCTCCCAAACGTTTCACTTTCTTAGCAGTTTCACCCACAGTTTCCCGCAAAGAGAGGATATTTTGTACTGTCAAATCCATCGCGTGTCCACTATTGGTGGCGGTGTGAGCAGCATGGTTAGCAATGAAGGCAGCTTTTTCGGCACTTTCGGCTACGGCTTTCATGGATTGGGTCATTTGGTCAACAGCATCAAGGGTGCGGTTGATTTCGGCAGCTTGGGTTAGCGCTTCTTCTGCTAGGTGACGGATGGCTCCTTCGTTAGAGCCAATGGCACTATTTACATGAATGGCAGCTTGTTTAACTTGGGTAACAATATCCCGGAGGCTTTCCACAATCGAGTTGAAGAAGTCGGCAACAGTACCAATTTCCCCAGCGGTTACGTCTGCACGCACTGTCAAATCGCCTCTGGCTGCACCTTCCACGTCGTTGAGTAGTTGTAAAAGTTGTTGTTGCAGTGTTTCGTCTGACCCACTTATAGTTACATTTCTGACTTTTTCTATCTCTTCTAATAACTTGGCTTGTTCTAAGGCATAGCCGACTTGAGTTGCTATCTGTTGAAACAAGTCAATTTCCGGCTGTTGCCAAACACGAGGAGTTTCGCAATGATGAGCAATTAATAAGCCTAAAAGTTTTTCTTGGGCAAGAATCGGTACAATTAAATGACTTTTGACAGCAAATTTTTCCAACAGTTGGATGTAACTGTCGGCATTTTTCAGGCTTTGGTCTTGATGAATATCGGCAACTGCTTGCACTTGTTCATTGCGATCGCTTTCTAGATAATGTTCCCGAAAATAAGGGTCGTCAATTTGCACTCCCAACATTTCCGGCCAATTACCAGTTCCCGATTCCGCAACGACAACGTCAGTCGAAGTTCCTGGATTCAGACTATAAATGATTACCCGGTCTGTTTTGAGGATTCGCTGAACTTCTTTGACTGCTGCGTGATAAATATCTTCAGTTTTAAGAACTTTCCGAATCCGTAGGGTAATATCTGCTAGTAATTTTGTCCCTTCAACGTCTAGTTCCTGCTGCTCTTCTTTAACTAAAACCTGCAATTGTTCGGCCATCAGGTTGATATTTGCACTCAATACCCCTAATTCGTCTTCTCTTTCAATTTCCAGACGGGTATTAAATTTACCTTGACCTAACTTTGCTAATGCCGCAGTTGCATTGAGAATTGGTAGTGTAGTCAGTTTAGCTAATCGAGATGCGATCGCACCCACAATCAATGCTGTCACTGCTGTACCGATGGCTATAGTCCACAACAATTGTCTTTGCGGCTCAAATACAGTTGCGGTATCTGTAGCTAAAAGTACCTGCCAGTTTAAATCGGGTAAGCCATCTAAGGTACTAGCTGGTACATAGCTAACTAGTTCTTGTTTTTTCTGAGTTTTCGGAACTTCTATAAAACTATTTACTTTTCTAGCTGCTAGCAGTTTAGGTAAATTAGAATACTCTGCTTTGGCCTCTTTCCCCAATAATTCCTTTTGGGGACTCAAGAAAACTGTTCCCGCAGCATCAAGCAAATAGTATTGTTGTCCGTTGGCTGCGTAGTTTTTGGTAACTTCCTCTAAAGATTTTACGGGCATACGTGCTTGTACCACGCCAATAGTTTGACCCGTTCTTGTCTCTTTCACAGGTGCAGCTAGATAAATACTTACAACACCAGTATTTGCTGCTTCCGGTTTGCTGATGACAGGAGTATCTTTTTGTAAAGCGTCTTGAAAAAAGGTGCGGTCTTTTTGATTTTCCAGGGGTTCGCCTGTAGACTGGACAATCAAGTTACCTTGGCGATCGAAAACAGCAATACTGTCATAAGCTTTGTAGGCTTCGACAACCCGATCTAAGACTGCTTGCTTTTCCTGAGTACTAATACTAGCTTGAGAATTTGTCAAAAATAGTAAGTTTGATATTACTTGAATATCACCGTAGCGTCCCAGCATGAAGCGGTTAACTTTATCACTCAAGCCAGTGGCTTCGGCTTGTTGAGATTGGGTAATTTGCTTAGTAATGGATTTGTTGGCCAAACCAAAAGCGATCGCACCGATGCCCAAAACTGGTATTGTACCAATTGCGATCGCTAAAATAGTCGCTTTCTTAACCAATCCCAGCCTGGTAAAATAGGCAATACCCTGATTCCAAGAAGAATTATTAGCACTTTCAGTAGTCAGCTTAGTTGGTAGCTTTACTACAGTTCCAATGGCTTTTTGAGATGAAATCAGCGATGCTCGATTTTGAGCGCTATTACCTTGATTCGTGTTAGTTTTATTAAACATAAAAGTAGTTCTCCTAAGTATGTGAATAAGAACACTAAAAAGCTGTTTTTAGTAGTAAAACCTAATCACTGCGGAGAATAGAAGATTGTACAATCGCCTGTGCATCTAATACCAGTAATATTTCTTCCTGTTGCACAACGCACCCACATAAATAAGGAACTAAACTGGATGTCACTTGTCCGATAGGAGAATGAATATCATCAACTATGAACTTGGTTGTACCTTTTATTTCTTGTACAACTAATCCCAACACCAATGATTCCACTTGGATAACGATCGCATTGTATTGTCGCAGTCGATAATCTAGGGATTCTAAATTGAGCATTCTTGGTAAATCAACTACCCAAATTATCCGACTCCGCCAATTCATTAATCCTAATATGCAGGATGGCATATTCGGTATTGACGTAATAGATTCAACAGGGACAAGAATTGCTTCTTGCGTATGCTTCATTGATAAAACAGCAGTTGTTTGTTGATTTAGCTGAAATTTCAGATAACTATCTGCTAAATTATTTGGCGTTGGTTTTGAAGAAAGAATAATGTTTGTACTAGTCATTGACTAAAATTACCACTGATTTAATAGTACGTAGGAGATGTTCGCGGGTGTAAGGTTTAGTTATATAGGCATCTGCACCTTGTCTCATCGCCCACAAACGATCAATTTCTTGATTTTTGGAACTACAAACCACAATCGGTACTTTTGCAGTAATTGGATTTCTTCTCAGAGAACGACACAATTCAAATCCACTCATTTCTGGCATTACTACATCAGTAACGATCGCATCTGGTTTTTCTAACACAGCTTTTTCTAAACCCTCTTTTGCACCACTTGCTTTAATTACGTTATAACCACTCTCTTTAAGATAATGGCTCATTAATTCCAATTCGCTGGGAGAATCTTCTACAATCAAAATTGTGCCAAGTAAAGTCAGGCTCACTATCAAATCTCCTAAAAAAATAAATTAAACATATTTTGTTATTTTTATTTGCCTTATTTCAATCAACCAAGATGCTTAAAAACCATTTTTAGCAATTCTGATTGTGTAAAAGGCTTAGTCAAATATCCTGACGATCTGACCATTTTAGCCTTTGCCCTGTCGATAAATCCTGTTCTACCAGTCACCATAACGATCGGTGTATTTTTAAAGGCTGAATGTTTACGTAATAATGAACATAGTTCATAGCCATCTAAACTTGGCATTTCAACATCTAGCAAAATCAGATCGGGCTTACTCCGTAGAATTTGCATTAAAGCTTTTACCGGATCGTTGATCGTTACAACTGAAAATGTGTTTTCATCTAAAAAGTGCTTAATAGAATTCAAAACAGTTTGGCTATCATCAATGCAGGCAATTGTATATAGTTTTTTGCCAACAGTTGGCTGAGTAATTGTCTGATTCTCAGGAATATCAAAATTGATTGGTATTGGTAAATTTTGCCCAATCTTGATTTGCAGATGTGGCTGAACTTGAGACGATTGTGTTGTAGAAAAAACTTGCGAACTCCCACCAGCCGGAATTGATGACTGAATATTTTGCCGATTTCGTAACTGTTTTTGACAGTGTTCAACAAGCAACCTTAAATCCAGGTGACAGAACTTTGGTAGTTCATCCAAAGAGCTTTCTGGACTGAATTCATAGCTACCTTCTTTTAAACACAGAAATGATTCCATTACTTCTTTTGCTAATTCGTCTATCAGGCTTCCTGCTTGCACAGAGGTAATATAGTCCTGATTTACTAACCAACAAATAGCTTGGTAATCCGCATTTGGTATTGATTGATGTTCATTCTTCGTCTCAAACATCAGCCGCATCTGTACGCGAGTGGCGCTGTTGAGAGCAGGAATTTGCTGACTCAAGCGCCGTAAGTGACTGTCAAGGCGCTCAAATAGTTTATCTGAATAGGAGGCATAAGTAAGTTTACCGTCCTCTAGATAGATTGACCAAGAAACTATCCCGGTAAATACGCTTAAGCAACCCGTAGCACGCCGACTTGTTAATTGTGCCAACAGAGATAGCGGATGTAGTTTCTGGAACAACCTGTAGCTACCTATAGGAGTTGTGCTCATTTTGCTTTTACTTCAGCTAAAATTCGATACGTGTAAGCTAAATTCGTGTAAAGTTATTCCACAATCAAAATCAAGTAAAAAGCATTAAACTTTTGCATTTTAAAATACATCAGTTTACATCTAGGTTTGTGGTAAAACTCAACGAGAGTAGCGTTATTTTCAGATGAGCAAATCTTAGTAAATTCGTAAATTGTGATTAATCTACTTAGTGTTACTGAGATTTATCAACATCTTTCGAGAAATAAGACATAAAAATGTCAAGACTAGATGAAGCCACTTTCCATTGAGTAACCCCAATCTGACCACAGGAATAATACTGATTTTATTAATGGCGATCTCTTTGAGCTTCTGTATTTACACTTAGTTAAAATTTATTTTTTAAACAAGTAAGGACTGAATGAAGCCACTTTGCATCGAGTAACTTCAAATTGACCACAGTAATAACACTTATTTATTGAAAGCAATAAATGTATTTTTTATTATTTGTATTTAATAACTTAGATCAAACAGAATGCAAAACTTATTTTTTGCAGAGTGTTTTGCCGCCGAGAATAGGTACTGAAAGTTCTCAGAATGGTACGTTATGTCCCTAACACATCTTACCTATGAAAATTGTCGGTTATTAAATCCATTAGGACTTATGCACTTTGACACATTTACTATCATTTGGAGAACAGACTTATTAAGTTAAAAGTCTTTCCCTGTCTTGTTCACAGGCGCATTTTACCACACACAAATTTTCAAATATCCTCTTGTATTTGAAGCTATGCTGGCGAAACATATTTTTATTTAAGCGATATTTAAATAGGCTGGTAACTATTCTTGAACTTTTAACTCAAGTATAAGTACCAGCCTAGATAAGGCAATTTAATTTATCAAAAGTGCGGATGAAAGGACTTGAACCTTCACTCCTTTCGGAACTAGAACCTAAATCTAGCGCGTCTGCCAATTCCGCCACATCCGCATCAGTTTATTATCATACCATAAGAAATTATTTTTGGGAATAGGGAATGGGGACTGGCAAGCTGAAAAAGAATAAGAATGCCCCATGCCCCATGCCCCATACCCCATGCCCAATTACATAACTGCAACACGAGGCAGACGATGCTTGAATCCACAGAGAATTTCCCAAGAAATAGTGTTTAATTGTTTTGCCCAGTCATCCGCTGAAATTTGTTCTTTTCCCTGTTCTCCTAATAAGGTGACTACTTCTCCTTCTTGGATATTGGGTATGGCACTTACATCCAGCATTAACTGATCCATTGTAATTGTCCCAATTTGTGACACGCGCTGACCGCGAATTAACACTTGCATTTTGTTGGAAAGACTGCGAGGAACGCCGTCAGCATAGCCAATTCCCACAACAGCAAGGCGAAGTTCGCGCGGGGCAATAAATTTATGACCATAGCTAACAGCTGTTCCTGCGGCAATTGTTTTAACTTGGGTAACTCTTGCCTTAAGTTGCAAAACAGGCTTGAGATCGATCGCATTTTGTAAATGCGGTGCTGGATAGAGTCCGTAAACAGCTAAACCTACACGCACCATGTCGTAGTGCAATGCTGGATTTGTAAGTGTGGCGGCTGAGTTTGCCAAGTGCAAGCAAGGCGGTTCAATTCCCATTGCTTTGATTTGAGCGATCGCATCCTCAAATCGTTTATGCTGTTCTTCCATTGCCGTGGTATCAGGATCGTCTGCTGTCGCTAAATGAGAATAAATACTGGCAATAGATAGATGTGGTAATCGCTGCACTAGTTGCACAAATTCGCCTGCTTGCCGCCAATCAGTCCCCAATCTAGACATTCCCGTGTCTAATTTAATGTGTACGGGCACTGGAGAACCATGATTCATCGATTCTAAGGTATCAGAAAATACTAAAGCTTGTTTAGGGCTACAGAGTGTGGGCTGAAGTTTCCATTGGGCGATCGCATGAATCTGCTCGAGTGTATGAGTTGCCCCTAAAATCAAAATGGGAGCTTGAATCCCGCCTTCTCGCAATTGAATAGCTTCTGGAACTGTAGCCACTCCCAGGCAACTAGCTCCCGATTGGATGGCAATTTGGGCAACTGTTACTGCTCCATGTCCATAGGCATCAGCTTTTACTACTGCCATTAACTGGGTACGCGGCGATAAAAACTGCACCAATTGCTTGACATTGTATGACAACGCCTCTAAATCAATTTCTACCCAAGCTCGTTGTGAAAACCATGCGTAGGTATCGCACTGCTGATTAGGAACTATACCAGGGATTTGTTTGCGACTTAACATTTGTACTGACTCCTATCCCGCCACGGCTAAACTTTCAAGTTATCTATCTATACACGCTCCTAAAAGCGAGATCAGATTAAATAGGAAGTTTAACCTTCAGATTGGAACTGATACAAGATGTTACGGCGCTAAAGTAAAAGTTAAGAGTTATGAGTTAGAAGTTATGAGTTATGAGTTAGAAGTAAATCTTACGGCTCAACTTTTCACTTTGTTCTTGTCTACGAGACGCTGCGCGATTGCGTCAGTCTAAGTAATAATTTTGATGAAGTAATAAATTTGACTTTTCAACTCCTAACTCCTCACTCTTCACTCCTAACTCTTGACCCTTTACTCATAACTTAATTTTCAAATTCTTCCGAAAGTATAATTTCTTCTCATCTCCCTAGCAGGGTGTATTTGTGTTAATATATTGTAAAACTCATACCCTGAGCGCAAATAATGGGGAAGGTTTTAGTCTTAAACGCCTCTTACGAACCTCTCAATATAACGAGTTGGCGTCGTGCTGTAGTTCTTTTAATCAAGGGCAAAGCAGAACGCGTGGAACACAACGGTAAATTTCTGTACACGGATTTCCCGTTGCCGACCGTGATCCGGTTGCGTCATTATGTACGCGTTCCTTATAAAGAAATCCCTTTAACTCGCCGAAATATATTGCACCGTGATGGTCATGCTTGTCAATACTGTGGTTACACAGGGGATGAGTTGACACTAGACCATGTAATACCGCGATCGCGCGGCGGAGGCGATACTTGGGAGAATATTGTTACCGCTTGTGTCCGTTGCAATGTCAAAAAAGGCAGTCGGACTCCCCACGAAGCTCACATGCCTTTGCGTCATCCCCCGCGCCAACCTTATAGCAGTCTCTATTTCGAGGTCAGCAAACATCTTAAGAGTGGACTGCATACAGAGTGGCAAAAGTATGTTATAGGTCTTTGAGCAAAAAACAGAGGAGCAAAGAAAAAAGGAGAAATACCCTCTTTCTTTAGTAGATAACCAATAACTAAAGTTATTGGAGTTTTAAAAAATTGGTAGCTATAGGCTTGCAACAAAGATGATTGCATCAACTATCAAGCTTTGAAATTTGTTGTATGTATTTTGTTGTATGTATATAGAGTTTCCCTTTTGCTCTTTACTCCCCCTGTCTTTTGCCCTTTTCCATTGGACTTTACTCTAAATTTGCAGAAGCAGAATTTTCAAAGGGGATACAAAACAGACGTTATTCATCAAAAATAATTGTTAATTGCTCAATAGTCACAATAATGAGAATATTAAGCATAAGAATATTTCAAATATCAAGGACTAATTCTAAAGGATAAGATAGGAAGTATACCCTAAGTTAGATAAAAATCTCCCTGATTGAATTTACGAAAGAGAACAAAACTCCTAAAACATATTTATGCTGCCAGATACAGCCTGATATTCTAAACTTCCTTGCTGTATGCCCTTTAGTGGAAGTTAGTTGATGTTGAGCGGTGTTACTGACAAGAAATATACTTAGATGTATAGTGCAATGTCTTGATATTTTTGCGAAGATCGTAATTAATGTGGCTAAATTCAGTGAATTGCTGCTCGTAAGTATTTCTGAATTAAAGGAGCCTCACACTTTAAAAAAAGTTCCCTATGTACTTTAATTCTCCCGTTACTCAGTTTGAGAGTTTGTCATTGACCACAGAGCCAAACCCAGAGGAACCTGAAATCGAGAAAGCGCCAGTGGAAGTTGCATTTAAAAGTCCGTCATTACCGCCATCGGTAGGTGATGGAGCTATATATCTCAGTAACCGTGGTAACTCTCTGGCACAACAAAAGTCAGAAGAACTGCAAAGAACCCTTTTGGCACACCGACACGATCGCCAACTGGTAATTCTGCAAGATTTTCCTGACCCTGATGCCCTTTCCTGCGCTTGGGCTTATCAGTTAATTGCCCAGCAATATGATATCAAATGTGAAATCATTTATGCTGGTGCATTGAGCCATCAAGAAAATATTGCCTTGGTAAGACTGACTAATTTACCTATCCAACGCTGGACAACGCAAACCTTGAAAACTAAAGATTTGTCATCTTATCAAGGTTTTGTATTAATTGACAACCAGGGAACCACTTCACAGCTACTGTCAGCGGTGCAGCAGGCTGGAATTCCTTTAGTGGTACTCGTCGACCATCACAGTATCCAAGGCGATCTGCACTCAGAGTTTGAGGATATCCGCCCTTACGTAAGAGCGACGGCAACAATTTTTACTCAATACCTCCAAACAGGATTATTAGCATTAGATAGCAGCATAAATCAACACGTCAAATGCGCTACTGCTTTGATGCATGGCTTGCGATCGGATACAGATCGGTTAATGCAAGCCCAAGAAGAAGATTTTATGGCAGCGGCGTATTTAAGCCGATTTTATGACGCTCAACTGTTGAATGCCATTTTACAGGCCAACCGTTCCAAGCGGGTAATGGATGTGATCGAGCGATCGCTGAAAAACCGCATCGTCCAAAATAACTTTTCCATTGCTGGTGTTGGCTACTTACGCTACGAAGACCGTGACGCCATCCCCCAAGCGGCTGATTTTCTCGTTACCGAAGAAAACGTCCACACCGCCGTAGTTTACGGCATTGTTCACGATGAAGACGAAGAACTGGAAATAGTCATCGGCTCCCTGAGAACTAGCAAACTTACCCTTGACCCTGATGAATTCATCAAAGAAGCTTTTGGGCAAGATAGCACAGGGCGCTTTTTCGGCGGTGGAAGGACAAGCGCAGGCGGCTTTGAAATTCCAATGGGCTTCTTATCTGGCAGCAACGAAAATTCCGCTTATGCGAAAATGAAATGGGAAGTATTCGATGCTCAAATTAAGCAAAAACTGTTGAGGTTAGTTAATCCTAGAGACAACCCGATCCAGTCGGAGTAGGGAGAAAAGGAGATGGGGAAAACTCCTAACTCATGCAGCAGTGAAAGGGTTTGGTTAGATAGTATCTGTAAATCATTCGTGATAAACATATTTCCCGACTTTTCTAAAAAGTCGGGAATTTTGGTCTTTTCACAGACGCTGAACTGATTGAGGATGTAGTTCGTGCTTAATGTTAAGTAGGTAGGCACAAATAAAATTAACTCGCGCCTACCTATTTTATTTACGAACAAGGAGCGCCATGAAGTCTATAGAACTGCAAATGTTACAAACTCTGTATGAACAAGATTTTTGTGCGTGGGTAGAGCGGACAGCAGAGCTTTTGCGATCGCACCAGTGGGACACGCTGGATTTAGAACACTTAATTGAGGAAGTGGTGGACTTGGGTAAAAGTCAACAACGGGCGTTGCAAAGTGCGTTGCGGTTGGTGTTATCACATTTGCTGAAGTGGAAGTATCAACCTGAACGCCCCAGTCGCAGTTGGCAAGTGACCATTACTTATGAGCGACTAAATATAGATGAATTACTGCAAGAAAGTCCTAGCTTGCAGCGTTTTTTAAATGATGCCGAGTGGATTAATACTATTTATCAAAGAGCGCGGCGAGAGGCAATGGTGGAAACTGGTTTATCAGAAGATAATTTTGCGATCGCTTGTCCCTTTTCTGTCGATGAGATTTTAGACTTAGACTTTTATCTTAACGCTGACAAATAACCATGTAGAATTTTTGTATAAATGTAGATATGTTCAATATGATGAGTAATCATCTGTGAAAATTGCTGTAACTTTGTTAACTAATTATAAAGATATGCACTTGGGATGCGAATAATACCTTTTGAATTTCTCATTCCCAGACGACCTGTTTCGTTACAGACAAAGAAAAAAGAAAACCTTCAGGCATGGAAAAATTTTGTACGCGTTGAAGCTCAAAAACTTTGGAAAGATCGCAGCGTCATTAAACAAGGTGATCTACAACTAACGCTAGTTTACCTTTGTGATGAGTTCCCGGCTGACACTGATAACATTATCAAGCCAATTCAGGATGCACTTGTAAACTTAGTTTTTGAAGATGATAATTTAGTATCAGATGTAGATAGTCATCGTAGATTTATATCTGACCCGATTGATATTAGAAATCTACCTTCATTATTACAGCGTGCTGTAATCACAGGTAAAGAGTGTGTTTATGTAAAAGTGAGTGAATCTCAACCACTGGAAAAATACTTATGATTAACAATACTAAAACTCTATATGATGAAAAAGTAAAATCTCTGGCAGAGAAGTACGAAAGCCAAGGATTTCGTGTTTCCATTGAACCTAAAACAGATGAATTACCATTCGAGTTGGGTAACTACCAGCCAGATATGATTGCTATTAAAGACGACTCAGGTTTGGTAATTGAAGTAAAAACCAGCCTCAGCCGAATGTCAGTTGATCGTTTACAGGCTTTAGCAGAGGAAGTGAGTAAACATCCAGGCTGGCGTTTTTTATTGCTAACACTTGAAGACATAGAAGCTAAGTCATTACCTGGAACATCCGAACAATTTCCTTCATGGCAAGAGCTAACCCATCGGCTTATCCAAGCACATAAGCTTATTGAAAATGATGAAATTGAGCCTGCTTTTCTTTTGATGTGGAGTATATTTGAGGGGACTTTAAGAAAGCGAGCAGTCGATGTTTCAATTCCTATTGAACGTTTCCCAGTTATAGGATTACTAAGACATCTGTACTCTTTGGGAGAGTTATCAATCTCTCAATTCGAGCTTGCTCAAGCTTGTTTTGAAGTTTGGAATCGGCTTGCTCACGGATATATTGAAAACCTAAATTTGCCAGTTGTACATAATTTTGACAATTTGGTTCGTGAATTATCAGGAAAATGGACAGTCGAACTCGCTATTAGTCAACTTTCATCAGATGAGCTAGCTGCTTTTCGTGCCTGGTTTGCGGAATTCGATGCAGCATCCTTGGATAAACGAGAAGAATTAAGGAGAAATTTAATCAATCAGACAAGCCTTCTTTTAGCGCAAGAATTAATAATAAATGAGAAACTAAAGAAAGAATTAAACGTAAACGACGAAGAGGTTATAAACGTCGAATTCGCTGTTAGTCTACTTTCACCAGAGGATCTCGCCGCATTTCGTACCTGGTTTGCAGAATTCGATGCAGCATCCTGGGATAAACAGATTGAAGAAGATGTCGCTGCTGGTCGGTTAGATGCATTGGCAAAAAAAGCACTCAAACATCTCCGAGAAGGGCGTTGCACCGATCTGTGAAACATCGAGCAACCCCTGATTTTTGGTATTACTATCGCCAGTTACCAATTGATATCCAACAGCTTGCTGACCGATGTTATGAGTTGCTTCGGGAAGATCCTAAGTATCCATCATTGCATTTCAAAAAAGTCGGTCAGTTTTGGTCAGTGCGTATTGGTATATATTATCGGGCGCTTGCTGTAAAAGAAGATGAAAATTTTGTATGGTTTTGGATTGGATCGCATCCAGAGTATGACAGATTGCTAAGTGGTGGATAGCGTTCTAACATTAGCCTAAGAGCAGCCTAACTGAATCGCTCACAATACAAAGTATGGAACTATACTTAATTCGTCATGGCATCGCCGAAGACAAGGGATTAGGCATCAAAGATGAGGAGCGCAACCTAACCAAAGAAGGAAGGCAAAAAACTGAGAAAGTTGCCCAGAAACTTGTTAAATTAGGTTTAAACTTTGATTTAATTCTCACCAGTCCCTTAGTGCGGGCGCGCCAAACGGCTGAAATCCTCATAGCAGAAAAACTAAGCTCCCAGTTAGAGGAATCTAGCCACCTCGCCCACGACGGTCAAATTTCTAGTTGGCTAAAAGAGTGGTTAGAGCCAAGAAATTATTCCCAAAATACACAACTGGCGCTGGTTGGACACGAACCTGATTTAACCAATTGGGCAGAAATTCTCCTGTGGGGAGAAGTCAAAGAAAGTTTTGTCTTGAAAAAAGCAGGTATGATTGGGATAAAACTACCAGAAACAGGTTCTCCTCTGGGTCGGAGTCAGATGTTTTGGTTGACACCACCCAAGTACCTGCTGTAACAGTTTTTCAACATTTTCGATTGTTGTTAGAACGGCTACTGTTATGGCGACAATAAATTTCTGGTAATGTTACCTCCAGCAGATATTTCAAAAAGCAAATGGTGTTGCCATGATGGTGTGCGAATACAAGCCTGGTCTAGAAGGCATTCCCGCCGCTCAATCAAGTATCAGCTATGTTGATGGGCAAAAGGGAATACTAGAATATCGTGGCATTAGGATTGAGGAATTAGCAGAAAAAAGTACATTCCTAGAAACTGCTTATCTCTTAATCTGGGGTAAACTGCCAAGCAAAGAAGAACTGGAAACATTTGAGCATGAAGTTCGTTACCACCGGCGGATAAAGTACCGCATTCGGGACATGATGAAATGCTTTCCAGAAAGCGGCCACCCAATGGATGCCTTGCAAGCCTCCGCTGCGGCTTTAGGCTTGTTTTATTCGCTTCGGGATTTACATAATCCTGTCTACATTCGAGATTCAGTAGTGCGCCTGATAGCAACCATTCCTACAATGGTGGCGGCGTTCCAACTGATGCGAAAAGGCAACGATCCCGTGCGTCCCCGTGATGACTTAGACTACTCCGCCAACTTTCTATACATGCTTGATGAGAAAGAACCCGATCCTCTGATGGCGCGAGTTTTTGATATCTGCTTGATACTTCAAGTTGAGCATACAATGAATGCTTCTACTTTCAGTGCCAGGGTGACAGCTTCCACCTTAACCGATCCTTACGCTGTAGTTGCTAGTGCTGTGGGAACTTTGGGCGGGCCTCTGCATGGTGGAGCCAATGAAGAAGTAATTCAGATGTTGGAAAAAATTGGCTCTGTGGAAAATGTCCGTCCCTACATAGAGCATTGTCTGGAAACTAAATCTAAGATTATGGGCTTTGGACATCGTGTGTATAAAGTGAAAGACCCACGAGCCATAATTTTACAAGGACTAGCAGAGCAATTGTTTGAAAAGTTTGGGCATGACAAGTTCTATGACATTGCTCAAGAAATGGAACGAGTGGTAGAGGAAAAACTCGGTAGCAAAGGGATTTATCCAAATATTGACTTTTATTCTGGTTTGGTATATAGGAAGATGGGGATTCCTACCGACTTGTTTACACCAATATTTGCGATCGCTCGCGTTGCCGGTTGGCTAGCCCATTGGAAAGAACAACTAGCAGAAAACCGGATTTTCCGTCCTACCCAGGTTTACAACGGTCTGCACGAAGTTACTTATACTCCCATTGAGCAACGGTAAATGGGCATGGGGCATTGGGCATGGGGCATTGAGCAGATTATTCCCCTTGTCCCCTTGTCCCTGCGCTCCCTGAATAGCCAATCTTAATGCCAACCATAAGTAGAATTCTCATCTCGCTTCAGGGTGGTCAAACCATCCAACGATATACTAGGCATGGGAATTGGCAACAAATCTTCAATCGGTCATCATCACAGCAAAAATTAAAAATGGGTGAATTTACAGGTATTAATTTAACTAATAGTTGTAACTCACCATGACTCTATGTCTTAAAGAGCACCAAACATGAATTCAGGAATTGACCTCCAAGGAACTTTTATTGAATCCCTCCGGGATTTAGGTATACCAGCAGGAACAGCCAAAGCGATTTGGATGCCGCTGCCAATGATACTGATGCTGATTGGGGCAACAGTGGGGGTATTAGTTGCTACTTGGCTAGAACGGAAAATTTCTGCCTCCGCACAGCAGCGAATTGGGCCAGAATACCAGGGGCCTTTTGGGTTGCTGGTGCCTGTAGCGGATGGTCTGAAGCTGGTATTTAAAGAAGATATAGTACCAGCCAAGTCTGACCCCTGGCTATTTACCCTCGGCCCCATTATTGTTGTAATTCCGGTGTTTCTGTCGTTCCTGATTGTGCCCTTTGGACAGAATATCGTAATTAGCAATGTGGGCATGGGCGTATTCTTGTGGATTGCCTTGTCAAGCATTCAACCCATTGGCTTGCTGATGGCTGGCTACGCATCTAATAACAAATACTCCCTCTTAGGGGGGTTGCGGGCAGCAGCGCAATCTATTAGTTATGAAATTCCTTTGGCGCTGGCGGTATTAGCGATCGCTATGATGTCTAATAGCCTCGACACCGTTGATATTGTCAATCAGCAGTCTGGCTACGGCATTCTGGGCTGGAACATTTGGCGACAACCAATTGGTTTTCTGATCTTTTGGATAGCTGCCCTCGCTGAATGCGAACGATTACCCTTTGACTTACCCGAAGCGGAAGAAGAAATCGTCGCAGGCTATCAGACTGAATACTCAGGCATGAAATTTGGTCTGTTCTACCTGGGTTCATACGTTAACTTAATCCTTTCTTCCTTACTAGTAGCAATTCTCTACCTGGGCGGTTGGGACTTTCCTATTCCCCTCAACCTCATCGCTGGTTGGCTGGGAGTTAGTGAATTAAATCCCGTGTTCCAGATAGTAACTGCGGCTTTGGGTATCACCATGACTGTGTTCAAAGCTTATTTACTAGTGTTTGTCGCCATCCTGTTGCGCTGGACAGTGCCACGGGTAAGGATTGACCAACTGTTAGATTTAGGATGGAAGTTTTTGTTACCAGTTGGTTTGGTTAATCTTCTATTAACCGCCGCCCTGAAACTAGCCTTTCCCTTCGCTTTTGGTGGTTAGTCATTAGTCATTAGCATACACAAATGACTAATGACAAAAGACCAAGGACGAAGGACAAGGGACAAATAACGCTGATAGCTTAAAAAGAGAGAGTGAAGCACAATGCTAAAGTTCCTAAAACAAGTTGGCGATTACGCCAAAGAAACAGTACAAGCTGCGCGTTACATTGGTCAGGGTCTTTCTGTTACCTTCGACCACATGCGGCGGCGTCCAATTACTGTACAGTACCCTTACGAAAAACTAATTCCTGGCGAACGGTTTCGCGGTAGGATTCATTTTGAATTTGATAAGTGCATCGCTTGCGAAGTTTGCGTTCGCGTTTGTCCAATTAACCTACCTGTAGTAGATTGGGAATTCGACAAAGCCAGCAAAAAGAAAAAACTCAACCACTACAGCATTGACTTTGGAGTTTGTATCTTTTGCGGTAATTGTGTGGAATTTTGCCCCACTAACTGTCTATCGATGACAGAAGAATATGAGCTTTCCACTTACGATCGCCATGAATTGAACTATGACAACGTAGCGCTAGGTCGTCTGCCTTATAAGGTAACAGATGACCCAATGGTGACACCACTGCGCGAACTAGTTTACCTACCCAAAGGCGTCCTCGAACCACATGGACTGCCCGCAGATGCGCCACGTGCAGGTGCGCGTCCAGAAGACTTGGTAGAACAAACAGAAAAATAAATGTCATTTGTCCATTGTCATTTGTCCTTTGTTATTTGACTAATAACTAATGACCAATGACCAATGACCAATGACCAATGACCAATGACAATTGACTAAGGACAAAAAACAGTGAATCTAGCAGAAGGAGTACAGTTAGTATCACTTGGCATACTGGGCGTGATGATGATTGGGGCAGCCATTGGTGTGGTGCTGTTCTCCAACATCGTCTATTCTGCCTTTTTGCTGGGGGGTGTGTTTATCAGCATAGCGGGAATGTACCTGTTGCTAAATGCTGATTTTGTTGCGGCTGCACAAATACTAATTTACGTTGGGGCGGTTAACGTACTGATTTTGTTTGCCATTATGTTGGTGAACAAACGGCAGAATTTTGTAGCATTTCCCAACTCTTGGGTGCGGAAAGCACTTACGGGTGTAGTCAGTGTAGGATTGTTTGGTCTTTTAAGTACGATGGTGCTGGCTACTCCTTGGGCTTACTCAGCTGCTCCTGTGGCAGGTGGCGAAAGTTCTATAGTTTTAATTGGAGAACATTTCTTCACTGACTTTTTACTACCTTTTGAACTAGCTTCCATTTTGCTGCTGATAGCAATGGTAGGAGCAATTATTTTGGCACGCCGCGAGTATTTGCCAGACCTGTTGACACCATCCAAACTGGGGCAAACTGTTTTGACTTTGCAAGAACGCCCCAGAGAACTAGTATCAACAACTAGCGAAACAAAAGAGTAATATTTGCAACCTGAGCCGCAGATAAACAGCCAGATTTTTTCAGGAGGGATACCCAGATTCATGCAACTCCAGTACTTTTTATTACTAGCAGCAGCTTTATTCTGCATTGGCATCTACGGTTTAATTACTAGCCGCAACGCTGTGCGGGTGCTGATGTCAATTGAATTACTGCTCAATGCTGTTAATCTGAATTTAATGGCATTTTCCAACTTCCTCGACTCAACATTAATTAAGGGTCAGGTTTTCACAGTATTTGTGATTACCGTGGCCGCAGCCGAGGCGGCGGTGGGTTTAGCGATCGTGCTGGCCATTTATCGCAACCGCGATACCGTCGATATGGAGCAGTTTAATCTCCTGAAGTGGTAATTGTGCGTGCAACTCAAGCAGGTAATCATTGCTTATAAAGCGCGGGATGCCCGGAGTAAACAATGGGCAGAAATCTGTGCTAAACAACTAGAAAGTCGCGAGTGCCATGTGTTGATGGGGCCTAGCGGGCCGAAAGACAACCCCTATCCAGTCTTTTTGGCTTCAGCAGCTCAACCAATCGATCTCGCTTTGGTACTCGGTGGCGATGGTACTGTTTTAACTGGTGCCAGACATTTAGCCCCAGCTGGCATCCCAATTCTGGGAGTGAATGTAGGAGGCCATCTGGGGTTTTTAACTGAGTCAGTGGAAGAGTTTCAAGATACGGAGAAAGTTTGGGATCGGCTGTTTGAGGATCGCTATGCTATCCAACGACGGATGATGTTACAAGCTGCTGTGTATGAGGGTCATGGGTCTAATTTGGAACCAGTGAGCGAACGTTACCTGGCTTTGAATGAATTCTGTGTCAAACCCGCTTCCGCTGACCGAATGATCACCTCAATTCTAGAAATGGAAATCGATGGTGAGGTAGTCGATCAATATGTTGGGGACGGGTTGATTATTTCCACTCCCACAGGTTCCACTGGTTACACCGTTTCTGCGAATGGGCCAATTATGCATGATGGTATGGAGGCGCTTACCATCACTCCCATTTGTGCAATGAGCCTTTCTAGTCGTCCTCTCGTTTTACCCCCTGGTTCTGTGGTGAGTATTTGGCCTTTGGGGGATTACGATTTGAGTACTAAGCTGTGGACAGATGGGGTTTTGGGAACTTCAATTTGGCCTGGACACCGTGTTGATGTGCGGATGGCAGAGTGTCGGGCTAAATTTATTATTTTGCGCGAGAACAATTCCTACTATCAGACGCTACGGGAGAAGTTGCTTTGGGCTGGTACAAGGGTTCACTACAGCAATAATCACCGTAATTAATTAAGTATTTGAGAGTGCATTTACCGCAGATTGCGATCGCCTATTGTTGTTATGCGATCGCAACCAAAATTACCCAAGCCCCTGGATTCATCTAGGGGCTTTCTAGTGGGGGCGAGAAACCTATACATACCTATAGATAAATGTATTGGCTCTTTAAAGTTTAGTATAAAATCTTGCTCATCTCAATTCAGTCCCAGTTCTTCCTTCAACGCCTCCGGTACATTAACTGCCGTTTCTAATCCTCGCACGCCTTCCCATTGCTGCTTTTTACCCCAAATCATCTCTTCTAGATTAGCGTCGCTAAGGTCTGCACCACCCAGAATGGCGTAACTTAGATTGCTATGGCTGAGATCCGCGCCGTTGAGGATAGCACCACTGAGGTTACTGCCACTGAGGTTAGCATTGTTAAGGTTGGCATAGCTGAAGTCTGTGCCAAACAGGATCGCGTCGGTGAGGTCAGCACCACTGAGGTCGGCGTCGTTGAGAATCACGCCGCTAAGGTCAGCTTCATTGAGAATCACCCGACTCAGGTCTACACCGCTGAGGTCGGCACCTAAGAACATTGCACCGTTAAGTCTGGCATTGTTAAGTTTGGCACCATTAAGTTTGGCATAGCTGAGGTCTGCGGCAACCAGGATAGCATTGCTGAGGTTGGTACTGAAAAGAATTGTGTCACTAAGATTAGTACCGTTGAGGATGGCATGACTCAAATCAGCACCGCTGAGGTCGGCGCGGCAAAGGTCGGCATGGCTAAGGCTGACGCTATTAAGGTTGGCTTCACTCAGATTTGCACCGAAAAGGATGGCGTTATTTAAGTCAGCATGGCTGAGGTTAGTGCTGCTAAGGTCGGCGCGGTTGAGGTCGGCGCGGCTAAGGTCGGCGCGGCTAAGGTTGGTATTGCTAAGGTCGGCGCGGTTGAGGTCGGCGCTGTTAAGATTGGCACAGCTAAGGTTAGCACCACTGAGGTTGGTGCTACTGAGGTCGGCACCGCTGAGGTTAGCACCGCTGAGGTTGGCACCGCTGAGGTTGGCATCGCCGAGGTTGGCACCGCTAAGGTTGGCACCGCTGAAGTTTACGCCAGTTAAGTTGGCATCGCCGAGATAAGCAAGGCTAAGGTCGGCACCGCTAAAGTCTGCCCCAGTAAGGTTGGCATCGCCGAGGTAAGCACCCCTAAAGTTGCCGCCTTTGAGGAATTGTCCAACTATACTGCTAAAGTTGCCAATTTCCAGGGCATCGCTATAATTGATAATCCGTAGCAGTTGGGATGTGAAAAAATTGTCTGTGTCCGGTTGGGCAGATGGGTAGAATTTGATTTTTTGTTTGAGTTCATCTTGCCCTTGGGCGTAACGGTGTAACTCTAGTAATAAAATCAGTACGTTCAGCCCTGTATATATGTCTACCTGTCTCAACCCGATCGCAATATTTTGTGCCGCTAGCTTTAACTTTGTTTTCTGAGGCAGGTTATCATCTGGTGTGCCATCGATAAATTCTCCCTGACACCAGCGACGATAAAAATCTTCTAGCCGCCCAAAAAGCAATTCTAGACGAATTTTTTGACCAGTCACAACCAATTCCATTAGTTGCTTGACTATCTCAGGTTTCAGGGCAGCATTGCCCAATAAATCATAAATCTCTTCATGCATCTGGCGATCGCATACTTTAAAGCAAAACTCAGTGGATAAAGTGCCCAATGTGCGATCGTCCATCTGAGAAGTCAAACCGTTCTTTGGTACTGTCCATTTTTCTAAGCTTTTTTGCAGTCTTGGAGAGTATAAATATTCCTGCAAATTATCTTGAGCTAATCTAACACTTTTGTCTGGTTCTTTAATATTTTTTCCTAGAGGTAAAACTGCTTCAGTTTCTAGGGATGTGGCCTTTGGCATCTCTTGTAAGCTTGTACCCCTAACATAATTTCTCAGCAGCTGCCAAACTTGAGATAAATATGTTGACATTTTTGTTTACGTTGTTACATTTAAATAACTGTTTTTGATAATCCTGAATTAAAAACTTTTCTATGCCAGTTTGCTTTGCATTCCCAATAATCAATAGTATAAATAAATACTATAGTAAAAAAATCATGAGTTGACGATATTTAGGGCAGGCTACTTCTGATGAATTTGCCAACGGCGTTTCTGGATGGCGACTTCTTGCTCACCTGTAGTAGCCTTAAGCTTCCTCTCATAATGTAAATGAAGTGTTAACTTCAAAATTCTTTCCCAGCTCAACTAATTCTATGATTTAGCTAATTTGTGATACTTTTTCTCCAAGAAATTTCCTAGTCTGATGTAAAAATCATACTTACTGTTTGTAGAAGATGCAATTGTTAGAAAAAATCCTACATTAAAACAGCACAACAAAGCTAAAAAATGGCAATTAAAATTTAAGCTGAAAGTTTATTGCTTAATATAAAGCAGCTAAGATAATCGCCATAGGGCGGCTATATGGCTTTGCAAAAGTTAAAAAATAACGAGAGATAGTTATCAGGTAATGAATGCGATGAACAGATTAACCTTTTACATGATTTTGTTACATAGTTTATTTTTAGGGATAGCGACAGCTAGCGCTAAGTCACCGTTTGTTAACAATGTTGATGCAGCCAAGCAGATTGTTGAAGAAAATGTGGTTACAGTCAGAAGTGGTGAGAAGTTCAATAGTCAGTTATCTACAGAAGCTTCTTCAACGAAAATCTCAGCCTTATTATCAAATAATATTAATATTCCTCAGAAACAGAGGCTACCGTCAAATCAAGTTTGGGTAGTTAATCAAAATAAACACGCACAGCCTCAACCGTTTATTTGGATAGTAAAAAACCTAAAACAAGCAAGTCAGCAACCATTTTTACAAGTTGCAAACCCCGCAGAGAAAGCAAATGCAAAGCCTAGTACTACCGCAAAACCAGCAGCAAAGGATGATTTAGAGCCATTTAACGAAGTAATTAAAAACACCCAAAAATCTGGGGGGTTGTTCACCCTTTATCGTAATAAAGAAAAGAATAAGATTTATCTAGAAATTAAGCCAGAACAACTTAATAAAAATTACCTAGCTACGGCAACCCTGGAATCGGGAATTGGCGAACGAGGTATTTACAGTGGTATGCCTCTGCAAGATTTTTTATTTTATTTCAAACGGGTAGATGATAAATTACACTTTGTCATCCGCAATGTGAATTTTCGCACTCGTGAGGGAGATCCCCAAGTGCGATCGCTGACGCGATCGTTTAGTGATTCTGTTCTCTACACCATTCCCATTAAAAGCATTCATCCAGAACGCAAAACTATTCTCATTGACTTAGAAGATTTGTTACTCACAGACTTAGCTGGATTATCTGTAGGTTTAGGAGTTCCAAAAAGCACAAGCCAGTCCTATTTTGGTACTGCTAAAGCCTTTCCTCAAAACTTAGAAGTCGAATCAATTTTGAATTACTCTGATAGTGCTGAATCCAACAGTGAAGTGGCAAACTTTGGGTCGCTAGCTGACAGCCGTGGCTTTACCCTGCGCGTTCACTACAGTCTCTCCCAACTACCCGATCTAGATTATCGACCGCGCCTTGCTGACGATCGCGTTGGCTATTTCATCACCGCCTATCAAGATTTATCCAAAGACGACGATCGCGGCGATTCTTTTGTCCGCTACATCAATCGCTGGCATTTAGAAAAACAAGACCCGAAAGCAGTCATTTCTCATCCCAAAAAACCGATTGTTTTCTGGATTGATAACGCTGTACCCTTAGAATACCGCGATGCCATGAAAGAAGGCGTTCTTATGTGGAACAAAGCCTTTCTCAAAGCCGGATTCAAGGATGCAATTGAAGTCCGCCAAATGCCAGATGATGCTACCTGGGACCCGGCAGATATTCGTTACAACACGATTCGCTGGATTAATACAGTCGATGGCTACTTTGCAATGGGGCCATCTCGCGTTAACCCATTGACAGGGGAAATTTTGGATGCAGACATTCTCGTAGATGCTAGCTTTATCCGGGCACTCAAGGGTGAATATCGCAAAATTGTCCAACCCAGCCAAACAGAAAATCGCACGACTTTATCAGCTTTGATGCAAAATCGTTTACTTTGCGCCAATGGTTTAGATGGGAAAAACAATGGTGTCCCCCAGAAGATGCAAGGACAAGAGGGGCTGTTGAATCGTCTATCGAAAATGGCAGGCGAGTACGATTTATGCTATGGCATGGAAGCTGCTAACCAGTTTGCCTTTGGTTCACTGGCAATGTCTCTGCTGCCTGATACTATGGCTACTCCAGACAAGGTAAAAGCATATATTAATCAATATTTACGTTTAATCATCGCTCACGAAGTTGGACATACTCTTGGTTTACGTCATAACTTCCGTGGTAGTACGCTGCTACCACCACAGGAGATGAATAATACGGAAATTACCAAAAATAAAGGTCTGACAACTTCTGTCATGGACTATATTCCCCCAAATATTGCCCCTCAAGGTACAAAACAAGGAGATTATTTTCCGAGTATGGTGGGGCCTTATGATGAATGGGCAATTAAGTACGGCTACACAACAATTCAAACATCAACTCCTCTAGCAGAAAAGCCAATTTTGGAGGAAATTGCCGCACAATCCTACAAGCCAGAATTGAGTTATTCCACAGATGAAGATGTGTATGACCTTGACCCCACAGCTGATGCTTGGGATAACAGCGGTAATGTACTACTTTATTCTCAGTGGCAGTTAAATAATTCGCGGGTGATGTGGGAACGTCTGGATAAACGTTTTCCAATGGCTGGTGATAGTTACAGCGATGTCAGCGAACGTTTTAGTACAGTATTGGGTAACTATTTTCAGCAAATATATTACACCACAAAATACATCGGGGGACAATCTTTCTATCGCATTCACCCCAGTGAGATACCTGCCGAGAAAGTCTCTGGAGTCACCCAACACCGTTTACCATTTGTACCAGTACCCGTTGAAGAACAACGGCAAGCTTTAGAAACGCTACAAAAATATGTATTTGCAGAAGATGCCCTCAATTTTTCACCAGAATTACTGAATAAATTAGCACCTTCTCGTTGGCGACATTGGGGTAGTTCTCCACAAGTTGGTCGTTTGGATTTTCCCATTCATGACTTGGTGCTACTAATGCAGGGTTCTGTGTTGCGAGATTTACTCTCAAGCGATCGCCTCTCTCGTCTTAAGGATATTGAACTCAAAACTCCCGAAGGAAAAGCACTGACTCTACCAGAACTATTTGACACTTTACAATCAGATATTTGGACGGAAGTCATCAAACCAAAAGGTAAACCGATGAAGATTACCAGTTTGCGGCGAGGCTTGCAGCGTCAGTATTTGGACATTTTGACTAGTATGGTCTTGCGAAAAGAAAATGTTCCAGAAGATGCTCGTACTTTAGCCTGGTATAAATTAAAACAGCTTGATGAAAAGCTAAAGGGGGTTAATTCTGAGGATGAATACACCAAAGCGCACTTATTAGAAACACGCGATCGCATCGATAAAGTCTTGAATGCGCCGTTGCAGACGAATTAAAAAAGATAGAAGTAAGGAATTAATACTAAAATTCCTTATTTGTCTTCTTTTCCCTAATTTTGGCAAAATATATTTAGAATGCTCATACAGGCTGAAAAAATAGTTTATGTCAGCTAGAGATAAATTTCACCATGTTGTGAAATCGGCATTACAAAAGGACGGATGGCGAATTACTCATGACCCTTTGCTAATTCGCATAGAAAATGTTACCGATATGTACATCGATTTGGGAGCAGAGAGAATTATTGCGGCAGAAAGAGAAGGACAAATAATAGCGGTTGAAGTTAAAAGTTTCATCGGCACTTCAACTATTTCTGAGTTTCATACTGCGGTGGGACAGTTTATTAATTATCGATATGCATTAGAAGAGATAGATTCAGAGCGAGTTTTATATTTAGCAGTGCCCTTAAACACTTATAACGATTTTTTAAATAAACCATTTATTAAAAGTATTATCCAGCGAAGTCAAATCAATCTGATAGTTTATGATGTGGAAACGGAGGAAATTATCCGATGGCAGATTTAGATAAATATCGAGAGTGTATTCGGCAATTACTTACAGAATATGCTCAACGCGCCTCCTGTAATAATGAAATTGAAGCTCAAACAATTTTTGACGTAGAACAAGACCATTACCAACTGATATATATTGGTTGGCAAAATAGACGTAGGGTTTTTGGCCCTGTAATGCATTTTGATATCAAAAACAGCAAAATTTGGATTCAGTGGAATGGTACAGAAGAGGATGTAGGTGAGCAACTTACAGCAATGGGAATACCAAAACACGATATTGTCGTTGGGTTTCACCCGCCTTATATACGGCAGTATACAGATTATGCTGTGAGTTAAAGGCTTGTTGCTAAACTACTTGTAAAAATATCATTTGCTCTACGTGTGTTGCACCCTTGATCAACTGTACGCAATACATATCTGGATTGCTCAGTTTTTTCCATTCAGCATAACGAATGCGATGTATAAAAACTCAAAATGAGGCAGCAGATAAGAAAGTTTCCTTCTGCTACCTCTGCATTATCTTAACTACTCAATGCTTTTAAAAATCGTTGCAAACTCTTAAATACACTGGGCTTTCTCGCAGGTGTCGCATCTGTTGTTGTTTGCGGTTGTCCTTTTAAAACAATGAGATCCAAATCATCACCAGATGGTTTTGTAGGTAATTCGGCAATTCTTTGATATTCGCCGTCAGTTTCTAGCCAAACTTCCCATTGTCCTGGGTAGCAGCGATATAGGGCACTTCGATCGTCTATGGGGCGCAGGTAATAGGCGGATTCAATGGTACTGATAAAGCGATCGCGAATTTTTCTCGCTGTATAACCAATGCCCACGGTTCCAGCATCTTCTAAGCGAGGATTTAACAAGACTAAAGGGCGATCGCCTATTACTTCACACAGCTTTTCCAACTGCGGCACTTCTACCGATGTGGGGGCGATGAATAAGAAAATTTCATCCTCTGGCTGAATTTTTGTCTGCAAAGAAGCAGCCCTACCCGTACCAATATCCAAAATTTGAAATGGGGAATCTACCCAATCACGTCGGGCTAGGGCCGCTGCGCCAGCGTCAGCAAAGAAAATCTTCAAACGGGAATCATAATCTGTAAATGCCGGCAGAAATTGTTCCGCCACTGGCATAAACTTCAGTTCTGGGAACAGGAAGTCAACTTGTAAGCGAGTACAGCCATCTGCAAGGGCAGCTTGAACGGCTACACGAGATTGGGCGATCGCATCTTCAAGACTATTTGGAAGTTCACTCATAATCTGCATGGTTCTGTAGTGTCTATTCCCATTGTTTCAGTATTGGCTCTTAATTAACGTGAGTTCGACGAGTGCTATTTTGACCTCTCCCCCAGCCCCTCTCCTACGTCCCTTGCGCATCTCGAACGCGAGTGCGTCTCTGAAAGAGAACAGAGGAGAAGGGCGGCAAGTAAATAAATTAGACTTTTCAAACAACCTCAAATATCTCCATTGAACTCAGTCGCCAGCAGGAGGATACTTAGCTCAATATTTTTTACCCTAGTACATAGACCTTATAAACAATTTAGGAATAGTGTATGCCTCTTCATAAACTTGAACATTTTGACCAAAATTATCGAGATACTTTTGGTGGAGACGATCTGAAAGCGTTGGATCTCTATACTGAGGGTGGGGACAGAGTTGGCTCAGTTGCTGACGTTTTAGTTGATGATGATGGTCATTTCCGCTATTTAATTATTGATATAAGCTTAGATTTTGTTAGCAAGAAAATCTTACTACCAACTGGTCTTTGCCGGATCAGTTATCTAGAAAAACGCGTCTATGTTGATGGGTTAAGCAGACAGCAAATAGAAGGTTTACCCGATCATACAGAAGACGCGATCGTTAATAATGATTACGAAGAAAAGGTACGTAGTGTATTTCGTTCTCCAACTAGCGGTGTGACTTCCGATCGCGATACATACAATTACCAAGAAAATCCCGATTTCTATGGGTTGAATGAGCAATCTCATCAAACTTTTAAACTCTATGAAGAACGATTAATTGCCAATAAACAACGCATCAAAACCGGAGAAGTAACGGTTGGTAAGCATATTGAAACAGAAACTGTAAGCGTTACAGTACCCGTTCAAAAAGAACGAGTTTTGATTGAGCGAGTTACGCCAACAGAAGCAGGAAAGGTTGTAAATCCCAATGAACTTAAGTTTCAAGAAGGAGAAGTAGCACGCATAGAAGTGTACGAAGAAACGCCTGAGATACAGAAAGAAGCGTTTGTGCGTGAAGAAGTCCGGGTGAAAAAAATAGTAGAGCAGGACATTGTGGAAGCACAAGACACCATTCGTCGAGAAGAATTAGATATTGATACTGCGGGTAATTTAGATGTGCAATAATCTGGTGTTACTGCATATAAAGCTATTTAATTAGCTGGTTTAGAAATTTGTTTGATAGATTTCTCTAAAAATTATCATACAGGCAAAGTTAATTTTATCTTTGCCTGTATTTTTTATTCAATAACCAGATTCTCAACTTTCTCAAAAGTAGGCAATCTTAACATTCAAAAAATTATATTTTGAGAAATTATCTACAGATACAAGATACAAAATACAAAACTTTGCATTTAAAATAGACATATCTTTACAAGAGTCAAGTGAGATGCTCCTAATTTCATGTCTCTAGTTAGCCATATCGCTCAAAATTATCTATAACTTTCGATTATTTAACTATGGAAATAATTCATTCGGCAGAAGGATGTACAAAAATAAATAAATGTCTACTTTAGTCATTAAGAGATGACAAAAAAATATTTGAGGTTAAACATAATGGTTCTTTACAAATTAGAAGATTTTGAGCCTAGCTATCAAGATAGTTTTGATGGTCATGACCTGAAAGGGCTGGGTGTCTATACACAGGGAACTGATGAAAAAGTTGGTACTGTGAGCGATGTTTTAGTTGATGAAGAAGGTCATTTTCGCTATCTAGTTGTTGACTTAGGCTTCTGGATTTTTGGTAAAAAAGTATTACTACCAATTGCCCGCGCCCGTATCGACTATAACGTCGATCGCGTTTACACAATTGGTTTGACTAGAGAGCAAGCTGAAGATTTGCCTGAGTTCGACGAACGTCAAACCCTTGATTACGACTATGAAGAACGGGTGCGTGGGGTATATCGCCAACCCACAGACTACACCCCTCCTGTAGAAGCTGCAACACCATTAGACCCTTTAGCAGGATTAGATCCTTTAGGAACGCCTGTACCACCATTGGGTACAACTCCCACTTATGCCCGTGATAGCTACACTTACGAAAATGAGCCTGCTTTATACGGTTTAAACGAGCAAGATCATCAAACTCTGAGATTGTACGAAGAACGGCTAATTGCCAGCAAACGACGCCAAAAAACTGGAGAAGTAACGATTGGCAAGCATGTTGAAACTGATACCGCACGGATTGCAGTGCCAGTAGAAAGAGAACGAGTCGTTATTGAACGTGTAACTCCAGCAGATGCGGGTACGGCTGTTTCTGGGCGCGAAGCAGACTTCCGTGAAGGCGAAGTTGCTCGCATTGAAATCCATGAAGAAACTCCTGATGTTCGCAAAGAAGCATTTTTGCGTGAAGAAGTCAGAGTTAGAAAAGTGGTCGATCAAGACACAGTTGAAACTCAAGAAACTGTGCGTCGCGAAGAGTTAGATGTGAATTCTGGTAATCTTCCGATTGAAGAACGCTAACTATAGATAGTCATTAGTTACTAGCTAATGACTAATAATTAATTCTACACAGTACAGGTGAAGCAGTTGAATTGGCTTTACCTGTCCTTACGCTGATACCACTTATAATACTTTTCGGATAAACCTAACAATCTCTCTTTTGGTCTGGGGAAAGGTTAAAGGGAAAGGGGTAAAGGTAAATTAAAATCGTCACCTTTCCCCTTTCCCGCTTAAGCGAAAAGTATTGATACTACTTAGAATTTTTGATTGCAAATATTACTCTGGATATGAGTTGGATAAATCCATCGATCGCAAATACTTTCTAAATGGTATCCAGATGATTAATACATTTAATTTAGTTAATTAGAAAGCAGTTAGTAAATTTTCCAGATGAATAGCCAAACTATGGCAAAAAACACTTTACAGGCAAAGAGTAATTCTCGCACTATCTCCTCGCTGGCAGATTTAAGAAAGAAGGTGAACAATTTTGCTGTATTTGATAATCAAGGTCAGCAAGTAGGAGTAGTTCATGATTTAATTGTGGATGGTAATCGTCGGCTAAACCTCGTTATATCCAACCAGGCTAATCAAAAAACTGCTGAATCTAGCCAGCAGTTAGCTGATAAACATCCTTCTTTATTTCAGTTGCAGAGCCAGAGAATCAAAAAAATAGACAAGCCGACTCAATCTGTTTTCATAGACTTAAACAAATCAGAAATTGAATATATGCCTGAATATTTAGAATCAGAAACACCAGGCGATTTTAACTCAACTGATCAAGTAGCTAACAATCAAACGACAAATAGCTCAGTTGAGTCATTAAATAATTTAGAACAGATTCCTGAAGAACAGATTATTCGTCTAATAGAAGAACGACTAGTTGTTGAAAGCAGTAAGCGTAAAGTTGGTGAGGTAATTGTTCGCAAAGTAATTGAAACTCGGATTGTACAAGTTCCTGTCCGGCGTGAAAAGCTGATTGTGGAACAAATTAGCCCAGAACACAAACAACTCGCAGAAATTGATTTAGGACAAGGAGAAATATCTAGCGTTGATTTGACCGAAGTAGAAAGACTCGAAGTTACACATGACAACGGTTTAACGGTAAGCGGCGAGTTTAGCTCACCTAAAATTGCTAATTTATTATTGAATGCGATCGCACTAGAGCGAAATAACGGCTGCAAGCAGGTGCGTGTTACCATTACAGTTGAAGATGAATCGCACCAGAAAAAATACCAGGAGTGGTTTGACCGCTGTTCTAAAGGTCAATCACTAAAGCCATAACAACAAGTTTTTCATAAGTTTCTAGCAGATAAATTAGTAGGGTGGGCATTGCACACCCTATTTTTTTGCTGATTTAAGAAAAGAAAGTCTAAATTTCCACTACCTAATTGTCTAGAGTGAATGTCTCTAAAGCAACTTAATTTACAATACTAAGTAGTTGCCGTTCTTTTGGCTACTTGCAATGAAATTTCGACTGAAGAGACTTTCACCCAAGAAACGACAGCGTTCGATCCCACCGATTAAGATTCAAGTTCAAGATGGAAAATTTGAAATTATAGGTATGGGTGCATGGCATTCCTACTGGCGCGATCCCTATCATCTGCTGTTAACGATTCCTTGGATTGGCTTTCTGCTGCTAATTTGTACTTTCTATATAACGATTAATGCTCTATTTGCCCTAGCTTACTTGATCGGAGGAGATTGTATTGCCAACGCCCAACCTGGCTCTTTTTTAGATGTCTTTTTCTTTAGCGTCCAAACCCTAGCTTCTATCGGCTATGGGGCAATGTATCCGAAAACAACTTACGCCAACATTATTGTCACTATTGAAGCAATGATCGGTTTGGTGGGAATTGCTGTGATGACAGGACTAGCCTTTGCTCGGTTCTCTCGACCTACAGCCCGTGTACTCTTTAGCCGTGTTGCTGTCATTACAGCTCATAATGCGATGCCGACTCTGATATTTCGCAGCGCTAATAAGCGTCGCAATACGATTCTGGAAGCGCAGATGCGAGTCTACTTGATGCGCGACGAAGTAACCCTAGAAGGACAGTTCATACGTCGGTTCCACGATCTTAAACTGATGAGGAACCAAACACCTAGCTTCACGTTAAGCTGGTCAGTGATGCATGTCATTGATGAGTTTAGTCCTTTGTATGGGATGACACCAGAATCATTAACCCAGACAAATACTATGCTGATTGTCTCTTTGAGTGGCATTGATGAAACGGTTGCCCAGGTTGTTCATGCCCGTCATAGCTATGGTGCTAACGAGATTTTGTGGAACAATCAATTTGTCGATATCTTTTACCACACACCCGATGGACATCGCTACATTGATTACAACCGCTTCCACGATGTTTTACCTTTAGAGTGAAGGAGGGAAATTTCTGAAAGTTACTCCGAAGTCTGATTGAGTGGTGGGTGTAAGGGTTTAACGACCACCCGGCCATTTTCAATTACAGTACAACTTTTAACCGTGCTCTTACTGTCGTTAACTGGCACATCCTGGCACTGGTTTTGGTGGGAGATATTTTGCTCTTGTTGTTGGTTGAGGACGACAACACAACAGGCGCAGGAAGCAAAGGACATATAACTTAATTTTGATCTCTATATCTATTATCGCGCTACTGATGCTATTTGACTGAAAAATTTGCTACTCATGTATTTTGATTGTTCAAAACTCCTGTCAAATTTATCGTAAGTACTTGCTTTATTGTGCTTGTAGCCTGTTTGATATATCTAAACCAATTCAACAGGAAAGCGGTTATAGATCCCGCCCCGCTTTCCTCCCTGTCCAAACAAGTTTAAGCAGGGTTAGATAGTGGGTTTTTCTAATGAAAAAATTTTTGAGATATCTGGGTTTAGGTTTGCTATCTACGTTCTTGACTGCTACTCCCGGATTGGGAGCTGAACGCATTAGCTTTTACTATCCTCCCTTCGGCGAATTTTCTTTATCCGTAGACTCGCTGGAAACCTTTGCAAAAGTTGGCAAAATCGATCAAGATTTGTCATTTTATGCTAGCCGTGCAACTCCTGAACAACTTGCCCAACTGCGGGATCTACTCCAGCAGCGCTTTAATCTCACTCCTACACTAGTATCTCAAGTTACCTACTCACCGATAGGCGAGCAGTTGGTGCAACAATTGGGAAAATTACTGCTCACTGAGTCTCGAAAGAATGGCTTCTATGCCATACGTGCCTCTTTAATTTTGTCTGCTGCCGATCGAAAAGAGGGGTTAACAGTGGTGAATTTACTGCGGAAATTTCCTAGCGATACTATCCGGGTAAATTTCACAGAGGGATTAAGGATAGTCGATGACTTGTCTCAATTGATTAAAAAAAAGGATGAAGTTTTTGCCTCTCTGCAAAAAGAAGCGATCGCTCAAGCAGCCACTTCAAAAATTGATTTCTCCCAAAAACCAGATTTGCGATCGCCAGGAAAATTCACCTGGCAGAAAAAAAGCCTAGAGTTAAATGACATTTCTCGTTCGCGCCGTCTACCTGTAGATATCTATTTGCCATCAGCAGGTTCACAAAAAACTGGAGATTTACTCTCACCACCCTTTCCCCTGATTGTAATTTCTCACGGACTGGCTTCAGATCGCTCTACCTTTGTCTACCTGGCTGAACATCTAGCATCCTATGGTTTTGCTGTTGCTGTACTGGAACACCCTGGTAGTAATGCCGAACGCTTTCAACAATATTTTGCAGGTTTGGCAGGGCCTCCAGATGCAGCAGAATTTATCAACCGACCTTTGGATATCAAATATCTACTAAATGAATTACAGCGTTTAGATAAATCCGATCCTACCCTCCAAGGAAAACTCAATTTTCAACAAGTTGGGGCGATCGGTCAGTCTTTTGGTGGTTATACTGTTTTGACTTTAGCAGGAGCCAATATTAACTTTGAGCAACTCAGGCAAGATTGCAATCCCGATAATTCATCCTTTAATTTGTCGGTGTTTTTGCAGTGTCAAGCAAACGATTTACCTCCAAAGAATTACGAACTCAAAGACGATCGCATCAAGGCCATCATTGCGATTAATCCCATTGACAGTTCAGTTTTGGGTCAGGGGGGAATCAGTCAAATTAAAATTCCCGTCATGCTGGTAGCAGGTAGTCAAGATGTTTTCGCACCACCCGTATCTGAGCAAATTCGCCCCTTTACCTGGCTTTCTGACTCTAATAAGTACCTGGCTTTGATTGAAAATGCCACCCACTTTTCAGCGATCGCCGAACCTACTCCTCAAAACGATGTCTTACCTGTACCACCTGCCTTACTAGGCCCCGATCGTGCTGCTGTTTATTCCTACCTCAACGCCCTCAGCGTCGCTTTTTTAGAAACCCATCTCCTTAACCGCCCTGAATATCGTTCTTATTTGCAGCCTTCCTACGCTACATTTATCAGCAAAGAGCCGCTTAATCTTAGTATTTTACAGTCGTTATCGGTAGCTCAGTTCGATCGAGTTTGGAGTGGGTCAACTCCCCAGTCTACCAAACCATCAAATCCTCAACCTACTTCCACCACTTATCAACCTTTGAGGCAATGAAACAGCCCTGTTGTTTTTGCAGGGGGTTGGAGGGATCAAAAGCCCTCACCCTAAATCCCTCTCCCAAAGGCTACGGTGTACACACATCTCTATGCTAAGTGCAAAATGTGGTTTGATCCCCCTAAATCCCCCTTCAAAAGGGGGACTTTGATTCTAGTTCCCCCTTTTTTAACGTGAGTTCGATGAACCTCTCCCCAACCCCTCTCCGAGGCGGAGAGGGGCAGAAATATTTTTAGTTGACAACGAAAAATTTAGGGTTTCAAAGCCTCTCTCCCTGTGGGGGAGAGGAATGGAAGTGGGGTTTTTAGAGCCGTCGAACTCACGTTTTTTTAAGGGGGGTTAGGGGGGATCAAAACCGTGCAAGAGGTCTAATGCATAAATCCTGAGTGGTTATCAATGGCGTGGAATACAAGAAAAAGCCTACAAATCTGTTAGCAACCTTGCTTTTCTCAGAATAAATGTCATAACGGTTTCTTTTTTGGAAATGATATCAGCTGTAACTTCCATCCCCGGTTGAATGGGATAGGATTTATTGCCCTTTTTTAAATAAGGTCTCTCTGCCTCAATTGTCACCTCATAATAAGGTGGAATTGGATTGCCGTTAACTTGAGATGTAATAGCGTCGGCGGTTATAGCTCTAACAGCTCCTTTGAGGATGCCGTAATCTGGGTAGGGATAGGCAGAAAGCCGCATTTGTACTTCCCCTTGCGAACATTTTGTTACTTGTACGACTTTACACACCTGTACTTTGCTAATATCAGAAGCGGCAACACGGGCTTTGATTACCAGAGGTGCTTTACTAGGAGCAATTTGAGCGATCGCATCCCCAGCGCGAACAACTTGCCCAGGATTCCTTAATTCTAGTTTTAGGATAGTACCTGCCTCTGAAGCCTGAATGACAGTTTTTTGCAGTTCTGTTGAGAGTTGTTTTAGCTCTTCTTGAGCGCTGCTGATTTGATTTTGAATTTCTACTTGACGCCCAATAAGTTCTTGCCTTTCTTTGTTCAATGCCGCCAGCATAGACTCACCCTTTGCCCGTTCTTGGGCAATGCGTTCTTGGGCGATCGCCACATTTGCGCGAGTGGGATTGAGTCCAGTTTTGATCCGTTCTAATCTGGCAAGTGCAGCCTTAAAAGCTTGTTCTTTTTCCTTAATCTGTAAAGCTGCGATCGCTCCAGTCTCTGCTAACTGCTGATATCGCTTCAGTTCTTCCCTTGCTAACTCTACAGAGGCTTCTACTTCATCCACTTCTGCCTTACTGGTAATTCGCTTGTCTCCATAATCCCGTTGATTACGACTCAGATCGGCTTGTGCAGAGATAATCGCCTGTCCCATCGAATTGGATTCAGCTGTGATTTGATTCTGTAGCGCTCTTAGTTGTGCATCGATTTGCGTTCTTTGTAAATGATTCTGCCGGATATTTCCAGCAATTTGGCTTTTTTTACTTTGTAATTGGGCGTCGTAGAGCAGTGCAATCTCATCTCCCCTTTTCACAACTTGATTTTCTTTCACCCTAATGCTTCTAACTGTTCCCTCTACTGCTGCTTGCACTAACCGTATTTCTCCCGTGGGACGGACAGTACCATCTGCTCTCACTACTACATTGTATTGAATGACACTTGCAAGACCGAAGGCAGCGCCAACACTTCCAATTAAAAATATCCCTCCCAGCCATGTCCAACTGCTAATTGGAGGAAGATATTCGTCGCTTTCAACTGGGCGGAGAAAGTCCGGTTGGGGGTCAATAAGCATATACGTTAAAAAACATTTTGGTTGTGCAAACAATCTAGCAAATAGCTAGCTAGTATAAGAAGGTGATAGTTATGAACTTCGTACACTACCAACTATGAAAATGCGGAGCGACATTACATCTATATATATAGATATTTATTGAACGAGCATTTTCAAGTTAGGAGCCTCCTTTCTCACTCTGAGAGGTTGTTTGAAAAGTATTATTGCTAACATCTAAGCCCCATAAATCTAACGTCTCTATCCCCCTTTTTTAAAAGAAAAGGGAGGATTTCAAAGCCTCTCGACCTTTTGAGAGAGGTTTAAAAAGGGTTTTCTAGTATACTTTGCAACTTTTAAAACATCCTCTGAAAGCTTAGTCTTCTTAGCCTCTTCTCTTGGGAGAAGATAAGCCGCTTGTCTTAGAGGTTTCTGCATCAGCAATAGCTAAAAAGTAATCCATAGCCTAAGTCTATATAACAATTAGTGCCTTTTAGTAAAAAGACCAAATCTTTATAATTTTCTTCTAAAATTTTACCTTTTCTTTATTTTCTTGCAAAAATTTCTATAATAAAGAGAAAAACTTTTCTTTTCTATTCTAATTAATAAGTAGTTAAGCTAGTTTAAAACCGTTGCTATCACAATCTTTTATACTATTTTCAATAGTCTCTGTATAATCAAAATAAAAAAAAACAATACTTACGTGACAATACGTAAATTTCAAAATCAAACAAAATTTTTGGAGTTCTCCAAATTGCTTTTTTATGATTTTGTATAACAAAATACTATTTAACTGATTTGATACTCTTTACTTTAAGGTTTTGTACCTCAATATCAGTATTAATACTTTAATTATCTTGTCTATTTTAGTCTTAAATTAGACATTATTGTTCAGCAAATCTTTATACGTATATATATTTTTGCCATACAATTAAATCCAGAATATTTATCTATTTAAAAAGAATAAAATTCATGGTTTCTTCAGAAAACAATGAAAATAGTATAAATATTAGCCAAGTAGTATGTTTGCTAAGAACTTGTAATACATATTTCTTAAGGAAATAGTTGTCTTATTACACTAGTTTCACCCATATAATTTCCTTAACAACACAAAAACATTCATAAATGCGCTGTTTGCATTGATGAATTTAGTGTGATGTTATCTAAATCCCAAAAATCAAGTGAGAACTAAAAACATGGAAAGCACACTATTTATCGAATTAAGCGCTAGCGAAGAAGCTAATCTGTCTGGTGGTGGTGGCGATAGGATTAAGGTCTCAATCAAGCAAAAAGCTAAAGGCGGCAGAGTCAAAATCGACGATAGCAGGTTCGATGACGATGCCACAATAAGTGCAGATGGAGTAAACACTGCGACTGTCACCTTCGACTAATGAAGTTCAGTAGAAGTGAAGTAATAAACGTAAAGACACGATTAACGTGTCTCTACCCAGGATAAAAGTTCACGTTTCAAATAATTTACACTGTTGACGCAGGTTAAATTAATTTTGCGTGTGGCTTAATTGCTAATCGACTTAATCCTAGTAGCCATTAGCTGTTTCTTTATGGCAGTCATCCTAACATACGTTTATTCCTACCCATCTACTTTTCTTTAAAAAAGTTAACAAAGTGTTATTGATAATTGCTAGTGGTAATTATCAATAACACTTTAATTGGGCTTTTCGCTCACGATATCCATAACCTTTGATCGATCTTAAAGACAGGTAAAGATAGTAAAAATTAATACAGTTTGTATCAACTTTTATTTAACAAAGTGAATTTAAGATAACTAACATAAGTTAATGGTTACAGCCCTCTGATCCTCAAAATACGATATTTTATCTAAGTATTAAAACTATAGTGCGACTAAACTATGGGCTAAATTTTTAACCATGCAGGGATAAGACCCTGCTATTTTTTTGGTTTTATCACGATATAAATACTGGAGTGCGAAATGAAATACCAAGTTGTTACACAACATAGTGAAGAAGATTGTGGAGCGGCTTGTCTTGCTTCCATTGCCAAACATTATCAGCGCAACTTTACACTAAATCACATCCGGGAAGCGGTAGGCACTGGTCAATTAGGAACAACATTGTTGGGATTGAGGCGGGGAGCCGAGGCACTTGGTTTTAATGCACGCTCTGTTAGAGCATCTAATGAAATATTAGACCGGATGAACCAAGCGCCATTACCGGCAATTATTCACTGGAAAGGCACTCACTGGGTTGTTTTGTATGGTCAAAAAGGTAAGAAATATATAGTTGCTGACCCAGCCGTTAATATCCGTTATGTCTCTAAAAAAGAATTAACGGATGCTTGGTCAGACAAAGTGATGCTTTTACTAGAGCCAGATTCGGTTCGCTTTTATGCTCAACCTGATGATAAAATAGACGGCTTTGGGCGCTTTATGCGGCGTGTATTACCTTATCAAGGCATACTATTCGAGGCTTTTTTGTGTTCCCTACTTATTGGTCTGCTTTCATTAACTTCTCCATTCCTAATCCAAATTCTGACGGATGATGTACTAGTTCGGGGTGACACCCAGCTTCTTGCTGCTGTAATTATTGCCGTTGTGGTGATGAATCTTGTGTCAAGTAGTTTAAAACTAGTTCAATATAACCTAATTGCCCATTTTGCCCAACGGCTGGAGTTAGGATTAATTTTAGAATTTGCCAGGACAATCCTGCGGTTGCCTTTGACTTACTATGAATCGCGTCGCAGTGGCGAGATTGTCAGCAGATTGCAAGATATTCAACAAATTAACCAATTAATTTCTCAAGCAATTATTAGTTTACCAAGCCAATTATTGATTGCAGCAGTTTCTTTAAGTTTCATGCTGTTCTATAGCTGGAAACTTACCTTAGTTGGTGTGATTATTGCGATTGTAATGAGTTTGTCTACAATTGTTTTTCTGCCTACACTTCAACAAAAAATCAGAAGTGTCTTAGTCTTAGATGCAGAAAATCAAGGTGTTCTAGTTGAAAGTTTTAAAGGCGCCCTGACACTCAAAACTACTACCGCCGCTCCCCAGTTTTGGGAAGAATTTCAGAACCGATTTGGTCGTTTAGCAAATCAAACATTCCGCACAGTTCAGATTGGAATTATTAACGGTATCTTCTCTAGTTTAGTTTCTAGTATTGGCAGCATTAGTCTGATTGGTTTCGGCAGCATCCTAGTTATTAGTAAGGAACTCAGCATCGGTCAACTGCTGGCATTTAACGGGATGAATGGTAATTTTTTAGCATTCATTAGTACTATGCTCAACTTTATAGATGAATTCACTCGTGCAAAAACTGCTACGCAGCGCTTAACAGAAGTTATCGATTCCACACCGGAAAATCAAGGCGATACTAAAAAACCTTTTACGAAGATTCCTAGCAAGACTGATATTATTTGCACAAATCTCAACTTTCATTATCCTGGGAGGCTAGAGTTACTGCAAGATTTCTCCCTAACTATTCCTGGCGGTAAAGTTATTGCTCTAATTGGTACATCCGGCTGTGGTAAAAGTTCTCTTGCTAAACTGATTGCAGGATTATATACACCTAATTCTGGTAATATTCGCATTGGTATTTATAATCTGCAAGATTTAGCCCTTGATTGTTTGCGACAACAAGTAGTTCTGGTTCCGCAAGAGGCTCATTTTTGGAGTCGCTCTATTATTGATAATTTTCGGTTAGGTTCTCCTCACGTCACTTTTGAGCAAATTGTCAGCGCTTGCCAAATTGCTGAGGCAGACGATTTTATTAGTAAACTACCTGAAAAATATCAAACTGTATTAGGTGAATTTGGCTCAAATATTTCTGGTGGACAACGGCAAAGATTAGCTATAGCAAGAGCCATCATCAACGATCCACCAGTCCTAATTTTAGATGAATCAACGGCCGGACTCGATCCTGTTAGTGAAGTTAAAGTTTTGAATCAGCTGTTGTTGCATCGCCAAGGGAAAACTACGATTCTGATTAGCCACCGTCCGAGAGTAATTGCCCGTGCTGATTGGATTGTGCTATTAAATCAAGGCAAATTACAAATTCAGGGAACTGTGGAAGATTTGCGTGCCCAACCAGGAAACCATTTAGACTTTTTAACTCCTTAATTAAGCTGATGGACTTTATAGCATTTTTCAGGCATTTAGACCACAACTTAGACGGGGAATGGAGAGTGGTGTCAATACTGGGTAGGTTTTGCCTAAAAAATAGAAATGTGTAGCGACTGTTTTAAAACTCAAGCTACGCCTACGCACCTGTGTACTCTATCGCGCTGCGACAAAGTTTGAAGTACCTCAAAACGACTTTGAAGTACCTCAAAACGACTTTGAAGTACCTCAAAACGACTTTGGAGTACCTCAAAACGACTTTGAAGTACCTCAAAACGACTTTGGAGTACCTCAAAAC